>NZ_JAVREQ010000017.1:0-157569 GCF_031845485.1 Streptomyces hazeniae
CCACACCCACACCCCCGCCCACGGCCCCGAAGGTCTCCCTCGCCAAACCCACCCCACCCCGCCCCGGCAGCCCCGCCCACATCATCCAGAACGGCGGCACCTGGCGCGAAGCCCTCCACGCCGCCACCGGCACCGGCACCGGCACCGGCTGACGGACCCCCCGGACGCAGGCGGTCACCGCTGCTCACCCGGTCGCGTGTACGCAGCGTTGTGCAAGGTGCGGCTCATTGGGTACGCGGGCAGAGTGAGGACGTAGCGAGAGAGGTGTTCATCAGATGATCCTTCGTCGAGTTGCCCGTCCCTTGTTGGCTGCGACCTTCGTGTACGGCGGGATCAGTGCCCTGCGTGCGGTGGAGGCCCACGCACAGGCCGCGAAGCCGCTCCTGGACCAGACCGTCGGCAGGTACGAGGACCAGATCCCGGACAACGTGCCCACGGATGCCGAGACGCTGGTCAAGATCGACGCCGCCGTGAAGATCGCCGCAGGATCGGCGCTGGCCTTCGGCAAGGCGCCACGCGTGGCGGCGCTCTTCCTCCTGGGCAGTCTGATCCCGACCACCGCGGCCACCCACCGCTTCTGGGAGGAGTCGGACCCGGAGGCCCGGGAGCAGCAGCTCGTGCACTTCCTGAAGAACTGCGGGCTGGCGGGCGGACTGCTGCTCGCCGCGGCCGACACGCACGGCAAGCCGTCCGCGGCCTGGCTGGCGCGGCACAGCGCGCACACGGCCGGCAAGCGCATCGGCACCGCCGGGCACGCGGCCGAGCTGTACGCGGCGCACGCCCTGAAGCATCACAAGAAGAACGCCAAGCGCGGCGCCAAGCTGGCGAAGAGCATGGGCAAGGGCGGCGCCAGGGGCAAGCTCTTCGGCCGGTCGAAGAAGAGTGGTCTCCAGAAGGTGCAGCACGCGGTTCTGGACGCTCAGCACGCCGTGCTGGAGGCTCAGCACGACGGCATGCGGAAGGGCCGCAAGGCCTGGGGGAAGTCCAGGAAGCACGGGCTCAAGAAGGCCCAGCACAGCGTGGCGCAGGCCCAGAAGCAGCGGGACGAACTCGCCAAGAAGGCCCGGCAGGGCGTCAAGCAGGCGAAGAAGTCCGACCTCGCCAAGAAGGCCCGGCACGGCGTCAAGCAGGCGAAGAAGTCCGACCTCGCCAAGAAGGCGCAGCACGGTGCCAAGCACGCACGCACGTCCGACCTGGGCAAGCGCGCCGAGCACCGCGTACGTGCCGCACAGCACGCGACGCAGGCCCGGGCCGAGCAGGCCCGCGGCTACGCCCGCAGCGCCCTGTCCCACTGAGGCCGGGCACTCCCCGGGCGCGCGCGTTTCCGCAGGCCGGATGCGGCGGGGGCGGACGGTTCACCGCGAACCGTCCGCCCCCACCGCTGTGTGCGTCTAGGCTCGGCGGTACCGACGGCACAGGCTCCGGGAGCAGCGGCCCCGGAGGACGAGGGGGCACCGCCATGGCGAGCGACGACGTGAAGCGGCCGGAGGGTGGCGGCGGAGGAGCCGCGGTCAGCCTGGAGAAGATGCAGCAGGCCGCGCCGGGCCTCGTGAGCCTGTACAAGCAGGCCGCCGTCAGCCTGGAGAAGCGGCGGCTGAGCGGCGTACGGGCGGCGGTGTACCTGGTGCTGGACCGGTCGGGGTCCATGCGTCCCTACTACCGGGACGGTTCGGCACAGCGGCTGGCCGAGCAGGCACTCGGACTCGCGGCGCACTTCGACGACGACGGCCGCGTGCCGGTGGTGTTCTTCTCCACCGGGGTGGACGGTGTGGCCGAGGTGTCGCTGACGGACTACGCCGGGCGGATCGGGGCGCAGCACGACGCGTTGGGGCACATGGGCCGGACGAACTACCACCTGGCGATGCAGGCCGTGGTGGACCACTACCGGGCGAGCGGGGCGAGCGACCCGGCGTTCGTGGTGTTCCAGACGGACGGTGGCCCGACGTCGAAGTCGGCGGCGGAGCGGGTGCTGTGCGAGAGTGCGGCGCTGCCGCTCTTCTGGCAGTTCGTCGGGTTCGGCGAGGACGAGTTCCGGTTCCTGCGGAAGCTGGACGCTCTTCCGGTGCCGGCGAAGCGGGTGGTGGACAACGCCGGATTCCTGCCGCTGGGCGCCGATCCGCTCGGCTGGTCGGACGCCGCTCTGTACGAGGGGCTGACCGACGAGTTCCCGCAGTGGCTCGCCGCGGCCCGCGCCGCGGGCGTACTGCGCTGAGCGCCGCCCCCGGCCCCGCTACCGGGGGTCGGGCAGGCGCATCTCGAACCAGGTGGACTTGCCGCGCGGCAGCAGGTCCACGCCCCAGCGGTCGGCGAGGCGGTCCACGAGCCACAGGCCCCGTCCGCTGGTGTCCATCTCCGTGACGGGCAGCAGGCAGGGCAGGCCGCGCGAGGGGTCGCGGACCTCGATGCGCAGCCGGCCGCGCCGGCGGTGCATACGCAGGCCGAAGGTGCTCGCGCCCGTGTGGCGTACGGCGTTGCCGACGAGTTCGGAGACCAGCAGCACGGCGTGCTCGGCGGTGGTGGCGGGGGCGGCCCAGCCCTGACGCAGCACGGCTTCGGCGAGGCGCCGCGCGGTGGCCGCGGACTCCGGGCGGTTGGGCAGTCGCACCTCGTCGCGCGTCGGGTCGCCCACGAGTTCCACGACGGCGCCGAGGGTCGGCGGACTGCCAAGGCCCCCCAGGACGACTCCCGTCTCCGTCGCTGCTCCGGTCATGCTCGCCACGTCACCCTCTCCGGCCATGCGGACCATCATGGCGCGTGCAAGCACACTTCGTGGCTGTTCCGGAATATTGCTGACCTGGGAGTCAGGTCGGAGATCTCCGGATCTGGCATATGCCCTGGGGCGACCGGCCGCCCTGATCACGTCGATGACCAGCGACTACGTTCCGCGCAGGCATGATCACTACCCGTCCGGGGGCATGCGACACCCGCCCCCGGAAACGGCGGAGGGGTGACGCGCGGACGGCATGCGCCACCCCACGCCACCCCCGGCCGTTCGGGAGCCTCGCGGACGAGTCAGCGGAACCTGGCCTTTCCCGGGCCGTCCTCCACGAAGCTGCGCATGCCGGTCTCCCGGTCCTCGGTGGCGAACAGGCCCGCGAACCAGTTGCGTTCGATGGTCAGGCCGGTGTCGATGTCCGTCTCCAGCCCCGCGTCGACCGACTCCTTGGCCGCGCGCAGCGCCATGGCCGGGCCCGCGGCGAGCTTCGCGGCCCACGCGTGCGCCGCCTCGTACACCTCGGCGTCCGGCACGACCCGGTCGACCAGGCCGAGGGTGAGCGCCTCGTCCGCCTTGACCTGGCGTCCGGTGAAGATGAGGTCCTTCGCCTTGGCCGGACCGACCAGGCGGGACAGGCGCTGCGTGCCGCCGGCTCCCGGGATCAGGCCGAGCAGGATCTCCGGCTGACCGAGCTTGGCCTTCTCGCCCGCGATGCGGATGTCCGCGCACAGCGCCAGCTCGCACCCACCACCGAGCGCGTAGCCGGTGACGGCGGCGACGACCGGCTTGGGGATGCGGGCCACCGCCGTGAAGGCGTCCTGGAGGCCCTTGGACCGGGCGACCATCGCCGCGTGGTCCATGCGCTGCATCTCCTTGATGTCCGCGCCGGCCGCGAACACCTTCTCGCCGCCGTAGATCACGACCGCGCGGACGTCCTCACGGGCGGTCGCCTCGTGGGCGAGTTCGAGGAGCCGGTCCTGGGTGGCGACGTCCAGGGCGTTCATCGGCGGGCGGTCCAGGCGGAGAGTGCCGACGCCGTCGGCCACTTCGAGAGTCACAGTCATACGGGCAGGTTAGCGTTCGTTCACACGCCTCGGCCCCCGCACCCGGCGCGAAGGGCGCCGGGTGGGGGGGCCGGTCGTGTCGGCCGGGCGGCCCGGAGGGCTACTGCTCGGCGGTCCATTCCTCCCAGGACATGTTCCAGGCGTTGAGGCCGTTGTCCGGGGCGATGGTCTCCGGGTCGGCGGAGTTCTTCACCTGCACGACGTCGCCGATGAGGGAGTTCTCGAAGAACCAGGCGGCCGCCGCCTTCTCGTCCCAGCCGCCGCGCACGTCGTCCAGGCCGATGCAGCCGTGGCTGGTGTTCGTGGAGCCGAACGTGGCCGACGAGGCCCAGTAGTTGCCGTGGATGAAGGTGCCGGAGGTGGACAGCCGCATCGCGTGCGGCACGTCCTTGATGTCGTACTCGCCCTCGCCGTCGTCGTCGGTGAAGCCGACGGTCGCGCCGTTCATCCGGGTGACCACGTACTTCTCGCTGATCACCATGATGCCGTTGTACGTGGGCGTGGCCGGGGCGCCGGCGCTGATCGGGACCGTACGCAGCTCCTTCCCGTCGCGGGTGACGGTCATCGTCTTCTTCTTCGCGTCGACCACGCTGACCTGCGAGCGGCCGATCTCGAAGGTGACCGACTTCTTCTGCGACCCGTAGACGCCGTCCGCGCCCTCCACACCGTCGAGGTCGAGGTCGAGCGTGACCTCGGTGCCGGCCGCCCAGTACTCCTCGGGACGGAAGTCGAGGCGCTGGTTGCCGAACCAGTGGCCCTCGACGTCCACCTCGGGCTCCGCCGTCACGGAGATGGCCTTCTCCACGGCCTCCAGGTCCTCGATGGCCCGGTTGAAGGTGATCGAGACCGGCATGCCGACGCCGACCTTGTCGCCGTCCTCCGGCTGGAAGAAGCCGACGAAGGAGTCACCGGGAACGAGGGTGGAGAACTTCGCGTTCTCGGCGGCCTTCCGCCCCTCGGAGTCGGTGGCCACCGCGTTCACGGTGTAGGTCGTCTTGGTCCGCAGGTGCCCCTCGGGCTTCCACGCGCTGCCGTCGGCGGTGATCGCGCCGGGCACCTTCTCGCCGTCCGCGGTGCGCACCACGACCTCGGTGAGCTTCCCCTTCTCGGCGCTCACCGCCAGTTCGCCCGTGGTCGCCACGTCGTCGGCGCCGTCCTCCGGAGCGATGGTGACGACCGCCTCGGACGGCCCGCTCGGCTTCGCCTTCTCCGGAGTCCGTTCGTCGGCGGCGCTGTTGCCGCCCCCGCAGGACGACACCACCAGCAGCATCACGACGAGGAGGACGACGAGTCCCGCCGCCCCTCCCCCTATGAGGCGGGCCCGGCCGCCCGCCCGCGTCTCCGCCCCGTCAAGTATGGCCTTGAGTTCCACTGTGGCCTGTTCTCCCCTCGCGCACGAACGCGCTCCCCAGGTGGCGCCGTCGGGAGCGCACCACGCGCGTGTGACCGGTCAGACAACCACACACATGCGGGGGTTGTGCACCTGCAGTGTCACCGTTCGGTCGCGGTTTCCGCCGGTGAGGGGCATGCCGGGAGAAAACGTGCGCGGCTGCGGCGCAGGGTGAGCGCTCCGTGCCGGGCTGTCACCCGTTCGGCGTCACCGGGAGCCGTTCCGGCCCTCCCCGGAGGGCCCGGCGGGTGAGGATCACCGTGTGCACCGTGGAACGGAGGCTCACTGGTGACGCAGGCACCCGCGCGGACGAACGACCCGACGGACCCGCCGGCCGTGTGGCCGGGCAGTCCGCAACCGCTCGGCGCACGCCACCACCTGGGGCCGGACCGGACCCCGGGCACCAACTTCGCACTGTGGGCGGGTGGCGCCGAGGCCGTCGACCTGTGCCTCTTCGACGACGACGGACGGGAGACCCGGCACCGGCTGGCCGAGCCGACCCACGAGATCTGGCACGGCTTCGTCCCCGGAGTCCGGCCCGGTCAGCGCTACGGCTACCGGGTGCACGGCCGCTGGGACCCGTGGACCGGCGCGCGCTGGAACCCGGCGAAGCTGCTGCTCGACCCGTACGCCCGCGCGGTGGACGGCGAGTTCGTGCTGACGCCCGAGGTGTACGGCCACGTCCGCGACTGGCCGCAGCAGGACCTCGCCGACACCGTGCGGGACGAACGCGACTCCGCGCCGCACGTGCCGAAGGGCGTCGTCGTCGACGACCGCGACAGCTGGACCGACGACCGCCGCCCCAAGACCCCGTGGGCCGACACGGTGCTCTACGAACTGCACGTGCGGGGCTTCACCAAACGCCATCCCGGTGTGCCGGAGGAACTGCGCGGCACCTACGCCGGACTCGGGCACCCGGCGGCGCTCGACCACCTCACCGGGCTCGGCGTGACGGCCGTCGAACTGCTGCCGGTGCACCAGTTCGCGCACGAGGACCACCTGCTGCGGCGCGGTCTGCGCAACTACTGGGGCTACAACTCCGTCGGCTGGTTCGCCCCGCACGCCGCCTACTCCGCCTCCGGTACCCGCGGCCAGCAGGTCGGCGAGTTCAAGCGGATGGTGCAGGCGCTGCACGGCGCCGGGATCGAGGTGATCCTCGACGTCGTCTACAACCACACCGCCGAAGCGGACGAACGCGGGCCCACGCTGTCGCTGCGCGGCATCGACAACCGCGCCTACTACCGCCTCGCCGACGACGCCCGCCGCTACACCGACTACACCGGCTGCGGCAACACCCTGCACGTGGTGCGGCCGCACACGCTGCGGCTGATCACCGACAGCCTGCGCTACTGGGTGCAGGAGATGGGCGTGGACGGCTTCCGCTTCGACCTGGCGGCGGCGCTGGCCCGCTCCCTGCACGACGTCGACATGCTCTCGCCGTTCCTGGCCGTCATCGCCCAGGACCCGGTGCTCCGGCGCGTGAAGCTGATCGCCGAACCGTGGGACGTGGGCGCGGGCGGCTACCAGGTGGGCGCCTTCCCGCCGCTGTGGACGGAGTGGAACGACCGCTACCGCGACACCGTGCGCGACTTCTGGCGGGGCGCGCTGCCCGACGTGCGGGACCTCGGCCACCGCCTGTCCGGGTCCAGCGACCTGTACGCCTGGGGCGGGCGGCGGCCCTACGCCTCGGTCAACTACGTCACCGCCCACGACGGCTTCACCCTCCGCGACCTGGTGAGCTACGACCGGAAGCACAACGAGGCCAACGGCGAGGACGACCGGGACGGCACCGACGACAACCGGTCCTGCAACCACGGCGCCGAAGGCGACACCCACGACCCGGAGATCCTGGCGCTGCGGCGACGGCAGCTCCGCAACCTGCTCACCACACTGCTGCTCTCCACGGGCGTGCCGATGCTGACGGCCGGCGACGAGGCGGGCCGTACGCAGGGCGGCAACAACAACGCCTACTGCCAGGACGACGAGACCTCCTGGACCGACTGGAGCCTGCTCGACGATCCGGGGTGGCGGGCGCTGTACGAGCTGACCGCGCGGCTGCTGCGGCTGCGCCGCGACCACCCCGTGCTGCGGCGCAAGGCGTTCTTCTCCGGCCGGCCGCACGGCCCGGAGGGGGTGCGGGACCTCACGTGGTTCACCGGGTACGGCGAGGAGATGACCGAGGCCGACTGGTTCGCGCCGAGCGCCACCCTGGGGATGTACCTGCACGGGCGGGATCTGCCGCAGCGCGATGCCAAGGGCCGCCCGGTGTCCGACGACTCGTTCCTGTGGCTGCTGCACGCCGGCACCGCGACCGGAGCGTTCCGGCTGCCCGGCCCGCCCTGGGGCGCGGTGTACGAACTCCTGGTGGACACCGCGCGCGAGGACCAGGCCGAGCCGCCGGGCACACTGCTCCGTCCGGGTGACAAGCTGCCCCTGCCGCCCCGCTCGGTGCAGCTGCTGCGCGCCCGGCCCCAGCAGGCGCGGGACGTCCGGTCGTAGGTCCGCGGACGGAGGCGGGAGGGGCCAAAAAAGCGAGTGTGCGGTGTCAGTGGCGAACCGTACGCTCGCTCCTGATGACTGCCACCGACCTCGCCGCCACCGACGACCCCACCGACGACCGCTCCGCCGACACGCCCGCCGCCCGCGGTGGCGACGGGCCGCCCCCGGAAGGGCAGCGGGCCGACGGCGGCGACGGCAGATCCGCGGTGCGGTCGCTGCTGCGGCTGTGGCCGTACCTCAAGCCGGTGCGGGCCCGTTTCTTCACGGCCGCGTTCATCGCGATCGTCGCGTCCTGCATGGGGCTGGTCATCCCGCTGGTCCTGAAGTGGATCGTGGACGGTCCGGTGGCGGCCCGCGACACGCGGGGCGTGTGGCTCGGCGGCGCGCTGCTGCTCGGCGTCGGCATCGCCGAGGCCGCGTTGTTCGGGCTGCGGCGCTGGCTGGTGGCGCGGCCGCTGGCGAGCGTCGAGGCGGCCATGCGCGCCGACCTGTACGCCCACCTGCAACGGCTCCCCGTGGCCTTCCACGACCGCTGGCCCAGCGGGCAGCTGCTGTCGCGGGCGACCACCGACCTGCAACTGCTGCGCATGTTCCTCGCCTTCCCGCTGACGTTCCTGGTGGTCAACGGCACCACCATCCTGGTCGGCTGCGTGATCATGTTCGTGCAGGACTGGGTGCTCGGTCTGGTCGTGCTCGCGCCGCTGGTGCCGCTCGGGGTGCTGTGCTCCTTCTTCGAGGCGCGCTACTTCATCGTGGCGCGGCGCGCGCAGGACCAGATCGGCGACCTCACCACGGTCGTCGAGGAGGCCGTGCTCGGCATCCGCATCATCAAGGGCTTCGGCCGCCACAAGAGCCAGGCACGGGCCTTCCGCGCGCTGTCCGGGCGGCTGCTCGGCACCGAGATCCACAAGGCCCGGCTGCTCGCCGGGATCTGGGCGTTCATCATGACGCTGCCCGAGCTGGCGCTCGGTGCGGCGCTGGTGCTCGGCACGATCCAGGTCGCCGAAGGCGACCTGTCGGCGGGCACGCTGGTGGCGTTCCTGTCGACGGCGCTGGCGCTGCGGTGGCCGGTGGAGTCGCTCGGGTTCCTGCTGGCGATGAGCAACGAGTCGGCCACGGCGACGGACCGCGTCTTCGAGGTCCTCGACGCCCGCGTCCCCGAGGACGCGGGCACGGCCGGCGACCGGACTGCGACGGGCGACAGGATCACGGACGACCCCGGCTCCGGCATGCGGTTCGAGGGCGTGACCTTCCGGTACCCGGACGCACCGCCCGGTGCGCAGCCGACCCTCGACGGTGTCGACCTCCACGTCCCGCCCGGCGAGACGATGGCCCTCGTCGGCGCGACCGGCAGCGGCAAGACGACGCTGACCGCGCTCGTCCCCCGTCTGCACGAGGCGACCGAGGGCCGCATCACCCTCGACGGCGTGGATGTCACCACCCTCCCCCGCGCGGACCTCCGCGCCCTCGTCGCCGTGGCCTTCGAGGACCCGACCCTCTTCTCCGCCACCGTGCGGGAGAACGTCCTGATGGGCACCGACGGCAGCGGCACCCGCACGGACGACGCCGCGAAGGCGGACGAGAACGCCCTGCACCGGGCGCTGCGCATCGCGCAGGCCGACGGCTTCGTCGCCGCGCTGCCCCACGGCGTCGACACCGAGGTGGGCGAACAGGGGCTGTCCCTGTCGGGCGGCCAGCGCCAGCGCCTCGCCCTGGCCCGCGCCGTGGTCGGCTCCCCGCGTTTCCTCGTGCTGGACGACCCGCTGTCGGCCCTCGACGTGCACACGGAGGCCGCCGTGGAGGCGGCGCTGCGGGAGGTGCTGGCCACGACCACCGCCCTGGTCGTGGCGCACCGGCCGTCCACCGTGCTGCTCGCCGACCGGGTCGCGCTGCTGTCCGGCGGGCGCGTCACCGCCGTCGGCACCCACCACGAACTGCTGCACACGCACCCCGAGTACGCGGCACTGATGTCCGGCGACGACCGGCGCGACGCGGACGGGGACGGGGACGGCACAGATCCGGACACGGCCGCAGACGTCGCGTCCGGCACCGAAGGGAGCCTGAAGGCGTGACGACGACCGTCGACAGCGGCGCCACACCGGCCACGGACCCCGCGGCGGGGTCGGTGACGGGCGAGGCCCTCCCCACCACTCCGCCGGGACCCGACCAGGACCCCTTCTCGCAGGACGTGCTGCCGGCCCCGCGCGACGCGCCGCGGACGCTGCTGCGTTCCCTGCTGCTCCCGCACCGGCCCCGCGTCGCGCTGGCGGCCGTCCTGCTGCTGCTCCAGCAGGCGGCGGTGCAGGCGGGCCCGCTGCTGGTGGCGTACGCGATCGACGCGGCCGTCCCGGCGATCCGGGACGCCGCCGACTACGGTCCGCTGATCGCCGTCGCCCTCGGATACCTGGTGTGCGCGCTGGCCGCAGGCGGGCTCCAGTACGCCTTCGTCACCACCGCCGCCCACGTGAACCAGCGGGTGCTGCTCGAACTGCGCGGCCGCATCTACCGGCACGCCCAGGCGCTCAGCGTGGACTTCCACGACCGCTACACCTCCGGCCGGCTCATCTCCCGCGCCACCACGGACGTGGAGGCGCTGCGCGAGCTGCTGGACGAAGGGCTCCAGGAGCTGCTGACCGTCGTGGTGTCGGTGGGCTACATCCTGGCCATGCTGCTCTACCTCGACTGGGGGCTGGGCGCCTGCGCGCTCGCGTCGTTCGTGCCGCTCTCGCTGCTCGTGCGCTCGTTCCAGAACAGGTCGCGGCGCATCTACCGGACGCGTTCCACCGCGATCGCCGCGGTGATCGTGAAGTTCGCGGAGACGATGAACGGCATCCGCCCGGTGCAGTCCTTCCGCCGCGAGAAGCCGAACGACGCGGCCTTCCGCACGCTCAACGACCGCCACCTGAAGGTCAACGGGGACGCCATCCTGGAGATGGCGCGGTATGTCGTGGGCTCCCGTCTCACCGCGAACTTCGCGGTGGCGGCGATCGTGCTGTGGGGGGCGTACCGGGTGGCGGACGGCGGGCTGGAGCTCGGCGTGCTGGCCGCGGCGGCGCTCTACCTGCGTCGCCTGTACGACCCGATCGACCGGCTCGGCATGTTCCTCAACTCCTTCCAGTCGGCGAGCGCGTCGCTGGAGAAGGTCGCCGGCCTGCTGGCGCAGCAGCCGTCCGTGCCGGAGCCGGAGGCGCCGCGCCCGCTGCCGGACCGCACCGGGGACACGCCGGGCCGCGAGGTGGTCTTCGACGGCGTCCGGTTCGCCTACCGCACCGGCGGGGAGGTGCTGCCGCAGTTCGCTCTCACGGTCCCGGCCGGGCAGACGGTCGCCGTGGTCGGCGCCACCGGTGCGGGCAAGTCGACGCTGGCGAAGCTGCTGGCCCGGTTCTACGACCCGACCGAGGGCCGGGTGCTGCTGGACGGCGCCGACCTGCGGGATCTGGACACCCGGACGCTGCGCAGCGGTGTGGTGATGGTGACCCAGGAGGCGTTCCTCTTCTCCGGAACGGTCGCGGAGAACATCGCGATCGGCCGCCCGGACGCCTCCCGCGACCAGATCGAGGAGGCGGCGAGGGCCATCGGCGCGCACGACTTCATCGCCGCCCTCCCCGAGGGCTACGACACGGACGTACGCAAACGCGGCGGCCGGATCTCGGCGGGTCAGCGGCAACTGGTGTCGTTCGCGCGGGCGCTGCTGGCCGACCCGGGCGTGCTGATCCTGGACGAGGCGACCTCGTCGCTGGACATCCCGGGCGAGCGCGCGGTGCAGGAGGCGATGACGACGGTGCTCAAGGGCCGTACGGCCGTGGTGATCGCGCACCGGCTGTCCACGGTGGACGTGGCGGACCGGGTGCTGGTGATGGAGGACGGGCGCATCGTCGAGGACGGCCCGCCGTCGGAACTCACCGCCCGCGACGGCCGGTACGCCCGCCTGCACCGGGCCTGGCGGGACAGCCTGGCCTGAGCCCGTACCCGCCCGTACCCGCCCGTACCGCGCGGGCCGTACGAGCGCGGGCGCCGTGCGGCGATTCGCCTCGTAGGGGCCGCTCCGGGTCGATCGCGTGGATTGCCCCGGAGCGGCCCGTACGTGACCGCCACATGCCCGGAATGCGGACGTGCCGGGTCAGCAAACGGTCAAGTTTTCGGATTGACGCGCGTCACCCTCCCGATGCCTTGGTGACATGAACGCGTCCACGTGGCAGGGTTCCCGTGGTTCACCGGACACGGCACGCCGAGTCCGACAACTGAACAGCGAGTTGCACGGAACGGTCGGATTTTCGGCCATGTTGTTGTCGCGCCCCTGACAAGGCGCGGCGACGGTGCCACTCTGACTCCGGTCGGCTCCGCACTCCCCCATGACCCACCACCCACAGTGCGCCGCCACACCGGTTCCCCCCACACGCGTCACTCAGCTGCACACGTTCTGCACCCCACCGAGGCCGCACCACCCGAGCGGCCCCAGCAGAGTAGGAGTCACCGCGTGAGAACCCCATCCCCACACCGCGTCGGCAGACGCACCCGCACCGCAGCAGCCCTCGTGGCCACGGCCGCCATGGTCGCGGTCGGCATGCAGGCCACCGCCACCGCAGCCCCCGAGGGCGGCCGGCTGGACCCCGGCGCCCTCCCGGCGAACATCAGCGCGGCCGAACGCGCCGGTCTGATATCCGCGGCGGAGGACCGCGAGGCGGCCACCGCCGACGCGCTCGGGCTCGGCTCGAAGACCGAACTGCGGGTCAAGGACGTCGTGAAGAACCGCGACGGCTCGACCCACACCCGGTACGAGCGCACGTACGCCGGTCTGCCCGTCCTGGGCGGTCAGATCATCGTGCACCGCACCCCCGACGGTTCCGTCGACGGGGTCGACAAGGCCACCACCGCGCGCATCCAGGTGCCCACCACCAAGGCCGCCGCGAAGCACAAGCCGGCCAAGCCCGACGCCAAGGGCAGCAAGGCGCCGCGCAAGGTGATCTGGGCAGCCGACGGCACGCCGACGCTGGCCTGGGAGAAGGTCGTCGGCGGTGTGCAGGAGGACGGCACACCCAGCGAACTCCACGTCGTCACCGACGCGAAGACCGGCGAGAAGCTGTACGAGTGGCAGGCCGTGCACAACGGCGCCGGCAACAGCATGTACGCCGGCCAGGTCGAGATCGGCACCACCGGCTCCAGCGGCAACTACCAGCTGAACGACGCCCAGCGCGGCGGCCACAGGACACTGGACTCCGACAACGGGAACCAGGTCTTCACCGACGCCGACGACGTCTGGGGCAACGGCTCGCCGTCCAACACCCAGACCGCCGCCGTCGACGCCCACTACGGAGCGGCACTGACCTGGGACTACTTCCAGCAGGTGCACGGCCGGGACGGCATCCGCGGTGACGGCGTCGGCGCCACCAGCCGCGTCCACTACGGCAACGCCTACTCCAACGCCTTCTGGCAGGACTCCTGCTTCTGCATGACCTACGGCGACGGCGCGGGCAACCAGAAGCCGCTGACCTCCATCGACGTCGCCGCGCACGAGATGTCGCACGGCGTCACCTCGCACACCGCGGGCCTCGTCTACAGCGACGAGTCCGGCGGCCTGAACGAGGCCACCTCCGACATCTTCGCGGCCGCCGTGGAGTTCCACGCGAACAACTCGGAGGACGTCGCCGACTACCTGGTCGGCGAGAAGATCGACATCCGCGGCAACGGCACCCCGCTGCGCTACATGGACCAGCCGAGCAAGGACGGCAGCAGCCTCGACTACTGGTCCTCCGGCGCCGGCGACGTGGACGTCCACTACAGCTCCGGCATCGCCAACCACTTCTTCTACCTGCTGTCCGAGGGCAGCGGCGAGAAGACCATCAACGGCGTCACGTACAACAGCCCGACGTACGACGACGAGGCCGTCACCGGCATCGGCATCGGCAAGGCCGAGCAGATCTGGTTCAAGGCCCTGGCCGAGAAGATGCTCCCGAACGAGACCTTCGCGCAGGCCCGCACGCACACCCTGCAGGCCGCCGGCGAGCTGTACGGCGCCGACAGCCCCGAGCAGCTGGCCGTGGCGCACGCCTGGGCCGCGGTGAACGTCGGGGACCGTCCCGGCGACCCCGGTGACCCGGGCGGCGAGGGCGAGTTCGAGAACACCGACGACGTGGCGATCCCGGACGGCGGCGCCGCCGTCACCTCGCCGATCGACGTCACCGAGGTCGGCGGCAACGCCCCGAGCGACCTGAAGGTGGCCGTCGACATCAAGCACACCTACCGCGGCGACCTGGTGATCGACCTGGTGGCCCCCGACGGCACCGCCTACCGGCTGAAGAACTCCGGCTGGGACTCCGGTGACAACATCAACCAGACGTACACCGTCAACGCCTCCTCCGAGGCCGCCGACGGCACCTGGAAGCTCCGCGTCCAGGACGTCTGGAGCTTCGACACCGGCTACATCGACAGCTGGAAGCTGACCTTCTAGGTCTTCGTCCCGCTGTGGGAACCTGCCGCCGTCCTGGCCGGCGCCGCACGCAGAGATGCCGCGGTGGCCGCCAGGACGGCGGCGAACAGCAGCAGGTAGAGGTTGCCGTAGAGCACCTCCAGCCCGTACCGGGGCGGGAGTGCCACGAGCCCCAGCGGCGGAGCGTCCATCCGGTGCCCGGTCAGGAAGTGCAGCGGCCAGGCGAACACCAGGAGGAACGCGCAGCCCAGGGCGAGCGCGACGCGGCCGCGGGCAGCGGGGCGCAGCCGCACGACCGTGTAGACGGCCAGCGGGGCGAACCAGACCCAGTGGTGACTCCACGACACCGGCGACACCGCCGCCGTGGTCAGCCCGCACAGCAGGACGCCGAGCAGCGGCAGACCGCGCCGGTGCACGAGCGCCGCAAGGCCCAGGCCCAGCACCGCCGTCGGCACCGCGACCGCCAGCCA
Source organism: Streptomyces hazeniae (assembly GCF_031845485.1). Lineage (NCBI taxonomy): Bacteria > Bacillati > Actinomycetota > Actinomycetes > Kitasatosporales > Streptomycetaceae > Streptomyces > Streptomyces hazeniae. Next base: position 14,567 of record NZ_JAVREQ010000017.1, read on the forward strand.
CAGCACGAGGGGCGGGTCCGCGATGCCCGTGGCGCGGGCGAGCAGACCGTTCATCGACTGGTTCATCGGACTCGCGACCTCGCCGAGCCGCTCCGACCGCAGGAACGTGCCGCCCCAGTAGTCCAGGCTGTCGCCCGGCGCGGCGGCCAGGCCGATCAGCGCGGTGACCGCGGCGGTCCCGGTCGCGGTGGCCGCCTCCCGGTACCGGCGGGTGAGCAGCAGGTGGACGATGAACAGCGCGGGCGTGAGCTTGATCCCGGTCGCGACCCCGACCCCCACGCCGCGCAGCCTGCGCCGCCACCGCCCGTCGCGCTCCCCCGGGCCGGCCCCGCCGCCCGCGAGGTCGGCGAGCACGAGCAGCATGAGCAGCAGGTTGACCTGGCCGAGGTAGAGCGTCCAGGACACCGGTTCCAGCCACAGCAGCAGCGCGGTGAACGCCACGACGAGCCCCGCGCCGCCTGCGGTGCGGCGCCCGCCCGGTGCGAGCGGCCCGCCCGCGTGGCGCAGCGTCAGGTGCACCGAGGCGGCGAGCAGGACGACACCGGCGGGGAACACCAGCGCCTGCGCCACCGCGACCGGTACGACGGCCAGTGGCAGGAAGAGCAGCGCCGCGAAGGGCGGGTAGGTGAAGGACCAGGTCCCGTCCGGTCCCAGACCTCCCTGGTACAGCGGCACGCCGTCCAGCAGCGCCTGCGCTCCGGCCCGGTAGACCGACAGGTCGAAGAAGCCGCTCATGACCACGTACCCGGTCTCCCGCCAGTGCAGCCAGGCGAGTACGACGAACAGCGCCGCCGACAGCCCGGCCACCAGGGCCGGCCGGCGGGAGAGCACCGTGTCGAGTGCCGGGCCTCCGCCCGCTCCGGCGGTGTCGGGGTGTCGGCTCATCCGGTTCCTCCCTGGGGTCGCGGTGCACAGTCGAACAACGTCTCGGGGTGGCCCGGCGGGCCGGACGGCCTGCCCGGTGTCCGGTACAGCCGTGGCGGTACGGGCGTGCAGTGGTCGGCGACCCAGCGCGCACGTTCCGCGGCGGCGGGCCCGCCCATCGCGCCGTGGAAGCCGCCGGTCATCACGTAGCGCAGTTCGCCGGAGGAGGTGAGCGCGTCGAGGCGCGCGAGGGCCGGGACCGGAGCCGCGCCGGTGAACCCGCCCATCGGCAGCACGCTCAGGCCGGCACGCAGGTACGGGGACGCGGTGTTCGCGGTCGGTACGGCCAGGTGGTAGGTCTCGCCGTCGTACCGCGCGGTGACGAAGGCGCGTACGCCGGGCGCGGGTTCGAGCATGTTCATGTCCCCGGCCTCCGGGGGCAGGCGTACGCCGGGCGGGAAGCCGTGCAGCGAGGCCATGGCTCCGGGCGGGAGACCGTCGCCGGGCACCGTGTCGGGGTTGACAGTGGTCAGCCCCTCCAGGGGCCGGGACGACGCCGACACCGTCCACGCACCGGGGCCGAGCAGCAGGGCGGCCGCGACCAGCCCGCTCACCACCCGCGCGGACGTCCGGGCGGGTGCGGCGGTGCGTTCGGCCTGCCGGGAACGCGCGGCGGCCACCAGCGCGCAGGCGCACCCGCAGGCCAGGACGGCTGCCGCCGCGTGCCACCACCGGCCGTCGGCGCGCAGGGCGAGCACCGCCGCCCACACGGCGCTCCCCGCGAGGGCGGCCGCCCACCACCGGGCGGTGAACGCGCCGTCGCGGCAGGCGCGGACCGCACCGACCGCGCCGCCCGCGCAGAGCGCCGCGAGCGCCGGGGCCAGCGCGGCGGTGTAGTAGGTGTGCACCGCCGCGGCCGCGCTGAACACCACGCCGTGCACGAGCAGCCAGCCGCCCCACAACAACCACCCGGCCCGTACCGGATCGGTGCGCGCGGCGCCCCGCGAGGCCAGCAGTCCGGCGGCGAGGGAGAACAGGGCGAAGGGCAGCAGCCAGCCGATCTCCGGCCCGAGCGCGGAGCCGACCAGGCGTCCCGGGCCGGGCGGGCCGCCGAAGTCGGCGAGGAAGCCGGTCACCTGTGCGGCGACGGGATCGGCGTGGCCGAGCCGGCTCAGCCCGTTGTAGTGCAGCAGCATCTCGCCCACCGCGTCGTGGGTGGAGCCGTCCACGTACGGACGCCGTCCCGCGGGCGTGAGCGCGACGAGCAGCGGCCACACGGCACTCGCCGCGATCGTCACCCCCACTGCCGCCGCCACCTGCCGCACGCGCGAGGCGAGCGCGCCCGGTGCGGCGCAGAGGTGGGTGAGCAGCAGGGCGGGGAGCACCAGGTAGGCCTGGCCCATCTTGACGTGGAACGCCGCCCCGACCCATGCGGCGGCGACCAGCAGCCGGCGCGGGCGGCCGCCCGCGGTCGCCAGGTGACCGGCGCGCGCGGCGCACACCAGGAACAGCACGAGCAGGGTGTCGGGGATGTTCACCCGGGCCAGGACGACGGTGACCGGGGTCAGCGCGAAGGCGAACGCGGCGACCACGCCGGCGGTGTCCCCCTTCCAGCGGCGCACCGCCGAGGCCAGCACGGGCACCGTCGCGGCGGCGGCCAGCGCCTGCGGCAGCAGCAGCGCCCCGTCGTGGAAGCCGAACAGCCGCACGGACAGGGCCTGGAGCCACAGCGCTCCGGGCGCCTTGTCGACGGTCAGGGTGCCCGCCGGGTCCAGGGCTCCGAACCAGAAGGCGTGCCAGTCGGTGCTCATCGAGCGGACGGCCGCCGTGTAGTAGTAGTGCGGTTCGACCGCGGCGTGGGCCAGGAAGGCCAGCAGGAAGGTGAGCAGGGTGGCACCGCCGACCGCGGCCCCCGCCCCGCTCACCCACGGGCCCGGCCGCCCCGCGCGGCCGGGCGCCGGCGCGGGTGTGGTGCGTTCCGAGGTGTGCAGCATGTTTCGTCCCCGGCCTCAGGCCACAGCCGGGTTGGCGAACGCCGGGTCGCCCAGCAGGTGGACGCGGCGCAGGTGGCGGGGGGCACGGCTGGTGAAGCGCTCCCTGCCGTGCAGCAGCGCGTAGTTGTCCGCGATCAGCACGTCGCCGCTGTGCCAGGTGTGCGCGAGGAGGAAGCGCGGGTCGTGCAGGGTGTCGCGCAGTCCTGCCAGGAGCGCGGGGACGTCCTCGTCGCCGACGCCGTCGAAGGCGTGGGCGGGACGGTTGAGGAAGTCCGGTTCGTCCTGCGGCGGCGGCTCGTTGAAGCGCAGGGTGGGCACGCCGCTGCGCGGGTGCGGCACGATCAGTGGGGAGGAGGCCCGGCCGCCGTAGTGGACGACGCTGCGGATGCGGTAGGTGACGGTGACCCTCCGCCACAGCGCCAGCACCTCGGGTGGGCAGTGTTCCAGCAGGGACACGGTGTCGCAGAAGACGGTGCGGCCCCCGTCGCTCCCGCCCGGTGCGCGGACGCAGTGGAAGACCTGCAACTCGGGGATGAGCGGCTTGTACATGCCGTCCCAGTGCAGCGGGACGCTGCTGCTGTCGAAGATGTGGTCGGTGGGTTCCTCCGCCTCCCGCAGCTCCAGCACGTCGCCGAACGGCCAGGTCATCACCTCCCCCCAGGTACGGCACCAGCGGGCGAGTTCCTCCGGCTCGTCCGGGGCGTGGAAGCCGCGCAGCAGCACCAGCCGGTGCGCGCGCACCGCCTCGCGGAGGGCGGGCACGGGCAGGCCGGTGAGGCGGTCGTCGCCGGAGGGTGCGTCGATGCGCAGGCCGAACGGCTCGGCGGGCGCGGCGGCGGGCAGTCCGTCCAGGGCGGGGGTTGCGGGCATGGCGAACTCCTGTGGGGCGGGGATGAGTCGGGTCGGGCTCCGGGACCGGCGCCTCCGGAAGGAGGCGCGCGGGAGGCGTCAGGCCGCGCCGGGTGCGCGGGTCAGCGGCGACGGGCCGTGCAGCGTCTCCGGGCCGCACGTGGCGGACGGGGGCGTGTCCGGCAGGGCGCGGACGAAGTGGCTGGGCCGTCCTTCGCGGTGCACCAGGCGGGCCCCGGCCCGTTCGGTGTCGGCGCGGCGGCGCAGCACGTACCCGTCGTCGGACTCCACCGCGACGGCGTGCCAGGGCGTGAGCCAGCCGTCGTCCTCCGGCGTGAGGCGGATGCCGAACTTCGCGGAACCGCAGCGCTGCGGGTGGATGGAGAGCCGCACGGCGCGCGGGAAGTGCTCGGCGACCAGGCCGCCCCACGCGCGGCTGCGCGCGATGACGCCGTACGCCCGGCGCCGGGCCTCGCGCTGCAGGGCGCTGCGCGTCCGGGACACTCCCGGGGTGAAGGAGTCCTCGAGGAGGAACCGGGTGAGGGCGCGGTAGAGGTCCAGCGCCTCGCCGCCGGCGCGGACCTCCTCCCGGATGCGCTCCGGGCGTTCGCCGTAGGTCTCGTCCAGAGCGCGCCGCATCGCGTCGTAGGAGCAGCCGTCCATGCCCGGCACGTCGTCGATGCTGAAGAGGGAGAGGGGCGCGGGGCGGCGCCGGGCCAGCATGCGCCGGATCTCGTCCTGGTAGGCCGTCACCACCTCGTCGTGCACGCCTATCAGGTCGCTGAAGACCCGTCCGTCCGAACAGATCACCAGCCGCATGCCCGGCGGGTACACCTCCCGCACCTGACGGCACAGCCCGGCGAGGAAGTCGAGCGCGACCTCCTCGGCGCGGTCCGGGAGAGTTCCCAGCACCTTGGCCGGGTTGGGGGACTTGCAGGGGAAGCCCGGCAGCACGCACTCGACCGGCACGCCCGCGCGGACGCTCGCCCGGACCGCGGGCAGATGGGCGGGCACGCACCGGGGGCAGGTCTCGGCGTCGCAGCCGGGTTCCGGGGCGCCACGGCGATGGCGGAGGACGATGCGCAGAATCCTTGCGGAGATCTCTTCGGAGTTCACCGGAACGGGCTCCCTCGGGGCTGGTGGCTCGTGGGGGAGGGCCCGCCGCGCGGGGGCTGCGTCGCCCGGCGGGCCCCTGAGCGTGCGCCGCGCGCCGGACCGCCGGCGCAGCCGTCAGGGGGCGGCGGTCGCGCGGTCGCCGACCGGGCCGACGCGTCCTCACTGTCGCGCCGGAGGCGGTCTTGCCGCTAATCCGAGAGGTTCATAGTGTCGCCCTATGGTCCTCGAGATGCGTCATCTCCAGGCGATACGGGCGATCGCCGAGGCGGGCAGTCTCACCAGGGCCGCCGCCTCGTTGGGTGTCTCCCAGCCCTCCCTGACCGGCCAGTTGCAGCGGCTGGAGAACAGACTCGGCGGGCGGCTCTTCCTGCGCGACCGGCAGGGCGCGGTGCCCACCCCGCTGGGCGAGCTCGTGCTGTCGAAGGCCCGTCAGGTGCTTCCCGCGATGGAGGAGCTGGAGCACGAGACGGCGCGGTACACCGCCGAGGGCGTGGAGCGGATGCTCCGGTACGGCTCGGTGCCGGGGCCGCTGATGGCCGGCCCGCTGCAGCATCTGAGCGCCTGTCACGGGGACCGGGTCACCTTACGCACCGAGTCCTCCGCCCGCCTGCTGGCGGACCTGGTCGCGCAGGGCCACCTGGAGTTCGCGAGCATCCTGGACCATCCCGAGCATCCACTGCGGCTGGGCGCGGAGCTGCGGCGGCACGTCGTCGCGGTGGAGCCGGCGTTCGCGCTGGTGCCCGCGCGGGGTCCGCTGGCGGAACCGGCCGAGGTCGAACCGTCGGCGCTGGCCGCTGCCGCGTGGGTGATGCCGCCGCTGCCGGACAACGGGCTGCGCGCCTGCGTGGCGGCGATGTCGGCGCGGGCCGGCTTCACCCCGCGGGTCGTGCACGAGACCGACGCCAGCGGCGCGCGCGACCTCATCGGCGAGGGCGGGTGCGTGGGCATCGGCCAGGCCACGTTCCGGGCGACCACGGGCATCGCCGTACGGCCGCTCGCGGGGTGCCCGGTGACCGTCCGCCACACCCTGATCTGGCTCGCCGGCCGTCAGCCGGCCGACCTGGTGCGGCAGATGGTGTCCTTCGTGGACGACGCCTACGTCGCCGCGGTGGCCCGCAGCCCGGCGTATCTGGCCTGGCTGGACGACCATCCCGGGTTCGACGGCGCGAAGGGGCTGCGGAGCGCCCTGTCCGTCCGGGGACCGGCCGAGGAGCCGGCGACGGGCCGCTTCCGGCACTGACCGCGTACCGTCGCGGGGTCACCGCAGGAGGACGCCTCCCGCTCCGCCGGCCCCTGCCTCGTCCGGCGGGGCGGCGGTCAGGCCGAGTTCGGCCGGGGCGGACAGCAACGGGTGCGCGGGCAGGACCCGCACCGTGTAGCCGAACGACCCGGTGCGGTCCAGCGCCAGCGGCCCCTCGTACAGCCACCGGCCCTCCAGGTCCGGGCCGGTGCCCGGCTTGAGCGCCACCCGTACGGCGTCCGCACCGGCGAGGGCGTCCGACTCGTCCACCCGGCCGGCGACGGCCTGCACCTCGACCTCGTCCGGCGTCAGCGCCCCCAGGGCCACCCGCACCCGCACCGTCAGCGAGCTGCCCAGCTCCAGCGAGGCGCCCTCCGCCCCGGCACCGGCGTGCTCGACCCGGTCCACGGCGACCCGCGGCCACTCCTCCCGCACCCGGGACTTCCACGCGGCCAGCCGTCCGGCGGCGGCGCGGTCCAGGGCCCGGTGGGCGCGCGCGGCCGGTGCGTAGAGCCGTTCCACGTACTCGCGGACCATGCGGTCGGCCGGGACCTTCGGCGCGAGGCGGCGCAGCGTCTGCCGCACCCTCTCGATCCACCGCTCGGGCAGTTCGCCGCCGCTGACGCCCCGGTCGTAGAAGCACGGCGCGACCTGGTCCTGGACGAGGCGGTAGAGCGCGGCGGCCTCGATGTCGTCCCGCCGGGTCTGGTCCGCGGCGGCCTGGCCGTCGGCGGTGGGCACCGCCCAGCCGAAGTCCGGCTCGAACCACTCGTCCCACCAGCCGTCCAGCACCGAGAGGTTGAGGCAGCCGTTCAGCGCCGCCTTCATGCCGGAGGTGCCGCACGCCTCCAGCGGGCGCAGCGGGTTGTTCAGCCACACGTCGCAGCCGTGGTAGAGCTTGCGCGCCATGGCCATGCCGTAGTCGGGCAGGAAGACGACGCGGTGCCGTACCGCCGGGTCGTCGGCGAAGCGGACCAGCTCCTGGATGAGCCGCTTCCCGCCGTCGTCCGCGGGGTGCGCCTTGCCCGCGACGACGATCTGGACGGGACGGGTGGGGTGCAGCAGGAGTTCGGTGAGCCGGTCGGGGTCGCGCAGCATGAGGGTGAGCCGCTTGTAGGAGGGGACGCGGCGGGCGAAGCCGATGGTGAGCACGTCCGGGTCGAGCACGCCGTCGATCCAGCCCAGTTCGGCGCGGGCGGCGCCGCGCTGACGGCAGGAGGCGTGCAGCCGGGCGCGCACCTCGTGCACGAGCTGCTCGCGCAGGGTGCGGCGCAGTTCCCACAGCTCGGCGTCCGTGAGCCGGTGTGCGTCGCGCGGCACCTCCGGGGCGGTCCAGGTGGGGGCGTGGACGCCGTTGGTGACGGAGGTGATGGGCACCTCCGCCGGGTCGAAGCCGGGCCAGAGGCCGGCGAACATCTCCCGGCTGACGCGCCCGTGCAGGGTGGACACGCCGTTGGCGCGCTGGGCGAGACGCAGACCCATCACGGCCATGTTGAACAGCGTGGGGTCGCCGCCGTCGTAGGTCTCCCGGCCGAGGGCGAGCACCGCCTGCGCGTCGATGCCGGGAAGTTCGCCGTCGTCGCCGAAGTGGCGGGCGACCAGGTCGCGGTCGAAGCGGTCGATGCCCGCCGGGACGGGCGTGTGGGTGGTGAAGACGGTGCCCGCCCGCACCGTCTCCAGCGCGGCGTCGAAGGCGGCGCCCTCGTGCGCGAGTTCGCGGATGCGTTCCAGACCGAGGAAGCCGGCATGGCCCTCGTTGGTGTGGAACACCTCGGGCGCCGGGTGGCCGGTGAGCCGGCAGTACGCGCGCACGGCACGCACCCCGCCGATGCCGAGCAGCATCTCCTGGAGCAGCCGGTGTTCGCTGCCGCCGCCGTAGAGCCGGTCGGTGACCTCGCGTTCGGCGGCACCGTTCTCCTCCACGTCGGAGTCGAGCAGCAGCAGCGGCACCCGGCCGACGCGCGCCAGCCGGACGTACGCGTGCAGGGACCTCCCGCCGGGCAGCGCGAGCGCCACGCGGACCGCCGTACCGTCCTCCTCGCGCAGCAGTTCCAGGGGCAGCTCGTCGGGGTCGAGCACCGGGTAGTGCTCCTGCTGCCAGCCGTCGCGGGACAGGGACTGCCGGAAGTAGCCGTGCCGGTAGAGCAGCCCCACGCCGATCAGCGGCAGGCCGAGGTCGCTGGCCGCCTTCAGGTGGTCGCCGGCGAGAATGCCGAGGCCGCCGGAGTACTGCGGCAGGGCGCTGGTGATGCCGAACTCGGGCGAGAAGTAGGCGACGGCGCGGGGCAGCTCGTCGCCGGCCCGCTGGTACCAGCGGGGTTCGGTGAGGTAGTCGTGCAGGTCCCCGGCGGCGACGGCCAGCCGGCGCAGGAAACCCCGGTCGGCGGCCAGTTCCTGCAGCCGCGCGGCGGGCACGGCCGCCAGCAGGCGCACCGGGTCGCCTCCCGCGGCCTCCCAGCTGTCCGGGGCGGCGGCCCGGAACAGCGCACGGGTCTCCGCGTGCCAGGACCAGCGCAGGTTGCGGGCGAGGTCGTGCAGCGGAGCGAGCGGCTCGGGGAGGACGGGACGTACCGAAAAGCGACGGATTGCCTTCACGGGGGCGACGGTACCGGGCGGGCGGCGGCGTTCCCCGGACCGCAGCGGGCCGTTCGAGTGATGCTGCGCGGCGGCCCGCCCCGCGCCGGGCGGGCCGCCGTGCGGGGTCAGGCCGGCTGGGCGCCGGGGCGGCCGTTCTCGACGACCCAGCGGGCGCGGGTGCGCACGGGTGCGCCCGGCCGGGAGACGTAGTCGACGACGCGGTTCTCGGCCGTCCACTCGGTGGGGGTGACGGTGTTCCGGACGTAGCCGCGGTTGCGGTTGAGGAACTTGATGTGCGGGTTCTCGGCGAGCTGGATCGGGTCGTTCGGGCCCTGCTCGGAGCCGTCGCCGCCGCTGGTGATGGAGGTGCCGACGAGTTCGGTGGCGACGGTGGCGGAGGCCGGGTCGTCGAAGTCCGCCTTGACGTCGTTGACGTAGTTGGCGTGCACGTCGCCGGTGATGATCACCGGGTTGGAGGTGCCGGCGGCGGTGAAGTGGTCGCGGACGGCCTCGCGTTCGGCGAAGTAGTTGTCCCAGGCGTCGTTGCTGAAGTCGGTGGCGGAGCCGGAGGCGAAGTCGCGCTGGGAGAAGAAGACCTGCTGGGCGAGGACGTTCCAGCGGGCCGTGCGGCCGGCCAGGTTGTCCAGCAGCCAGCCCCGCTGGCGGGCCCCGAGGAGGGAGCGGGAGGGGTCCGTGCGGTCGACGTCCTCGACCTGGTCGTCGCGGTACTGGCGGGTGTCCAGCAGGTGGAAGTCCATCAGGTCGCCGAACTGCATCCGGCGGAACATCTGCACGTCCGGACCGTACGGGCGCTGGGCGCGGCGCAGTGGCATGTGCTCGTAGTACGCCTGGAAGGCGCGGGCGCGGCGGCGCAGGAACTCCTCGGGGTCGGTGTCCGGGTCGGGGTCGTCGCCGGCCCAGTTGTTCTCCACCTCGTGGTCGTCGAAGACGGCCATCCACGGGTGCGCGGCGTGCGAGGCCTGGAGGTCGGTGTCGGTCTTGTACTGGGCGTGGCGTATCCGGTACTCGGCCAGCGACCAGGTCTCGCCTGCGGGGACGTGACCGCGGCCGAGGGTGCCCTGGGCCGGGCCCTCGTAGATGTAGTCGCCGAGGAACGCGACCAGGTCCAGGTCCTCCTCGGCGAGGTGGGCGTGGGCGGTGTAGTAGCCGTCGGGGTAGTTCTGGCAGCTGGTGAACGCGAAGCGGAAACGGTCCACGCGCTGTCCGCGCCCGGGAGCGGTGCGGGTGCGTCCGACGGGGCTGACTTCGAGTCCGGCGCGGAAGCGGTAGAAGTACTCCCGGCCCGGGCGCAGTCCGCCGACCTCGACGTGCACCGCGTGGCCGGAGGAGGAACGGGCCAGCTCCACGCCGACTCTGACGATGCGGCGGAACCGCTCGTCCTCGGCCACCTGCCAGAGGACCGGGACGGGCCGGTCGGGCATGCCGCCGAGGCCGTCGGCGGCGAGCGGGTCCGGGGCGAGGCGCGTCCACAGCACGACACTGTCCGGATGCGGTTCCCCGGAGGCGACGCCGAGCGTGAACGGGTCGCGTATGCGGCGCTCCGCGGCGGGAGCGGCGGCCCACGCGGTGGAGGTGCCGAGGGCGGAGGCGGCGAGGACGCCCGCGCCGACGGCGCCGGCCGTCAGCATGTTCCGCCGGGTGACCGCGGGGAGGGTCCGGGCCGGTCCGGAGGCGGACCGTGACGACGAAGCCGAGCCGGTGACAGACATGCGCAGCCCTTCGGTTGTGGGGTCGGACGGACCGCCACCCGGTGCGCGGCGGAGCCCGCGCCATCAGGCCACGCGCACCTGACTCCCCCGCCACGGACGCGTGAACGGGCGCCCTCGACCTGGCTGCGTTCGCCTTACGCCCCGCGTTACGCACTTCGGGCCGCAAGAGGTGATTTCCGGACGAGATGAAGAGAAGAGCGCTTCGGGGTTTGTTTCACCTCGTGTCCGGACTCCGGGCACCGCGCCCGTGCCGGCCGAGGGGTGCGCCCGCCTCCGCGCCGGTTCCGTCGTACGACCGGCGACGACCGGCGACGACCGGCGGCGACCGACGGCGACCGGCGACACCGACAAACACCCCGCCGGCCCCCGCGGGAGGCCGTACACCCGTCCAGGCCAGGGCGGGATACCTCGACCGGGTGAAGCGGTGGCGCACGGCAAGGCACGCAACCTTCGCGGGTCGGGCGAAGCGGATAGAAAGAGCAGATGCCCGCCCGCCTCCCGCACATCTCCCAGGTGAGCCCATGATCGGTCGCATCCCCGTGCTGGACGTCCAGCCCTTCGTCGACGGCGGGCGGCGGCCCGCGAAGGCGGTGGTGGGCGAGACGTTCACCGTGTCCGCCACGGTCTTCCGCGAGGGGCACGACGCCGTCGGAGCCAACGTCGTGCTCCGCGATCCGGCCGGCAGACAGGTGCCGTGGACGCCGATGCGGGAACTGTCCCCCGGCAGCGACCGGTGGGGCGCCGAGGTCACCCCGGACGCCGAGGGCCGGTGGACGTACATGGTCGAGGCGTGGAGCGACCCGGTGGAGACCTGGCGCCGCTACGCCCGCGTGAAGGTGCCCGCCGCCCTCGACGTCGAACTGACCCTGTCCGAGGGCGCGGAGCTGCACGAGCGGGCGGCGTCCGGGGTGCCGAAGAACGACGGGCGCTCGGTGGTGCTGGCCGCCGTGGACGCGATGCGGGACACCAAACGGTCCGGTGCCGCCCGGCTGGCCGCCGCACTCGCCCCCGAGGTGACGGCCGTGCTCGGCCGGCACCCGCTGCGCGAACTCGTCACCTCCTCCCTCTCCCACGCCCTCCAGGTGGAGCGGCGGCGGGCGCTGTACGGCTCGTGGTACGAGCTGTTCCCCCGCTCCGAGGGAGCGGTCGTGCGGGACGGACTGCCGCCCGTGACGGGGACGTTCCGCACCGCCGCCGACCGGCTGCCCGCCATCGCCGCCATGGGCTTCGACGTCGTCTACCTGCCGCCGGTCCACCCCATCGGCAGGTCGCACCGCAAGGGCCCGGACAACGCGCTGACCGCCGGGCCACACGACGTCGGCTCCCCCTGGGCGATCGGCTCCGCCGAGGGCGGCCACGACGCGCTCCACCCGGACCTGGGCACCTTCGCGGACTTCGACCACTTTCTGCAGCGGGCCCGGGAGCTGCGCATGGAGGTGGCGCTGGACTTCGCGCTCCAGTGCTCCCCGGACCACCCCTGGGTGCGCAAGCACCCGCAGTGGTTCCGGCACCGCGGCGACGGCACCATCGCCTACGCCGAGAACCCGCCGAAGAAGTACCAGGACATCTACCCGCTCGCGTTCGACGTCGACTTCCGCGGCCTGGTCCGCGAGACGCTGCGCGTGCTCCGCTTCTGGATGGAACACGGGGTCCGGATCTTCCGGGTGGACAACCCGCACACCAAGCCGGTGGTGTTCTGGGAGAAGGTCATCGGCGACATCAACCGCACCGACCCGGACGTGATCTTCCTGGCCGAGGCGTTCACCCGGCCGGCGATGATGCAGACGCTGGCGAAGGTCGGCTTCCAGCAGTCGTACACCTACTTCACCTGGCGCAACGACAAGCAGGAGCTGACGGACTACCTCACCGAACTCTCCGGCGAGACGGCCGCCTACATGCGGCCCAACTTCTTCGTGAACACGCCGGACATCCTGCACGCCTACCTCCAGGACGGCGGCCGCGCCGCCTTCGAGGTGCGGGCCGTGCTGGCCGCCACCCTCTCCCCCACCTGGGGCGTCTACGCCGGCTACGAGCTGTGCGAGAACGCCCCGGCGGCGGACGGCAGCGAGGAGTACCTGAACTCGGAGAAGTACCAGCTGCGCCCGCGCGACTGGGACGCCGCCGAGCGGTCGGGCCGCAGCATCTCCCCGCTGATCACCACCCTCAACCGGCTGCGCCGCCGCCACCCGGCGCTCCAGCAGCTGCGTTCGCTGCACTTCCACGAGACGGACAACCCGCACGTGATCGCGTTCTCGAAGCGCGCGGGCGGCTCGCCGCACGGCCACCGCCACGGCCGCGAGAACGCCCCCGCCGACACCGTCCTCGTCGTGGTCAACCTCGATCCGCACCACACCCACGAGGCGACGGTGTCGTTGGACACGGCGGCTCTCGGCCTCCCGTCCGCGCAGGTCGGCGACGGAGCCGCGACCTTCCCGGTGCGCGACGAGCTCACCGGAGAGACCTACCACTGGGGCAGCGAGAACTACGTGCGTCTGGAACCGGGCCAGGACCCGGCGCCGGCGCACGTCTTCGCGCTGCGACCGTCCCCATCGACCGGAGGGTCACCCACCACATGATCGTCAACGAGCCGGTTCCCGACACCTTCGAGGACACCCCGGCGAAGGACCGCGACCCCGAGTGGTTCAAGCGCGCGGTCTTCTACGAAGTCCTCGTCCGCTCCTTCCAGGACAGCAACGGCGACGGCGTCGGCGACCTCAAGGGCCTCACCTCGAAGCTCGACTACCTGCAGTGGCTCGGCATCGACTGCATCTGGCTGCCGCCGTTCTTCACCTCCCCGCTGCGGGACGGCGGCTACGATGTCGCCGACTACACCGCCGTCCTGCCGGAGTTCGGGGACCTCGCGGACTTCGTGGAGTTCGTCGACAACGCGCACGCCCGGGGCATCCGCGTCATCATCGACATGGTGATGAACCACACCAGCGACCAGCACCCGTGGTTCCAGCACTCCCGCACCGACCCCGACGGACCGTACGGCGACTACTACGTCTGGGCCGACGACGACAAGCAGTACGCGGACGCCCGCATCATCTTCGTCGACACCGAGGCGTCCAACTGGACCTTCGACCCGGTGCGCCAGCAGTACTACTGGCACCGGTTCTTCTCCCACCAGCCGGACCTCAACTACGAGAACCCGCAGGTGCAGGAGGAGATGATCTCCGCGCTGCGGTTCTGGCTGGATCTCGGGATCGACGGCTTCCGGCTCGACGCCGTGCCCTACCTGTACGCCGAGGAGGGCACCAACTGCGAGAACCTGCCCGCCTCGCACGCCTTCCTCAAGCGGGTGCGCGCCGAGATCGACGAGCACTACCCGGACACCGTGCTGCTCGCCGAGGCCAACCAGTGGCCGGAGGACGTCGTCGACTACTTCGGTGACTACGCCAAGGGCGGCGACGAGTGCCACATGGCGTTCCACTTCCCCGTCATGCCGCGCATCTTCATGGCGGTCCGGCGCGAGTCGCGCTACCCCGTCTCCGAGATCCTGGCCAAGACGCCGCAGATCCCGTCCGGCTGCCAGTGGGGCGTCTTCCTGCGCAACCACGACGAGCTGACGCTCGAGATGGTCACGGACGAGGAACGCGACTACATGTACGCCGAGTACGCCAAGGACCCGCGGATGCGGGCCAACATCGGCATCCGGCGGCGCCTCGCCCCGCTGCTGGACAACGACCGCAACCAGATCGAGCTGTTCACCGCCCTGCTGCTGTCACTGCCCGGCTCGCCGATCCTGTACTACGGCGACGAGATCGGCATGGGCGACAACATCTGGCTCGGCGACCGCGACGCCGTCCGCACCCCCATGCAGTGGACCCCGGACCGCAACGCGGGCTTCTCGTCCTGCGACCCCGGCCGGCTGTTCCTGCCCGCGATCATGGACCCGGTGCACGGCTACCAGGTCACCAACGTCGAGGCGGCCATGAGCTCGCCGTCCTCACTGCTGCACTGGACGCGGCGGATGGTGGAGATCCGCAAGCAGAACCCGGCCTTCGGCCTCGGCACCTACACCGAACTGCCCTCCACCAACCCGGCCGTGCTCGCCTTCCTCCGGGAGTACGAGGACGACCTCGTGATGTGCGTGCACAACTTCTCCCGCTTCGCACAGCCCACCGAACTGGACCTCCAGGCGTTCAACGGCCGGCTGCCGGTGGAGCTGGTCGGTGGCGTGAAGTTCCCGCCGATCGGCGAGTGGCCGTACCTGCTGACGCTGGCCGGGCACGGCTTCTACTGGTTCCGGCTGCACAAGCGGGCGCCCGCCGCCGCGGGGGCGGAGCAGCCCACGCAGGCGGAGAAGTCGGCACGCGCCGACCGGGAGGCCGAGGCACGGGCGCACGGGGCTTCCGCACCGGCGTGACGCCCCTTCCCCCTGCCCGCCCGGCACCACCGCGCGCCGGGCGGGCAGGGCCACCGGCTTCACCCGCTTGCCGGACCCGCACCCGCGACACGGCCCGGCACCTCCGAACCGCCCAGACGGCAATCCGGGAGACTCGGCGTACCTTTCGTGCACCGGGGAAAGGACGGTCATGTCGGAAAGATCCCTACCTCTCGCCGCCCCCGCGGCCGCCCCGGCCGCGCCGCGTGAGCGGGGCACCGCCCTGCTGCGGTCGCTGACCCCCCTGCTCGCCGAATGGCTGCCACGGCAGCGCTGGTTCGCCGGCAAGGGCCGTCCGCTCGGCGACCTCACCCTCGTCTCGGCCACGGAACTCCTGCCCGTTCCCGGCCCCGACGGCACCGCCCCGAACGCCGACGGCGGAATCGATCCTGCACCCGCCGGCCTGCTGCACCTGCTGGTCCGCACCCGCAGCGGCCCGTCCGCCGCCGACCGGACCGTCGACTGCTACCAACTTCTCCTCGGCGTACGGGCGGTACTGCCGCCCGACCTCGCGCCGGCCCACATCGGCACCCCCGCGGCCGGTCCGCTGCGCGGCCGTACCGTCTACGAGGCGCTGCACGACCCCCGCCTCGCCGGCGTACTGCTGGAACGCCTGCGCAGCCCCGGGCGGCTGGGCCCGCTGCGGTTCACCCACGGAGCCTCCGGCGCGGTGATCCCCGCCGACCTGCCCGCCCGGCTGCTGGCCGCAGAACAGTCCAACTCCTCGGTCGTGTACGGCTCCTCGCACATCCTCAAGCTGTTCCGCCGCGTCGGGCACGGCGTGAACCCCGACCTGGAGCTGCCGCTCGCGCTCGCCCGCCACGGCTGCGACCGGGTGCCGGCGCCGACCGCCTGGTTCGAGGCCGAGCCGGAGGCCGGGCGCAGCCCGGGTCTGACGCTGGGCGTGCTCCAGCCGTTCCTGCCCGGCAGCGGCGACGGCTGGCAGCTCGCGCTCCGCACCCTCGCCGCCCGCGCCGACTTCACCGGCGCCGCCCACGGCCTCGGCAGGGCGACCGCCGAGGTGCACGCGGGGCTGGCCTCGGCCCTGCCCACCACGGTCCTGCGACGACCGCAACTCCTGCGCCTGGCGGAGTCGATGACGGAACGACTGAACCACGCGGCCGGCGCCGTGCCGGCGCTGCGCCCGTACCGCGACGGGCTGCGGGAGGCGTACGGCGCCCTCACCGACCTGGCCCGCCGCGGCCAGACCCGGACCGCCCAGCGCATCCACGGCGACCTCCACCTCGGGCAGGCCCTGCACACCCCGGCCGACGGCCGGTGGACGCTGATCGACTTCGAGGGCGAGCCCGCCCGCCCCCTCGCTGAGCGGCGGCGCGCGCAGCCCGTCGTCCGGGACGTCGCCGGAATGCTGCGGTCCTTCGACTACGCGGCCTGCCACCCGCGCGGCTCCCGCGCCGGCTGCGGCGACGACGGCTGGGCCCAGGACTGGGCCGCCGCCAACCGCGCCGCCTACTGCGAGGGCTACGCCGCGGTCTCCGGTACGGACCCGCGCGAGGACGCGGCGCTGCTGCGCGCCTTCGAGACCGACAAGGCGGTCTACGAGGTGCTGTACGAGGCGCGGCACCGGCCCGCCTGGCTTCCCGTCCCCATGTCCGCCGTCCGCCGCCTCGCCGCCTCGCCCGCCGACCACCGGTGAGCGAGCCGCCGCGCGGCGCGGGACCGGTGCGTGGCGAGGCGGCACCGCGCCGGAGGCGCCGACGCGGGGACCGGGCGCGTCCGGACCCCGCACGCCCCGGCAGCGCGGGACGGCAGGCGGGGCGCTGGGGCGACGTTCCCACCGCATCGCTTCCCGTCGCACGCACCAGCACCCACCCCGTATCGGAGGACGATCCGTGAGCTTCCATCCCGACGACCCGGCCGACACCACGCCCGGCCGCCACGGGCCGCCCCCGCGCGGCGGCGACGCGGGCGACCCGGCGACGGAGGCCGACGCCCGACGTCGGGCGGGCCGCGAGCCCGCCCACGTCACGGCCAGCGGTGGCAGGCCGGCCTCCGGAACCTCCACGGCGGCCTTCCTGCTGCCCTCGACCGAGTGCGAACCGCCGCGCGGCGGGCCCGCGCACAAGGCGGCGCGGCACGGCGTGTCCGGGCAGGGCTCGCTCTTCGCCGCGGCTCCGGCTGCCGCCGAGGCGACCACCCGCGACGGCGGCCCGGAGGCGTCGGAGGACGCCGCACCGGACGTCGTGGAGCACGCGACGCCCGCGACGGCGACGCCGGCCACGGAGCCCGGCAGCTCACCCCGCACCGCGCGGAGCGCACACGGCGTGCGGGTCCCCGAGCCGCTCGGGGAGGCGGACCGGCGGCGGCTGCTGGAGGGCCGCCACCACGACCCGCACGCCCTCCTCGGCGCCCACCCCGGCCCCGGCGGCGTGGTCCTGAGGACCCTCCGGCCCTGCGCGCGCAGCGTCACCGTCGTCGCGGAGGGCCTGTGCGCGGAGCTGCACCACGAGGGCGACGGCCTGTTCGCCGGGCTGCTCCCGGTGGCGGAGATCCCCTCCTACGCACTCACCGTCCGCTACGCCTCCGTGGATGCCGGCGGGCCGGACCGGGAGGTGCGGGTCGAGGACCCGTACCGCTTCCTGCCCTCGCTCGGCGCGCTGGACCTGCACCTCTTCTCGGAGGGCCGCCACGAGGAGCTGTGGCGCGCCCTCGGCGCCCACCCCATGACGCACGACGGCGTCAGGGGCACCCGGTTCACCGTGTGGGCACCGAACGCGCAGGGGGTGCGGCTCGCGGGGGACTTCACCTGCTGGGACGGGGCGCAGTACCCGATGCGTTCGCTCGGCTCCAGCGGCGTGTGGGAGCTGTTCGTGCCGGGGCTCGGCGAGGGCGCGCTGTACAAGTTCGAGATCACCGGCCCGGACGGGCACCGCTCGCTGCGCGCCGACCCGATGGCGCGGCGCACCGAGTGCCCGCCCGCGACCGCGTCCGTGGTCACCGCCTCGCGGCACGAGTGGCGGGACGCGGCATGGATGGAGCGGCGGGCGGGCCGGGAGTGGCACGCCTCGCCGCTGTCCGTCTACGAGGTGCACCTGCCGTCCTGGCGCCCGGGACTGACCTACCGGGAGCTGGCCGAGCAGCTCCCCGCCTACGTCAAGGACCTCGGCTTCACGCACGTGGAGTTCATGCCCGCCGCAGAGCACCCCTTCGGCGGCTCGTGGGGATACCAGGTGACCGGCTTCTACGCGCCGACGGCGCGGCTGGGCACGCCGGACGACTTCCGGCATCTGGTCGACGCACTGCATGCGGCCGGCATCGGTGTGCTGATGGACTGGGTGGCCGCGCACTTCCCCAAGGACGACTGGGCGCTCGCCCGCTTCGACGGCACGCCCCTGTACGAGCCGGCCGACCCCGCCCGGGCCGAGCACCCGGACTGGGGGACGCTGGAGTTCGACTACGGGCGCCGGGAGGTCCGCAACTTCCTGGTGGCCAACGCGCTGTACTGGTGCGAGGAGTTCCACATCGACGGGCTCCGGGTCGACGCCGTCGCGTCCATGCTCTACCTCGACTACTCGCGCGAGGACGGCCGGTGGTCGCCCAACGCGTACGGCGGACGGGAGAACCTGGACGCGGTGGCGTTCCTCCAGGAGATGAACGCGACGCTGTACCGGCGCTGCCCGGGCGTCCTCACCATGGCCGAGGAGTCCACCGCCTGGGACGGTGTCACCCGCGCCACCCACCACGACGGGCTCGGCTTCGGCTTCAAGTGGAACATGGGCTGGATGCACGACTCGCTGGTCTACATGTCCAAGGACCCGGTGCACAGGCGCTACCACCATGACGACATGACGTTCTCCATGGTCTACGCCTACTCGGAGAACTACGTGCTGCCCATCTCGCACGACGAGGTCGTGCACGGCAAGCAGGCGCTGGTGTCCAAGATGCCCGGCGACTGGTGGCAGCGCCGCGCCAATCACCGCGCCTACCTCGGCTTCATGTGGGGGCATCCCGGCAAGCAACTGCTGTTCATGGGCCAGGAGTTCGCGCAGGGCGCCGAGTGGTCGGAGGCCGCCGGCCCGGACTGGTGGCTGCTGGACCCGGCGTACGAGGCGGAGCCCGACCACCGGGGAGTGCGCGACCTGGTGCGCGAGCTGAACGGGCGCTACGCGGAGACGCCCGCGCTGTGGCAGCGCGACACCGACCCGGGCGGCTTCGCGTGGATCGACGGCGGCGCACGGGAGGACAACGTCTTCGCGTTCCTCCGGTACGACGCGGCGGGGCGCCCGCTGGCCGTCGTGTCCCACATGTCGCCGGTGGTGCGGAAGGACTTCCGCATCGGCGTCCCCCCGACCCCGGAGGGCACGTGGACGGAGACGCTGAACACCGACGCCCTCGACTACGGGGGCTCCGGCATCCACAACTCCGGGCTGCTCACCCCCGATCCCGTCGCCGCGCACGGCCACCCCGTGTCCCTCACGCTCACGCTGCCGCCGCTGGCCACCCTCTGGCTGCGCCCCGGCTGAGCCGCCCCTCTCCCCCGCCCCACCTCGTGCCGCCGACCGGAGTCAGTGCTTCCGGTCGGCGGCGCGCTGTGCGGTGGCCTCCAGCCGGGCGCGGTAGTCCCGCCACCAGTCGGTGTCGCCGGGCGGCATGTTGTCGTTGCCCTTGCGCATGCCGACCGCGCCGTCGAGCTGTTCACGCAGGATGTCGGCCTGGCCGGCGTGGCGCTGGGAGTCGGCGATGACGTGGACGAGGACGCGGTGCAGGGAGACCTCCGCCCTGTCCTCCGGCCACCACGGGACGCGGCCGGTCGCGTCCAGCGGCAGCGCGGCGACCGTCGCGTCGGTGTGCGCCCAGGCCCGGTGGTAGAGGGCGATGACGGAGTCACGCGTCTCGTCGAGGCCGGCCCACATGTCCTGGTTGGGGTCGGAGAGGTCCGAGAGCCACGGCGGCGGGTCCTCGGGCGGACGCCCGAAGGTCTCGCCGAAGTAGCCCAGCTCCACGCCCGCCAGGTGCTTGACGAGGCCCAGCAGGTTGGTGCCGGTGGGCGTCAGCGGGCGGCGGACGTCGTACTCCGAGAGCCCCTCCAGCTTCCACAGCACGGCTTCGCGGGCCGCCTGCAGATAGCGCCGGAGGTCCGCCTTCTCCTGATCGGCCGGTACGCCGGTGTGGCTGGTCATGACCCGAGTCTCGCACCGCCCTCTGACAACGCCGTCGCACCGGGGCGGGCGCGCCGCGGCCAGGGCCTAACCGTCCACGCGCTCGACCGGCTGGCGCAGGACGGTCCGCAGCTTCTCGGGGGCGGTCCGGCGGGGATCGCCGAGGTAGACCTCGTGATGCCGGGCCGTGGCCCGCAGTCCGTGGTCGGCGAGGTAGGTCCCGTGCAGCTCCTCCATCACGGGGGTCTCGTCGTCGTAGGAACCGATGTGCAGCACCTGGGCGCTCAGCCCCTCGTGCAGGGTCAGGTGCCGGAGCCGGGAGATCACGGGGAGCTTCTTCTTGGCCAGCGCGCTCTGCCGGGCCTCTTCGACGCGGTCCTCGGTGATCCAGGAGGGCATGCTGATGAGCAGGGTCCACTGCCAGGCGTCCTTGTCCCGGCGGGTGAAGGCGTCGAGCCGGTCCGACCACCACAGCCCCTCCAGCGGAGCGACGACGAAGTCGCCGCCCTCCGTGGCCTTGGCGGCGAACTTGAGGGTGTAGGCGACGGCGTAGAGCGCGCCGACCGCCTCGGCGTAGGCGGGCGCGGTGTTCGGGTCCCCGGCTCCGTCGACGGCGACGAACTGCTGCTCCGGAACGTCCACGAGGGCCCATCGGGTGTTCCTGGGCGCGTAGAGCTCCTTCTGCGCCCGCTTGACGTCGTACGGCGCCATGGCTGTCTCCCCTTCCGGAAGGTGCGTAGGGACATGGTCGCGCGGACGGGCCCCTCTCCCACGGCTTTCCACCGTGGGAGAGGGGCCCGTCGCAGCATCCGCGGGGATGCCGGGGTCAGCGGGCGCCGGCCGGTTCCTTGTCGAGGGAGGGCGGCGGGGTGGACGCGTCCGCCGAGTCGTCGGGCGGGACGTCGTGGCCGTGCGACGCCTCCATCTGCGCCTCGTCGAAGGGCCGGTGCCCGGCGAGGACGGCCGCGGCCTGCTCCTTGTCGATCTCCTTGGTCCAGGTGCCCACCAGCACCGTGGCCACCGCGTTGCCGGCGAAGTTGGTCAGCGCGCGGCACTCGCTCATGAAGCGGTCGATGCCGACGATCAGGCCGACGCCGTCCACCAGGTCGGGGCGGTGCGACTGCAGGCCGCCGGCGAGGGTGGCCAGACCGGCGCCGGTGACGCCCGCCGCGCCCTTGGAGGCGATGATCATGAACACGAGCAGCGAGATCTGCTCGCCGAGGGACAGCGGGTTGCCGGTGGCCTCGGCGACGAAGAGGGACGCCATGGTCAGGTAGATGGCCGTGCCGTCCAGGTTGAAGGAGTAGCCGGTGGGGACGGTGATGCCGACGACCGGGCGGCTGACTCCGAGGTGCTCCATCTTCGCGATCAGCCGGGGCAGCGCCGACTCGGAGGAGGACGTCGAGAGGATCAGCAGGAACTCCCGGCCCAGGTACTTCAGAAGGGAGAAGATGTTGACGCCCGCCACCATCCGCAGGATCAGGCCCAGCACGACGAAGACGAACAGCGCGCAGGTGACGTAGAAGCCGATCATGATCACCGCGAGGGACTTCAGCGCGTCCAGGCCGGTCTCCCCGACCACCGCAGCGATCGCGCCGAAGGCGCCCACCGGGGCGAGCCACATGATCATCCACAGCACGCGGAAGACCAGCCGCTGCAGGTGGCCGATGCCGCGCAGGATCGGTTCGCCGGAGGAGCCCATCGCCTGGAGGGCGAAGCCGACCAGCAGGGCGACCAGCAGCGCCTGGAGGACCTCGCCCTCGGTCAGCGCGGAGATCAGGGTGGTGGGGATGACGCCGAGCAGGAAGTCGACGGTGCCACCGCTGCCGCCCTCCGCCTCGGCGGCGCCGGCCTTCGCGGCCTCCTCGGTCAGGTTCAGGCCGCTGCCCGGGTCCAGGACGTTGCCCACGACCAGGCCGATGGCCAGCGCGACGGTCGACATCGCCAGGAAGTAGCCGAGCGCCAGACCGCCGACGGCGCCGACCTTCGCGGCCTTCCGGACGGACCCGACGCCGAGGACGATCGTGCAGAAGATGACCGGGGAGATCATCATCTTGATCAGGTCGACGAAGCCGGAGCCCAGCGGTTTGAGCTCCACGGCCACGCCGGGCGCGACGAAGCCGAGGAGGATGCCGGCCAGCACCGCGACGATCACGGCGATGTAGAGGTAGTGCGTACGGTCCCGCTTGGCTGCGGGCTTCTGCGTCGCCGGGGCGGCGGAGCCCTGCGACGGGGTCTCGGACGGCGGCGTCTGGCCTGGCACGTCGACTCCTCGGGGGTGAGCGGCTGTCGGAATCCCGGCGAATATGCACCCCCGGAGTGGCGCAGGTCACGGTTACGTGCATTACGTGCACGGAAACGGCGGGGAGACGGCGGGGAAGGCCCTCGTACGGCGGCGTCACCGCGGCTCGCGCGCCCCCGCGCCGCGTCACGGCGCATGCGCCGTCCGGCCGCCGCCGTGCACACTGGCCGGTATGCGCGTCCTCCGACCCCGCAGCCTGGCGGGCCAGCTCTTCGCGATGCAGGTCGTGCTGGTCGCCCTGCTGGTCGCGGGGTGCGCGGTCTACGCCTCCATCCAGGACCGCGGGCAGGCGCGGGAGTCGGCCCGGCAACAGGCCACGGCCACGGCCCTGGCGGTGGCCGACTCCCCCTCCGTGCGGAAGGCGATCCGCACGGAGCATCCCACGCGGACCCTCCAGCCGTACGCCGAACGCGTACGGCAGGACACCGGAGTGACCTTCATCACCATCATGGACCCCGAGGGCACCCGGTGGACGCACCCGAACCCGGAGCGCATCGGCGGCACCTTCGTCGGCCACCGCGGCCCCGCGCTGGAGGGCCGCACCTTCCACGAGACCTACACCGGCACCCTCGGCCCCTCGGTGCGGGTGGTCACCCCCGTCCGGGACGACGGCCGCATCGTCGGCCTGGTCAGCGCGGGCATAGCGGTGGACCGGATCAGCGCGCAGGTCGCCGAACAGGTCACCGCCCTGCTCGGGGTGGCCGGCCTGGCGCTGACTCTCGGCGGGGTCGGGACCTACTGGGTCAACGCGCGACTGCGCCGCCACACGCACGGCATGAACGCCACCGAGCTGAGCCGGATGCACGACTACCACGAGGCGACGCTGCACGCGGTGCGCGAGGGGCTGGTGATGCTCGACGGACAGCGCCGCATCGCCCTGATCAACGACGGCGCCCGCGCGCTGCTCGGACTGCACGCCCCGGCGGGCGGCGACGCGACGGCGAGCGACGACGCGACGGTGGGCCGGTACGTCGCCGACCTGGGCCTGCCGCCGTCGCTGACCGGTGCGCTGCTGGCCTCCGAGCCGCGCGTGGACGAGGTGCACCTGACGGACGACCGGGTCGTGGTCGTCAACACCTCGCCCGTCACGGGTGGTGAACGGCGCGGCACCGTCGTCACGCTGCGGGACCACACCGAACTCCAGACGCTCACCGGCGAACTGGACTCCGCGCGGGGTCTCGCCGAGGCGCTGCGCTCCCAGGCGCACGAGGCCGCCAACCGGCTGCACACCGTGGTGTCGCTGATCGAGCTGGACCGGGCGCAGGAGGCGATGGAGTTCGCCACCGAGGAGCTGGAGCTGGCGCAGGCGCTCACCGACCAGGTGGTGGCCGCCGTCGCCGAGCCGGTGCTGGCGGCGCTGCTGCTGGGCAAGGCGGCGCAGGCCAACGAGCGGGGTGTCGAGCTGACGCTCACGCCGGACAGCCGCATCGACGACGGTCTCGTCCCGCCCGAGCTTCCGTCCCGCGACCTGGTGACCGTCGTCGGCAACCTCGTCGACAACGCGGTGGACGCCTCCGCCCGCGTGGCCGACGGCGCCGCGCCGGACGGGTCCGACGGGCCGGATGCGCCGGGCCTCCCCCGCCCCGCCCCGCGCACGGCGGGCGCACCCGCAGCCGCTGAGGACGCCCACGGCACCCGTACCGAGGGGGCGGGGGCGCTCCCCGACACGACGGAGCACGTCGCGGGGACCTCCCGGGCCGCAGGGGCCAGGGGGAGGGGCCGGGGCACGACCTCCGCCCCGGCACGGGTCACGGTGACCGTGCGGGTACGGGAGGACGGCACGGACCGCGCGCGCGAACTGCTCGTCCGCGTCGCCGACTCCGGCCACGGCATCGACCCGGCGGACGCCGACGCGGTCTTCCACCGGGGCTGGTCCACCAAGGGCGACCCCGGCGGCCGGGGCCGCGGCCTCGGCCTGGCCCTCGTCCGGCAGACCGCCCGCCGCCACGGCGGCGACGTGACGCTCGCCGAAGCCCCCGGCGGCGGCGCCGAGTTCACCGTGGTCCTCCCCCTCGGCCCGGCCGCCCCGGGGACGGCAGGCCCGCCGCGTCCCCGCACCGGCGACACCGCCCGCACCGGAGGCCGCCGGTGAAGCCCCCCGGCAGAACCCCGGACGGCGCGACCGGCCCGCCGCAGGCGATCCGTGTGCTCGTCGTCGAGGACGACCCCGTCGCCGCCGACGCGCACGCGACCTACGTCGGGCGGGTGCCCGGCTTCGAGGTCGCGGGCGTCGCGCACACCCGCGCGGAGGCGGCGCGGGCGCTGGACCGCACCCCCGTCGACCTGATCCTGCTCGACCTGTACCTGCCCGACGGCCACGGCCTGGCGCTGCTGCGTGCGCTGCGCGGAGCGGGACACTCCGTCGACGTGTTCGCCGTGACCTCCGCGCGCGACCTCACCGTCGTGCGGGAGGGCGTCGTCCTCGGCGTGGTGCAGCACGTACTCAAGCCGTTCACCTTCCCCACCCTGCGCGACCGGCTGCGCCAGTACGCCGAGTTCCGGCAGAGCACCGGCGGCGACGGGGGCGGCGGAGAGGCGGGCAGCCAGGCCGAGGTGGACCGGGCGCTGTCCGCGCTGCGCGCGCCGCAGCCCGCCACGCTGCCCAAGGGACTGGCCGCCGCCACCCTGGAGACCGTCACCGCGGCGCTGCGGGACGCCGGGGAGGAGGGCCTGACGGCGGCGGCCGCCGCCGAGCAGGTGGGCGTCAACCGCATCACCGCGCGCCGCTACCTGGAACACCTGGTGACCGCCGGGCGGGCCGAACGGCGGCCGCAGTACGGGCAGGTGGGGCGCCCGGAGTTCTGTTACCGCTGGCTCACGCGATATTGACCTTGGACGGTGACGGCCGTACGGTCCCGGGCAGCAGACCACGAGGCCGACGGCGGACCACCGGTGGCCCGCCACGGCCGTGGCCGAGGAGGTCATGCTCGTGCGCCCCACCGCCCCGCTGATGCTCACCGTCGCCGCGGTCCTCGCCGCGGGCACGCTCACCGCCTGCGGCGGCGACTCCGGCGACGACCCGAACACCCTTCAGGTCGCGTTCCCCAAGGACACCAACAACAAGGTGACGGTGCGGGACGACTACGTCGAGTACGTCGCGAAGCAGTTCGAGAAGGCCCACCCGGGCAAGACGGTCGAGCTGGTGCCGATCCAGGCGTCCCAGCAGGACTACTACACCAAGATCCAGCAGATGATGCGCTCCCCGCAGACCGCGCCGGATCTGGTCTACGAGGACACCTTCCTCATCAACTCCGACATCGAGAGCGGCTACCTCCTCCCGCTCGACCCCTACCTGAAGAAGTGGAAGTACTGGGACCGCTTCGAGGACTCGGCGAAGACCGCCGCCAAGGCCCGCAACGGCAAGACCTACGGCGTGCCCGACGGCACCGACACCCGCGCGCTGTGGTTCAACCGGAAGATCTTCGCGAAGGCCGGGCTCCCGGAGGACTGGCAGCCGCAGACCTGGGACGACGTACTGAAGGCCGCGCGCACCGTCGACCGCGAGGTGCCCGACGTCATCCCGCTCAACGTCTTCACCGGCAAGGCCGCCGGTGAGGCGGCGGCCATGCAGGGCTTCGAGATGCTGCTGTACGGCACCGGCCGGGACCCGCTGTACGACCCGCAGTCCGAGAAGTGGGTGACCGGCAGCCAGGGCTTCGTGGACAGCCTGGAGTTCATCGACACCGTGTACGCGGACGGCCTCGGCCCCGACGTGTCCGACGCGCTGTCCCCCAACATCCAGACCCGGGTGCCCACCGAACTGCTGCCCGAGGGAGACCTGGCCATCGCGCTGGACGGCTCCTGGCTCGGCAACCAGTGGCTCGACACCGGCGGCCGCCCCTGGCCGGACTGGTCCGAGACGATGGGCATGGCGCCGATGCCGACACAGGACGGGCAGGAGCCGGGCAGCGTCAGCATGTCCGGGGGATGGACGTGGTCCATCCCGAAGAACTCCGGCAACCACGACCTCGCCTGGAAGCTGATCGAGACCCTGCAGACCCCCGAGAACGCCCGCGAGTGGTGCATCCGCGGCGCCCAGATCGCCGTCCGGGAGGACGTGGCGCAGCATCCCGAGTACCGCAAGTCCATGCCCGGCATCGAGTTCTTCACCGACCTGGTCGAGGTGACGCACTACCGGCCCGCACTGCCCGTGTACCCGCGGGTCTCCGGCGCGCTCACCGAGGCCATGGAGAAGGTGACGACCGGCGACGCCTCGCCCCGGGAGGCGGCGAAGACGTACAACGAGGAGCTGCGCACCCTCACCGACGGGGCGGTCGTCCAGCGGTGAGCGTCGCGAAGACCGCCGCCGGGTCCGTACGTCCGCCGCGGCGCCGGGACACGGCGGCGCACGACCTGGCCGGGCGGGGGCCGCGGGGCCTGCGATGGCTGCCGGTCGCCCCGGCCACGGCCATGCTGCTGCTGTTCCTCGCCGGGCCGATCGGCTACTGCTGCTGGATCGCCTTCACCGACACCCAGCTCACCGGGCAGGCGTCCGCGTCGTTCGTCGGTCTGGAGAACTTCCGCCGCGCGTTCGCCGACCCCGACTTCCTGAACGCCGTGGTCCTCACCCTGGTGTTCACCGTGGTCTCCGCGATCCTCGGGCAGAACACCCTGGGCCTGGCGCTGGCCGCGCTGATGCGACGCGCGAGCCGCCTCGTACGGTCGCTCACCGGAGCGGTCGTCATCTGCGCCTGGGTGCTGCCGGAGATCGTCGCCGGCTTCCTGCTCTACACCTTCTTCAGCAGCCGCGGCACCCTCAACGACGTGCTCGCCTGGCTCCAGCTCCCCGAGCAGAACTGGCTGTTCACGCTGCCGATCCTCGCGGTGTCGTTCGCCAACGTGTGGCGGGGCACCGCCTTCTCCATGCTCGTCTACTCCGCGGCGCTGTCCGACGTGCCGCGCGAGGTGACCGAGTCGGCGGAGGTCGACGGCGCGAGCGGATGGCAGCGGATGTGGCACATCACGCTGCCGATGATCCGGCGCTCCATCGGCACCAACCTGATGCTCAACACCCTCCAGACGCTGTCCGTCTTCGGGCTGATCTGGGCGATGACCCGCGGCGGCCCCGGGCAGCGCAGCACCACTCTGCCGGTGTTCATGTACGACACCGCGTTCAACAAGGCGCTCATCGGCTACGGCACGGCCGTAGCCCTGCTGCTGCTCCTCGTGGGCGCGCTGTTCTCCGTCGTCTACCTGCGCCTGCTGCGCGAGGAGGTGTAGCCGGTGCCGCCCACCGTGCCCCGGGAGGTGCCGCCCGGCGCCGACGCCGCCTCCACCACGCACGCCGCGCCGAAGCCGACGCCCGACTCGCTGGACCTGCCGCGCCCGCACCTGGACCGCGACCTGCGCACCCGGCTCCGGCCCGGCCTGTCGCTGCGGCCCTCGGTGCTGCTCAGCCGGCGCCGCCGGCAGCGGCTCGCCGCCGACCTCGGCCTGCTCGCGGTCGCCGCCGCCTTCGTGGTGCCGCTGCTGTGGCTGGCCTTCGCCTCCCTGGACACCGAGGCGACGCTGCGCGTCGCACCTCCCGGGGACCCCACGCTGGACAACTTCTCCGCGGTGCTCACCGAGGAGATCACCTTCCAGCCGATGCTCAACAGCCTGCTGATCTGCGGCGGCGCCACCCTGATCACCATGGTGTGCGCGGCGCTCGCCGCCTACCCGCTGTCCCGTTTCCGGTCCCGCTTCAGCCGGCCCTACCTGCTGACCATCCTGTTCAGCACCTGCCTGCCGATCACGGCCGTCATGGTCCCGGTCTACGGCCTCTTCGTCCAGATCGACCTGATCGACACCCGTTACGGCACCGCGCTGTTCCTCGCCACCTCCCAACTGCCCTTCGCCGTCTTCCTGATGAAGAACTTCATGGACGGCGTGCCGGTGGTGCTGGAGGAGGCGGCGTGGACGGACGGCGCGAGCTGGCGGCAGTCCCTGCTGCGCGTCATCCTGCCGCTGATGGGCCCGGGGCTCGGCGTCGTGACCGTCTACTCCTTCATCATGATGTGGGGCAACTTCTTCGTCCCCTTCATGCTGCTCGTCGACCCGGCGAAACTGCCCGCGTCGGTCACCCTCTTCACCTTCTTCGGCAACTACGGCGCGGTCGCGTTCGGGCAGCTGGCCGCCTTCTCCGTGCTGTACTCGACGCCGGTCATCCTGCTGTACGTGCTGATCTCCCGCCGCCTCGGCGGCGGATTCACCCTGGGCGGCGCTGTCAAGGGCTGAATCGCGCCAGCGTCTGGTCGTTCCCCTAGCGGGGCGCCGGTTTACTTCCCGCAACGTCGCCGGGGGGCGGCTGGAGGGGGAGTGCATGCCGGTGAGCACCACTGTGCCGGGCGCGTGGGCCGAGGATCCGTCCACCCTGGTGGGCTGGATCGCCCGGAGCGTCGCCGAACGGGCCGGGCTCCCCGCGGAATCGGTGGACCCGACCACTCCGTTCGCCGACTGCGGCCTCTCCTCGCGGGACGCCGTCGCCCTGATCGGCGACCTGCAGACGCACCTCTCGCAGGACCTCTCCCCCGCCCTGATGTGGGAACACCCCACCCCGCAGGCGCTCGGCACCCACCTTGCGGGCGCGCCGTCCGAAGCCACCGCTCCGCACCCGCCGTCCAGGCTGAAAACCGACCTCCCGGATGTGGAGAGGGCCGCGTCCCGGCACGAGGCCGGCGCCGTGGCGGTGATCGGGATGGGGTGCCGCTTCCCCGGCTCCGACGGGCCGGCCGCCCTGTGGCGGCACCTGATCGCGGGGGACGACCTGGTGTCGGCCCCGGGCGCCCGGCGTGAACTGCTCGGCGACCACGGCCCGCTGGGGCTGCTCGACGACGTGGCGGGATTCGACGCGGAGTTCTTCTCGCTGTCCGGCCGGGAGGCCGCCTACGTCGATCCTCAGCAGCGTCTGCTGCTGGAGACCGCCTGGGAGGCGCTGGAGGACGCCGGCATCCCGCCGCGCTCGCTCGCCGGCAGCACGACCGGCGTGTTCGTCGGCATCAGCGCCAGCGACTACGGCCGCCTTCAGGGCGGCCCGGGCGCCGCACTCGGCCCGTACAGCGGCAGCGGCCAGTCGCTCACCATGGCGGCCAACCGGCTCTCGTACCTCCTCGACCTCGGCGGACCGAGCATGGCCGTCGACACCGCCTGCTCCTCCTCCCTGGTGGCCGTGCACCTGGCGTGCCGGAGCCTGCGTTCCGGCGAGTGCGGCACGGCGGTCGCCGGCGGCGTCAACCTGATCCTGACCCCCGACACCACCGAGATCTTCACGATGGCCGGGATGATGGCCGGAGACGGACGGTGCAAGACGTTCGACGCCGCCGCCGACGGCTACGTGCGGGCCGAGGGGTGCGGCGTCGTCGTCCTCAAACGCCTGACCGACGCGCTCCGTGACGGCGACCCGGTGCTGGCGGTGATCCGAGGGACCGCCGTCAACCAGGACGGCCGCAGCAACGGCCTGACCGCGCCCAGCGGCGAGGCGCAGCGTCGCGTGATCCGGGACGCGCTGCGGGACGCGGGAATCCGGCCCGCCCGCATCGGCTACGTGGAGGCGCACGGGACCGGTACCCCGCTCGGGGACCCGGTGGAGACCCGCGCCCTGAGCGCCGTGCTCACAGAAGGCCGCCGGCCGGACGACCCGCTGCTGACGGGCTCGGTCAAGACGAACATCGGCCACGCCGAGTCCGCCGCCGGAATGGCCGGACTGATCAAGACCGTGCTGGCCCTGCGGCACGGCGTGATCCCGCCGCACCTGCATCTGAGGACACCCAACCCGCGCATCGACACCGGCGGCGTCCTGCGCATCCCGACCGTCGCGACGCCCTGGCCGGAAGGGGCCGCGCCGCGTGCAGCGGGCGTCAGTTCGTTCGGCTTCGGCGGCACCAACGCCCACGTCGTCGTCACGGAGGCCCCGGAGGCCGACGACCGTGCCGCCGGACCGGGCGGCGACGCGACCGGCACGCGGCGGACGGACGTGCTGACGCTGAGCGCCCGCACTCCGGAGGCGCTGCACACCCTGGTCGACCGGTACGCGCGGGTGCTCCGGGACCCGGCGGGCCCGGCGTGGGACGACGTCTGCCACACGGCGGGCAGCGGCCGCACCCACTTCGCGCACCGCTTCGCGGTCGCCGCCGGGGACGCCGAGGAAGCCGCGGCCCGCGCGGAGCAGTGGCTGGCCACGGGCCGTGCCACGGGCACGCGCAGCGGACAGACCCTCGCCCCGATCGCCCCCGTCGCCCCGGGCGGCACCCCTGCGGGCGGCGTGGCCTTCCTGTTCGGCGGCCAGGGCACCCAGTACCCCGGGATGGGGCGACGGCTCCTCGAGACCTCGCCCGCCTTCCGCCGCGCCCTGGAGGAGTGCGACGAGAGCGCCGCGGCGCACCTCGGACACACCGTCACCTCGCTGCTCCTGGCGGAGTCCGCCGAAGCGGACCTGCTCGCACGGACCCGCTACACGCAGCCCGTCCTCTTCGCGGTCGGGTACGCACTCGCCGCACTGTGGCGCTCCCGGGGCGTGGAACCGGCGTACGTGCTGGGCCACAGCGTCGGCTCACTCGCCGCGGCGTGCCTGGCGGGCGTCTTCGGCCCCGAGGACGGCCTGCGGCTCGCCGCCGAACGCGGCCGGCTCGTCGAAGAGCGGTGCGACGAGGGCCGGATGCTGGTCGTGCTCGCGGCCGAGGAGACCGTGCGGGAGGTACTGGCCGGTCCGGACGTGGACGCGGCCGGTGCCGTCGTCGCCTGCGTCAACGGCGAGAGCAACGTCGTGGTCTCCGGCACGGCGGCGGCAGTGGACGCCGCCCGGCGCGCGTTCGCCGCCCGCGACGTGGTCACCCGGGACCTGCCGTCGGAGTACGCCTTCCACTCCCCGCTGATGGCCCCGGCCCGTGCCGCCTTCCTCGACGTCGCGCGCACCGTCGAGTTCGCGGCGCCCCGTATCCCCTTCGTCAGCGACACCGACGGTCGCCTCTTCGACGGGTCGCTGCGCCCGGACGCCGACCACTGGGCACGCCATCTGGAAGGGCCCGTGCGCTTCGCCGACGGCCTGCGCGCCCTGGCCGCCGAGGGCTGCACCACCTTCCTGGAGGCGGGCCCGGGCCGCACGCTGGGCACGGCGGGGCGTCGCACGGTGCCGGGCGCGCTGTGGCTGTGCTCGCTGCGGGAGGGGGCCGACGACCAGGCGGTGCTCGCCGACGCCGTCGCCGGACTGTACGTCGCGGGGCATCGGGTCGACCGGGAGGGGGCCGACGCGGGAAGGCCCCCGCGACGTGTCACGGGGCTGCCCACCTACCCGTTCCGGCGCTCCCCGCACTGGCTCCCCTCCGCCGCGCCGCACGCCCAGGCGGTCCCGGCCGCCGGCCTCCGGCCGGCCGGCACTCCCTCTCGTCCCCGAACGGAAGGACCCCTCCCCGTGGCACACCGGCCCGACGAATCTCCGGCGCAGGGCCGGGTGCTGTCGCTGCTCACCGAGACCGTCGGACGGCTGCTGGAGAACCCGGAGGCAGCCGATCCGGACGCGTCGTTCCTCGAACTGGGCGCCGACTCGCTGACGCTGATGCACACCCTGCAGGCGGTGCAGCGGACCTTCGGCGTACGCCTGCCGGTCGCCAAGCTCTTCGACGAGCTGAACACCCCGCGCCTGCTCGCGGAGTACGTCGAGGCACAGGCACCCCGGGCCGCCGCCACCGCGGACCCGGCCGGGGCGGGGCCGCCGGAGCCGGCGACGCGTGTCGCCGCGCCGGACACGCCCGCCGGGGAGCCCGCGGGGGGCGGGGCGCCGGGCGGCGACGCCGTCGAGCACTTCCTCTCCGTGCACGCCCGCGTGATGGACCAGGCGTACGAACTGCTGCGGGGCTCCGGGCGTCCACTGCCCCCGGGGACCGGGGCGTCACCGGCCACCGCGACGGCGGAGGCGGGCCCGCGCACGGAACACCCGCACCGGCCCCCGACGGCCGCCCCGATCCCCCGCGCGGCGCCGGACACCTTCGTGCCGTTCCGGCAGGCCAAGGCGTCCGGCACCGCCGCCGCGTCCGGCTCCGGCCGGGCCGAGGGACGGGACGGCGAGGAGGCGAGCCGCCGCGCCTACGTCGCCGCCCTGGTGGAGCGGTACTGCGCACGGACCGCCGAATCCAAGGCGCAGGCCGTGCGGGAGCGCGTCCACCACGCCGACGTACGCCACGCGCCGCAGCCGCACCTCAACCTGAGAGAGGCGCGGTACCCGCTGGTCGTCACCCGCTCCGAGGGCTCCCGGGTGTGGGACGCCGACGGCAACGCGTACCTCGACCTCACCATGGGCTTCGGGGTCAACCTCTTCGGGCACCGCGAACCCTTCATCGAGCAGGCGCTCACCGAGCAGCTGGCACGGGGCATGCATCTCGGCCCGCACAACGACCTCGCCGCCGAGACGGCGGAACTGGTCTGCGAGCTCACCGGCCAGGAGCGGACCGTCTTCTGCAACACCGGTTCGGAGGCGGTGATGGTCGCGGTCCGGCTGGCACGCGCGGTGACCGGCCGGTCCAGGGTCGCGCTGTTCGCGGGCGCCTACCACGGTTCGGCCGACCCGATCCTGGCCGTGCAGAACCCCGACGGCTCCTCCGCCCACGCCGTGCCGCTCGCGCCGGGCATTCCCGAGGAGGTCGCGGCCAACGCGCTCGTCCTCCCCTACGACGACCCGGCCTCCCTGCAGGCGCTGCGCGACCACGCGGGCGAGCTCGCCGCGGTACTCGTCGAACCGGTGCAGAGCCGGCGACCGGACATCCAGCCCGGGGAGTTCCTCCGCGAGCTGCGGGAGCTGACCCGGCAGGCGGACGTGCCGCTGATCTTCGACGAGGTGATCACCGGCTTCCGCATGCATCCGGGCGGCGCGCAGGCGCTGTTCGGGGTGCAGGCGGACCTCGCCGTCTACGGGAAGGTGATGGGCGGCGGCATGCCGATCGGTGCCGTCGCCGGCCGGGCGAAGTATCTCGACCCCATCGACGGCGGCGCCTGGACCTTCGGCGACGCGCCCTACCGGCAGAGCGTCCGGACCTTCTTCAGCGGGACCTTCTGCAAGCACCCGCTGGCGCTCGCGGCGGGCCGGGCGGTGCTGCGCGAGCTGAAGCGCCGGGGGCCGGCCCTGCAGGAGTCCGTCAGCGGAAAGGTGGCGGCCCTGGCGTCCGCGGTCAACGGCCTCTTCGAAGCGGCCGACGTACCCGTCCGGCTGACCGCCTTCGGCTCTCTCTTCCGGTTCCGCTTCCTGCGGGAGACCGCGCTGTCGGAGACGGTGGAGGTCTTCCACACCGCCCTCGCGGA
This sequence comes from Streptomyces hazeniae, assembly GCF_031845485.1. Lineage (NCBI taxonomy): Bacteria > Bacillati > Actinomycetota > Actinomycetes > Kitasatosporales > Streptomycetaceae > Streptomyces > Streptomyces hazeniae. The sequence goes on from NZ_JAVREQ010000017.1 coordinate 48,011, forward strand.
GAAGGGGATCTACGTCTGGGAGGGCCGCAACTGCTTCCTCTCCACCGCGCACACCGACGAGGACGTGGCCACTCTCGTCGCGGCACTCGCGGAGACCGCCGACGAGATGGCCGAGGCCGGCTTCTTCCCCGGCGCGCGCACCGTCCACCCGCCCGCCAGCGTGCCGCCGGGCGACGCGCAGCACGAACTGTGGCTGCTGGCCCAGACGGGCGAGGACGCCTCGCGGGCCTACAACGAGAGCGTGCGGCTCGACCTCCGGGGGACGCTGGACCTTCCGGCGCTCCGCGAGGCCGTGCAGGCGGTGGTCGCCCGCCACGAGAGCCTGCGGACCGTGTTCAGCCCGGACGAGGGCCGTCAACGGGTCCTGCCCGTCGACGTGTTCGACGTGCCGCTCGTGCGGTTCGGCGCGTCCGGTACGGACACGGCGGGCTGGGCGGACGCGGCCGCCTGGGCGGACGAGGTCTTCGACCTGGAAGCCGGGCCGCTGGTCCGCGCCGCGGTGGAACGGCTCGACGACACCCACCACCGCCTGCACCTGACCGCACACCACACGGTGGTGGACGGCTGGGCCTTCCGCGTGGCGCTGGAGGAGATCGGCCGGCTGTACTCCGCCGCCGGCACGGACACCGAACCGCTGCCGCCGGCCCGCCAGTTCCGGGAACTGGTCCAGCGCGAGCACGAACGCCGCAGCGGTGAGCGCCTGCGGGCCCACGAACGCTTCTGGCTGGACGCGCACGCCGACCCCGCGCCGCCGCTCCGGCTGCCGACCGACCGGCCCCGGCCCGCCCGCCCCTCGTCCGAGGGCGCGTCGGTCACCGTCACCCTCGACGCCGGCCTCTCCCGCCGGATCGCCTCCGCCGGCTCACGGCTCGGGTGCACCCCGTTCACGCTGCTGCTCAGCGCGTACGCCGGGCTGCTCCACCGGCTCACGGGCACCGGCGACGTGGTGATCGGCGTGCCGGTGGCCCAGCGCGACGAGCCCGGCGCCGACCGCGTCGTGGGCAACTGCAGCAGCGTGCTGCCCCTCCGCAGCCGCCCCGCACCGGACGCGTCGGTCCGGGACGTCACCGTCGCGATGCAGCGCCATCTGGCCGAGGCGTTCGCGCACGGCGACTGTTCGTTCGCGGCGATCGCCTCCCGGCTGCCCGGGGAAACCGAGGGCCCGCGGCGGCAGTTGCACGCCACTCTCTTCAATCTCGACCAGGCCCCCGAACCGCCGGCGCTGGCAGGGCTGGAGGTCTCGCTGGGCACGCCCGGACGGCGGCACGTCAAGTGCGACCTGGCCATGGACGTGCTGCAGGAGGGCGAGCGCTACCACGTGACCGTCGAGTACCGCACCGACCTCTTCGACGCCGCCACCGTGCGCGGCTGGGCCGACGCCTACACGCGGCTGCTGGAGACCTACCTCGCCGCACCCGACGGGCCCGCGCCCCTCACCGGTCCCCTGCCGGACACCGGAGCGAAGACGCCCTCCGCGACGCCGTCCACCCCCGCGGAATCCGCTCCCGCAGCAGTGCCCGCCGCCGAGGCGGTACCGGACGCGCCACCCGCCTACCGGGCCCCGCGGAACGCCACCGAGGCCGCCCTGCTCTCCGTCTGGCAGGAGGTGACCGGCAGCCAGGACGCCGGGACGGACGACGACTTCTTCGCCCTGGGCGGCCACTCGCTCCAGGCCGTCCGGGTGGTGGCCGCCGTGCGCGAACGGCTCGGCGCGACCATGCCCGCGCGCTGGCTGTTCGAGAACCCGACCGTCGCCGCGCTGGCCGCCCGCCTCGGCGCGGGCGACGCCGTCGCCGCCCCGCCGGCCCGGCGGGAACGACCGGACGTCCTACCGCTGTCCCACGCGCAGCAGCGGCTGTGGTTCCTCGGCCGGCTCGAAGGCCCGAGCTCCACCTACAACCTGCCGCTGCCGCTGCGGCTGACGGGCCCACTGGACACGGAGGCGCTCACCGCGGCCCTGGGCGACGTGCTGGCACGCCACGAACCCCTGCGCACCGTCTTCGAGGAGCGCAGGGGCGTGCCGCGCCAGCACATCCTCCCGGCCGAGGACGTCCCGGCGGCCCTGGCCAAGCGGACCCTCGAACCGGCCGAGCTGGACGCGGCCGTGCGGCAGGCCGCCGCGCACCCCTTCGACCTGGCCGACGAGGTGCCCCTGAAGGGCAGCCTGTTCGAACTCGGCGAGCAGGACCACGTGCTGCTGCTGGTGCTGCACCACGCGGCGGGCGACGGCTGGTCGCTGCCGGTGCTGGCCCGCGACCTGACGACGGCGTACACGGCGCGCCGGGCCGGGCGGGCGCCGGACTGGGCACCGCTGGAGGTGCAGTACGCCGACTACACGCTCTGGCAGGCCGAGCGGCTCGGCTCCGCGAAGGACCCGGAGAGCCTGCTCTCCCGGCAACTCGGCTTCTGGCGCGAGGCCCTGGCAGGTCTGCCGGACGAGATCGCGCTGCCCGCGGACCGCCCGCGGCCCCGGGTGGCGAGCCACCGCGGCGGGCAGGTGCGGTTCACCGTCGACGAGCGGGTGCACGCCGCGCTGGCGAAGCTCGCCCAGGAGAGCAGGGCCAGTGTCTTCATGGTGACCCAGGCCGCTCTCGCCGTCCTGCTCGACCGGCTCGGTGCGGGAACCGACGTCCCCATCGGTACGCCGGTGGCCGGCCGGCCGGAGGAGAACCTGCAGGACCTGGTCGGCTTCTTCGTGAACACGCTGGTCCTGCGCACCGACACCTCGGGGGAACCCACCTTCCGCCGGCTCGTCGAGCGCGTACGGGACGCCGGCCTGGCGGCCCTGGCGCACCAGGACGTTCCGTTCGAGCAGCTGGTGCAGGCGCTCAACCCGCCGCGCTCGCGCGCCCGTCACCCGCTGTTCCAGGTGATGCTCGGGTTCGAGACGGAGGGCCCGCTGGAGCTGGAGGCCGCCGGGCTGCGGATCTCCGAGGAGCCGGACCCCACCGACGTCGCCAAGTTCGACCTGTTCCTCAGCGTGCGGGAACTCCGCACCGGGGACGGCGGCCCCGCGGGGCTCTCCGCCTGCCTGGAGTACAGCACCGACCTGTTCGACCCGGCGACCGCCCGGACGCTGACCGCCCGGCTGGAGCGTCTGCTCACCGCCTTCGCCGCCGACCCGGACCTGCGCTGCGCGGAACCGGCGCTCGACCCCGAGCACCCCGAGCACCCCGAGTACCCCGAGAACCTCGAGAAGTGAGGGACACCCCCATGCCGGACAGCGCCGTGCGCACCGCACCGACCCACCGCGTCGTGGTCGACCACGCGGGCCGGTACTCGGTCCACCCCGCCACCCGTGCCCGCCCTGCGGGCTGGCACGACGCGGGCTTCGACGGCACCGAGGAGGCCTGCCTGGACCACGTCGCGCGGACGTGGTCCGGGCCCGCGCCGACCCCGCTGCGCCGTCATCCGGCGTACCGACGGCCGGGCCGGGACACCCTCGTCGCGGTGCTGCGCGGGCACGCGCGGCAGCGACCGGACGACATCGCCTGCACGGTGCTCGGCCTGCGCGGCGAGGAGACGGAGGAGGCCACCTACGCGGACCTCGACCGCCGGGCGCGGACCGTTGCCGCCGCCCTGCTCCGCCGGGCGGCCCCCGGGGACCGCGCCCTGGTGGCGCTCCCCACGGGTGTCGACTTCGCGGCGGCCTTCTTCGGCTGCCTCTACGCGGGGATCGTCGCCGTCCCGGTCCCCCTCCCGGAACCGTCACCGGGCTTCCGGCGCCAACTCGACCGGCTCCGCCTGCTGGTCGAGGACGCCGGGCCCGCCGTGGTGCTGACCACGGCGGACTTCGCCGGCAACGCGGAGGCGGACGTCCTCGGTGACGTCGAACGCCTCGCCGTCGCCGGGCTGGAGGACGCCCTCGCGGACGACTGGCGGGACCCGGGCGCCACCCCGGAGACGCTCGCGTTCCTGCAGTACACCTCCGGTTCGACCAGCGCGCCCAAGGGCGTGGTGCTCACCCACCACAACGTCATGGAGAACCTGGCCGCGGTGTGCGGCGCCCTGCGGTCGGCCGACGGCTTCGGCGTGGACAACGCTCCCGTCCAGGACTTCCGGTTCGTGAGCTGGCTGCCGCTCTTCCACGACATGGGCCTCTCCCAGCTGCTCATCCCCCTGTTCGCCGGCGGGCGCACCGTGCTGATGCCGCCCGCCGCGTTCCTGCTGCGCCCGGCGCTCTGGCTGGAGACCATCAGCCGCTACCGCGCCGCCGTGGCCAGCGGGCCCGACTTCGCCTACGGCATGTGCGCCCGGAAGATGAAGGACGAGGAGGTGGCGGCGCTCGACCTGAGCAGCTGGAAGCTCGCGCTCAACGGCGCGGAACCGGTGCGCTGGGAGTCGCTGCAGGCCTTCACCGAACGGTTCCGGACGGTGGGCTTCGACCCGTCCGCGCACCTCCCCTGCTACGGCATGGCCGAGGCCACCGTGTACCTGAGCGGCGGCCGCGGCGCGGGCGAGGCGCGCGTCCTCGACATCGACCCCGAGGCGCTGGAGCTGTCCGGGCGCGTGACGCCCGCGCGCGACGGTGCCGGTCGGCGGCTGGTCTCCTGCGGACGCGTCCCGGCCCATCACGACCTGCGCATCGTCGACCCGCAGACGCTGCGCGAACGTCCCCCGGAGCACCTCGGCGAGATCTGGGTGTCCGGCGACAGCATCGGCCTCGGCTACTGGCAGAACCCGGAGGCCTCCCAGGAGCGCTTCGGTGCCCGGCTGGCGGGCACCGACCGGACCTTCCTGCGCACCGGAGACCTCGGATTCCTCTCCGGGGGCGAGCTGTTCGTGGCGGGGCGGGCGGACGACCTGATCATCATCGACGGCAGGAACCACTTCCCCCAGGACCTGGAAGGCACCGCCGCCGACAGCCACCCGGCCCTGGCCGGCGGCAAGTGCGCGGCCTTCCCCGACCCGGACCCGGACGTGCCGCGCGTCGTGCTCGCGGTCGAGACGCGCGGCGACCGGCGCGTCCTGCCCGCCGGCGAACAGCCTTCCGCCACAGGCGAGGTGACGGCCGACGAGGTCACGCGGGCCGTCGTGCGGCGGCTGGTGGAGGACCACCACGTCGGCGTCTCGGCCGTCGTCCTGCTCCGGCCCGGCGGTCTTCCCCGCACCACCAGTGGCAAGATCCAGCGGAAGCTCACGCGGAAGCTGTACGGCGCGGGCGGACTGAAGACCTGGTGACAGCCCGGCTGCCCCTCCTGCCCGGCTCCCGGCCGTCCACGGCGCACGGGCGGCCCGGCGCGACCCCCGCCACCGGCCACGGGGGCGGGGGCGAGGCGACGGGACCGGTCCTGGGGATCCTCGGCGGCATGGGGCCGCTGGCCTCCGCCGCGTTCCTGCAGACCGTCTACGAGACGGCCGTGGAACGGGCCGGCGCGGCGGCGGAGCAGACGCTTCCGCGCTGCCTGCTCGACTCCGACCCGGGCTTCCCCGACCGCACCGACACCATCCGCAGCCGTGGGGAAGCCGCGTGGGCCGACCGGTTGCGCCGCGGCGTCGGCGGACTGCTGGACATGGGGGCCACGCGGGTGGTCGTCGCCTGCGTGACGGCGCACCACTTCGTCGGCGCGCTGGAGCCCGAGCACCGGCGACGGCTGATCTCGCTGGTGTCCACGACCCTCGACGAGCTGGCGGCCGCCCCCGCGGGCGCCCGCTACCTGCTCGTGGCCACCGACGGCACCCGGGAAGCGGGGATCTTCCAGCGCGCACCGCGCTGGCCGGAGTCGGCGCACCGGGTCGTCCTTCCGGAGCCGGACGTGCAGCGGGAGCTGCACGGGCTGCTCTACCGCCTCAAGGCGGAGCCGCTGACCGCCGCCCTGGCGGACCGTTTCCGCGTGCTCGCCCACCAGCACGGCTGCGCGGGCCTGATCGCCGGGTGCACCGAACTGCACCTGCTGTCGCGATGGCAGCGCAGGAACGGCGACGGGACGACCGTCATCGACCCCCTGCTGGCCATCGCCACACAACTCACGACCCTGCTCAGCCGATAGAGGAGTACACGGTGGAATCGGAGACAGCACTGCGGCACTGGCGGGAGAGACTGGCCGGCTTCGCGCAGCCCACCGCCCCCGGCGGCTGGTCCCGCCTCCCGGCCCCGGACGCGCCCGGCTCCGGCAACGACCGCGCCCGGACGTCGCTGGCCTGGACGCCCGGGCGGGTCGCCGAGCTCGACCGCGCGGCCGAGGCCGCCGGCACGACCGCCGAACGGCTGGTGACCGCGTCCTGGGGGCTGGTGCTGGCGGCGCACGCGGGCGAGCGGGACGTGCTGTTCGGCGTGACCACCGGCAGCGCCCCGGACGGAGCACCGGTCCCGGTACGCCTGGACACCGGCCCGGAGCAGGACGTGGGCGCCTACCTGGAAGCAGTCCGGGAGGCGGAGGAGTCCGGCCGCCGGCACGCCGGACCGACGCTCGACCAGCTCGCCGCCTGCGCCGACCTGCGCGGCGACGTGCCGCTCCTCGCCACCTCGGTCGTCTGCGCCCGCACCGGACCGGCCGCGCCGCCGGCCGGGCCGGACGGCGTCGTCGTGACGGCCCGGTTCGGCGACGAGGAGCCGGGGCTGCAGCTCGACCACTCCCCGGGCACCCTGACCGACGATCACGCGCACCGGCTGCTCGCCCACCTGGACCGGATGACGGGCATCCTGGCCGGCCAGGCCGCCTCCCCCGGGGCGCTGCTCGGCGAACTCCTCGTCCTGCCGCCGGAGGAGTACGACACGGTGGTGCACGCGTGGAACGCGACCGACACCGCACGCGGCCCCGCCCGGTGCCTGCACGAACTGTTCGAGGCCCAGGCCGCCCGGACCCCGCACGCGCTCGCCGTGGTGCAGGGCGGGGAACGCCTCGACTACGCGGAACTGGACGCGGCCGCCGACCGGCTGGCGGCCCGCCTGGCGGCGGCCGGTGTGGGCACCGGCGACATGGTGGCCCTGAGCCTGCGCCGCACGGTGCGTTCCGTCGTGGCGCTCCTGGGCGTACTCAAGTCCGGGGCCGCCTACGCCCCCGTCGACCCGCACCTGCCCGCGGAACGCTTCCGCGAACTGGTCGGCGCCCTGGCGGCGCCGGTGGTGCTCACCGACCACGACGCGGTGCCCGACGTGGTGGACCGCTGCCGGGATCTGCCGGAGCTGCGCGAGGTGTTGTGGCTCGGCGGGAACGGGACCGCCCCCGCGACCGCGCCGGGCGGGCCCGCAACCGGCTGGGCCCTGGCCGACGTGCCGCCGGACTCCCCCGCGCCCGACCGGTGCAGGCCCGAGGACGCGGCCTACACGATCTTCACCTCGGGCTCGACCGGCACTCCCAAGGGCGTGCTGATGACGCACGCGCCGGTCGTCAACCTCATCCGGTGGGTCAACGACACCTACGGGGTCGGTCCGGACGACCAGGTCCTGTTCGTCGCCTCGCTGAGCTTCGACCTGTCCGTCTACGACGTCTTCGGGCTGCTCGCCGCCGGTGGCAGCATCCGCGTGGCTGCCGAGGAGGACGTACGCGACCCGCAGCGGCTGCTGGCGCTCCTGGACGACGAGCCGGTCACCTTCTGGGACTCCGCCCCCGCCGCGCTCCAGCAGCTGGTGCCGTTCCTGACGCTGCGCGACACGGCGGCCGAGCACTCGCTGCGCCTGGTGTTCCTCAGCGGCGACTGGATACCGCTGTCCCTGCCCGACGCCGTCCGGGCCGCCTTCGCCGGCCCCGAGATCGTCGCGCTCGGCGGCGCCACCGAGGCCGCCGTCTGGTCCAACCACCACCGCGTCGACCGGGTGGACCCGGCCTGGCGGAGCATCCCGTACGGCCGGCCCATCGACAACGCGCGCTACTACGTCCTGGACGCCGCACGGAACCCGTCCCCCGTCGGCGCCCCCGGAGACCTGTACATCGGCGGCGCCTGCCTCGCCGAGGGCTACCTGGGCGACCCGCGGCTCACCGCCGCCAAGTTCGTGCCCGACCCGTTCACCGCGGAACCCGGCCGGATGTACCGCACCGGGGACCGCGCCCGGTTCGGGGCGGACGGGACGATCGAGTTCCTCGGCCGTCAGGACCACCAGGTGAAGATCCGCGGCTTCCGCGTCGAGCTGGGCGAGATCGAGACCACGCTCGCCGACCTGCCCGGTGTCGCGTCCGCCGTCGCCGTGGTGCACGGCGAGGCCGCCGCCGCGCACCTCGTGGCGTACGCGGTGCCGCGGCCCGGTGCCCGGCTCGACACCGGCGAACTGCGCGCCGCGCTCGCCCTCCGGGTGCCCGCCCACATGGTGCCCGCGCGGGTTCTCGTGCTGGACGCGCTGCCGGTCACCCCCAACGGCAAGCTGGACCGGGACGCACTGCCCTCGCCCACGGCCGAGGACGGCGGGCGCCCGCCCTACCGGCCGCCGGGCACCCCCGTCGCGGAGGCGGTCGCGGAGATCTGGGCCGAGGTCCTCGAGGTGGACGAGATCGGCGCCGAGGACAACTTCTTCGACCTCGGCGGCCATTCGCTCCTCATCACCCAGGTGATGGCCCACCTCCAGGCCGACCTGGAGGTGGAGATCCCGCTGCTCGAACTCCTGGAGAGCCAGACCCTCTCCGCCTTCTCCGACGTCGTCGAGAAGGCGCTGATCGCCCAGATCGAGGCGGGCGGGGGCGAGGACCGGTGACCACGAGCCTTCCCGGTCCGGACCAGGACACCGGGCCGGACCAGGACACCGAGCCCGGCCCAGACACCGGGCCGGGACCGGACCGCGCGGACCGCACCCGGGCGCTGCTGGCGGAACGGCTGGCGCGGGCGGGCCGCAGCCGCGAACGCCGCACGCTCTCCCGGGGCGAAGGCCCGGTACCCGCGGCGCCGCAGCAGGAACGCATGCTGTTCCTCCAGGAGCTCGACCCGGACGGCACCGCGTACCACATGGGCTTCGGCCTGCGGCTGGAAGGCCCGCTGGACCCGGACGCCCTGGAACGTGCGCTGCGCGGCATCGAGCGGCGGCACGAGGTGCTGCGCAGCACGTACGTCCGGCGGGACGGCAGGGAGATGCTCGTCCCGCACGAACCGTCGTTCGTCCTCCGCCGCACCACCCTCGCAGCCGACGGGGAGAGCTCCGGGGACGCCACCGCCGCCGGGGACGAGGCGGCTCTCCGCGCGCTGCGGGACGCGGAGTTCCACCGGCCGTTCGACCTGCGCCGAGGGCCGGTGTGGCGCGCGCTGCTCGTCCGTACGGGCGCCTCGGCCCACGAGTTGATGCTGAGCGTGCACCACATCGCCTTCGACGGCATGTCGGTCGACGTGTTCCGGCGGGAGATGCTGGAGGGCTACGCGGCCGAACTCGGCCGGGGCGACCAGCCCGCCGGGCCCCCGGTCCGGTACGCCGACCACGCCGCCTGGTTCCGCCGCCGCCTCGACGCGGGCGCCTACCGCCGCCAGCTGGACTTCTGGCGGGCGCGGCTGGGCGACCGACCGCCCGCCCTCGAACTGCCCGCCGACCGCCCGCGTCCGGGACGACCGACCCGGCCCGGCGGCGTGGTCCGCTCCGCGGTGGACCCGGACCTGGTCGCCGCCGTGCGGGCGCTGGCCCGGGAGACGTCCGCGACGCCGTTCATGGTGCTGGCGGCCTGCTTCCACGCCCTGCTGCACCGCTACTCGGGACAGCCGGACGTGCTGGTCGGCACGCCGGTGGCCGGCCGTGGCGCCGGCCACGCGGGGCCGTTGATCGGCCTGTTCGTCAACACCGTGGTGCTGCGGGCGGGTTTCCGGCCGGGGCTGACCTTCCGCGAACTGCTGGACGCGGTACGGGAGGACGCCGCCGCGGCCTTCTCCCACCAGGACGTGCCGTTCCACCACGTGGTCGAGGAGGTCGGCGTCGAGCCGAGCCTCGCCCACACCCCGCTGTTCCAGGTGATGTTCGTGTGGAACACCGCGGACTCCGGCACGGCGGAGACGGGCGGCGTCCTGGCACGGCCGGTGCCGCGCGAGGACCCGGCCACCGCGAAGTTCGACCTCACGCTGGAGGTGAGCGAGCAGCCCGGCGGCTGGGAGCTGGAGCTCGAGTACGACCGGGAGCTGTGGGACGGGGCGAGTGCCGCCCGCATGCTCGGGCACTACCTGGCGCTCGCCCGTTCCCTCGTCACCCGGCCCGGCCTCGCCGTCGGCGCCCCGGCCCTGGCGACGCGGAGCGAGCTGGAAGCGGCGCTGCGGGACGCCACCGGAGAGGTGCGCGACCATCCCGGGCCGGTCGACCTGGCCGCCATGATCGCGCAGCGGGCCGCGGCCGACGGGGCCGCGGTCGCGTTGAGCATGGACGGCGCGCACCTGACCTACCAGGACTTCGACCGGCGCGCGAACCGGCTGGCCCACCACCTGCGTGCGCTGGGCGCCGGGCCGGAGCAACCGGTCGGCGTGCTGCTGGAGAGGTCCTTCGACCTGGTCGTCGCGATCGTCGCGGTGGTGCGCGCCGGTGCGCCCTATCTGCCGCTGGACCCCGCGCACCCCGCCGAACGGAACGCCTCCGTCCTTCAGGACGCCGGCGCCCGCCTGGTGGTGACCACCGCGGCGCACGCCTCGCCGCCGGACTGCGCCGTGCGGCGAGCGGGCTGCGCGGCCGTGGCCGTCGACGCGGACGCCGAACGGATCGCCGCCCACCCCGGCGCGTGGAACCTCCCCGGCGCACTGCCCGACCAGCTCGCCTACGTGTTCTACACCTCCGGATCGACCGGCCGCCCCAAGGGCGTCATGGTCGGCCACCGGGCCGCGCACAACCAGATCCGCTGGCAGATCGACCGGTTCGGGCTCGGGCCGGGCGAAGCGGTGCTGCTGAAGACCAACATCACCTTCGACGACTCGGTGGTCGAGGTCTTCGCCACGCTGGCGTCCGGCGCGCGGCTGGTCGTCGCCGACCCGGCGGGACACCGCGACCCGGAGTACCTGCGCACGGTCATGGCCCAGGAACGGGTCAGCTACGTCCGCTTCGTACCGACCATGCTCGCGGCCCTGCTCGAACACGGCGGAGACGTGCCGCTGCCCGCTCTGCGGGTCGTCAAGAGCGCCGGAGAGCCGCTGCCGCCGGAACTTGCGGCCCGCTGCCTGGACGCGCTCGACGCCGAGCTGTTCAACGCGTACGGGCCGACCGAGACCGCCGTCAACGTGACCGCCGCCCGCTGCCTCCCCGCCGACCCGCGCATCGCGATCGGCCACCCGGTGGACAACACCCGCTGCCACGTGCTGGACGCCGAGCTGAACCCGCAGCCGGTCGGCCTGCCCGGCATGCTGTACGTCGGCGGCGTCCAGCTCGCCCGCGGATACCTGGGACGGCCCGGGCTGACCGCCGACCACTTCGTGCCGGACCCGTTCGGGCCGCCCGGCGGCCGGCTGTACCGCACCGGGGACCTGGTGCGGCGCCGGGAGGACGGCGGTCTGGAGTACCTGGGCCGCGCCGACCGGCAGGTGAAGATCCGGGGCACCCGCATCGAACTGGGCGAGATCGAGGCGGTCCTCGCCGAGCACCCGTCGGTGAACCAGGCGGTCGTCACCGCCCGCAACGACGGCCCCGACGGGCCGCGACTGGTCGCCTACGTGCTGCCGGGCACGGCCGCCGCACCGACCGCCCGGGAGCTGCGCGGCGCGCTGATCCGGAGACTCCCCGCCTACATGATGCCCGCGGCCTTCGTCGTCCTGGACGCCTTCCCGCAGCTGCCGAGCGGCAAGGTGGACCGCCGCAACCTGCCGGCGCCGGAGACCGTCCGGGACGGCGCGGGGCCGGGCGCCGCGGCGACCGGGCGGGAGAGCCGGCTGCCCGGCGACGCGCCCCACGAGCCGCCGTCCGGCGACGTGGAGCGGCGCCTCGCCGCGATCTGGGCCGAGACGCTGGGGCTCGCGACCGGGGAAGTCGGCCGCCACGACGGGTTCTTCCACCTGGGCGGCCACTCCCTGCTCGCCGTGCAGGCCGTCTTCGCGGTACGGGAACGGCTCGACCGGCAGGTGCCGTTGCGGCTGCTCTTCGAGGCGCCGACCGTGGCCGCCTTCGCGGAACGGCTCGCGGAAGCGGAGGACGCCGCGACCGCCCCCGAGGACAGCGGGGACAGCGAGGACGGCGCCGCGGGGAATCGCCGCCGGGACCCCGGCGGCCCGGCGGCGGAACCTCCCGGCCGCACCCGCGTCGTCCCCCGCCCCCCGGGGGCTCGGGAGGTCTCCGCGGCCGAGGCGCGGATCTGGTTCGCCGACCAGCTCGATCCGGGGGACCCGGCCTACAACCTGCCCGTGGTGTGCCGCCTGCACGGCCCCGTCGACCTGAACGCGCTGCGGAACGCCCTGCGGGCGCTCCCCCGCGCGCACGAGGCGTTGCGCACGTCCTTCCCCGGCGTCGACGGCAGGCCCGTCCGCGAGGTCGCCGGCGCCGTGGAACTGCCGCTGCGCACCGTGGACCTGCGGGACCGCGGCGCCGCGGACCGTGCCGCCGCGCTGCGCGACGTCCTGGCCGAGGAGAGCGGCACGCGGTTCGACCTGGGCCGGGGGCCGCTGGCCCGCGCGGCCGTCGTCCGGGTCGCCGACGAGGAGGCGGTCCTGGCGCTGACGGTGCACCACGTGAGCGCCGACGGCTGGTCGGCCCGCGTCCTGATGGAGGACCTGGCCGCCGCCTACCGCGGCGAGGGGCGCTCCGCGTCGCCGGCCGCGGAGAGGACGCTCGGTGCCGGGGACTACGCGGCCTGGCAGCGCCACGCCCTGAGCGACGAGGTCCGGGCGGCGGAGGCGGACCACTGGCGCGCGCGCCTGACCGGGGCGTCCGGCCAGGACCTCCCCGCGGACCGCCCACGGTCCGCGGGAGGGGCCGGCTCCGCCGGGTCGGCCCACCGGTTCACGCTGCCCGACGGTCCGTGCGCCCGGGTTCGGGAACTCGCCGACCAGGAGCACTGCACGCCGTTCGTCGTGCTGCTGTCCGCCTACGCGGCGCTGCTCGCCCGCCACTGCGGCACCGGCGAGGTGACGCTCACCCTGCCGGTGGCCGACCGCGAACGGCCCGAACTGGCCGGAGTCGTCGGCCTGTTGCTCAACACGGTGGCGCTGCGGTTGCCGGTCCGGGAGGAGTGGACCTTCCGCCGCCTGGTGCGCGAGGTCCGGGACGTCGTGCTGGACGCCTGGGAGCACCGGCTGCTGCCGTTCGACGAGGTGGTGGACGCGGCCGGTCTCGACGGCCGGGAACTCACCCGCCACAGCGTGTCGATGGACCCGGTCACGGTCGGCTCCCTGCCCTTCGCCGACGGCGTCCGCCTCGTGCCGGAGCCGTTCACCCCCGACCATGCCAAGGCCGACCTCGCCCTGTTCCTGGAGGAGGACGACCGGAAGGGTCTGGCCGGCTGGCTCGTCCACCGGACCGACGTCCTCGACGCCGGGCGCGTCGCGAGGATGGCCGGACACCTGCTGACACTGCTCGACCGGGGAACGGCCTCCCCCTCGGCCCGGCTCGGCACCCTGTCCCTGCTCTCCCCCGGCGAACGGCGGGCGCTGGCGCCCGGCACGCCCGAGCCGTACCGGAGCCGGCCGGGCACCCTGCACGGCCTGATCCTCGACCAGATCGCCCGGACCCCCGACGCGACCGCGGTCGTGTCCGGCGAGGAGGCGCTGACCTACCGCCGGCTGGGCGCACGGGCCGGCCGCCTCGCACGGCGGCTCGCGGCGCACGGCGTACGGCCCGGCTCGCTGGTCGGCCTCGGCCTCGGGCGGGGCGTGCAGCAGCCCGTGGCCGTGCTGGCCGTGCTGCTGACCGGAGCGGCGTACGTGGCGGTGGACCCCCGTCATCCCCGGCGACGGCTGCGGGAGTTGCTGGCGGACAGCGGCGCCGGACTGCTGGTCACCGACCGTCCCTGGGCGGACGCCTTCGACGGCGCCGGGCCGCCGGTCCTCGTGCTGGGAGACGACGCGGCCGGTGACTCCTCGGACGACGCCGGGGAGGCGTCGGTGCCGCAGACCGCCGGGCGGGTGCCGCCCGGCGCGCTGGCCTACCTCGCCTACACCTCCGGCTCCACCGGGCGCCCCAAGGGCGTGCGGACCTCGCACGGCGCGGCCGCCGCGTATCTGCGGGACTACCTCGGGGACCGCTTCGGGCTCGGGACGGAGGACACCGTCCTGCAGCTCGCCGGCCTGTCCTTCGACGCCTCGGTGCGCGACCTGCTCGGTCCGCTCACGACCGGAGCCCGGGTGGTGCTGCCGGACGACGACCAGGCCGCCGACCCGGAGGCGCTCGTCACGGCACTCGACCGGCACGGTGCGACCTGCCTGCTGAGCGTGGTGCCCACGCTGTTGCGGGCGCTGCTCTCCACGGCGGAGGCCCGGCGGTCCGCCGGGTCCCGGTCCGGCGCGCGGCTGCGACTGGTGCTGACCGCGGGAGAGCCCCTGGACACCGCCGACTGCGCGCGGGCGGAGGCGGCCTTCGCCGGGCGGCCCTCGGTCGTCGACCAGTACGGTCCCACCGAGGGCACCATGACGACCACCTGCATGCCGGTCCCGCCCGGGGAAGGCGCGGCCGGGCCGGTGCCGATCGGCCCTCCGGTGGCCGGTGCCCGGCTGTGGGTCGTCGACCCGTACGGCGAGCTCGCTCCCGTCGGGGTTCCCGGTGAGGTCTGGATCGGCGGGGCGCGGCTGGCCGACGGGTATCACCGGCAGCCCGGACTCACCGCCGACCGCTTCGTGCCGGAACCGTTCTCCGGGGAGCCGGGTGCACGCGCGTACCGGACCGGTGACCTGGCACGGAGGGAGGCCGACGGCACGCTCACGTTCCTGGGCCGCAACGACGACCAGATGAAGATCCGCGGCCAGCGCGTCGAACCGGCCGCCGTGGAACGCGTGCTGCGTACGCTGCCGGGCGTCGCGGAAGCCGCCGTCGTCGCGGTACGGAGCGCGGCGACCGGGCGACCGGACCGGCTGCTGGCCTGCGTCGCACCCGGCACGCTCGACCCGGAGGCGCTGCGGAGCGGGCTTCTCGCCCTGCTGCCCGAACAGCAGGTGCCGGCGGTGTTCCACCGGGTGCCGGCACTGCCGCGGACCGCGAACGGCAAACTGGACCGGAAGGCGGTCGCAGCACTTCCCGACGAGCCGGTCGCCGCCCCGGCCGGTCCGCCGCGGTCCGCCTCCGAGCGTGCGGTCGCCGCCGCCTTCACCGAGGTGCTGGGCGCCGAACGCGTCGGAGCACGGCCCGTCGGCCGGGAGGACGACTTCTTCGCGCGCGGTGGACACTCCCTCCTCGCCGCGCAGTTGGCGGCCCGGCTGCCGCGTCCGGCGGACGGCGGGGCGGTGCCCCTGCGGCAGGTGCTGGACCTGCGGACGGTGGCGGCGCTGGCCGCCTGGCTGGACGCGTCCGGGGCGGCACCGTCCGGCGTCGCGCGTTCCGCGCCCGCGCCGTCCGAGCACCCGGCCGCGCACGTCCCGGCCGCCCCGGGAACAGGGCCGCACGCCCTCACCGCGGGGCAGGAGTTCGTCTGGCGGCACCAGCAGCGCGAACCCGGCACGGCCGCCTACCACATCGGCTTCCACGCCCGGGTGCACGGCCCGCTGGACGAGGTGGCGCTGATCCGCGCCTTCGACGCGCTGACCGCCCGTCACGCCGCGCTGCGCACCCGGTTCGCCGACGAGGGGAACGGGCCGGTGCAGACGGTGGCCGCGGCCGCGCTGATACCCGTACGCCGGCACGACACCCGCGGACGGACGGCCCCGGTGGCGGCGGCCGAGGAGGCCGCCACCGCCGACCTGCGCGAGCCCTTCGACCTGGCCCAGGGCCCCCCGGTCCGCGCCACGCTCGTACGCTGCGGCGCGGACACGTACGTCCTGGGGCTGACGGTGCACCACATCGTGGCCGACGGCTGGACGCTGTCGGTGCTGGAGAACGACCTGGCGCTGCTGTACAACGCGTTCGCCGCCGGCCGGCTCCCGGAACTCCCCCCGCCGGGCGGCTTCCTGGCGCACGCGGCGGCGGAGCGGGCGTATCTGGCCTCCCCCGCCGCCCGGGAGAGTCTGCGTCACCGGGCCGAACTGCTGGGCGCCGTGCCCACGGCGCTCCCGCTGCCGTGCGACCGGCCGCGGCCCGGGGCGTGGTCGCTGGAGGGTGCGGTGGAGCACTTCGCGCTGCCGCCCGGCGTGGCCGCCGGCGTCCGGCAGCTCGCGGAGGACACGGGCTGCACGGTCTTCATGGTCCTGCTGGCCGCCGTGCAGCGGTGGCTGGGCGAACTGTCCGGTGCGGAACGCTTCCTGGTGGCGGTGCCGGTCGCCAACCGGAACGACCCGGAGTCGGAGACGGCGGCGGGCCCGTTCGCGGGCATCGTCCCCGTCCCCGCGGACCTGCGTGGCACACCCGGGTTCCGTACCGTCCTGGGACGCGCCCGGGAGGCGTTCCTGGCCGCGTGGGAGCACCGTGCCCTGCCGTTCGAGACGCTGGCGGAGGAGCACGGTGGTGGCGAAGAGGGCCGCCCTCCGCTGTGCCAGGCCATGTTCGCGGTGCAGAACGTGCCGTCCGCCGCCCACGGGCTCGACGGCCTCCGGGCGGAGCCGCTGTCGCTCGACCGGGGCACCTGCCGCTACGAGCTCCACCTGCGCTGCTACGACACCCCGGAGGGCATCTCCGGCTGGCTGGAGTACAGCACCGCGCTGTTCGAGACGGAGCCGCTCCGCCGCCGGCTCGCGCGGTTCCTCGCGCTGCTGGACGAGTCCGTCGCGGAGGCCCTGGGCAGCGCACCGGAGCGTGCGGGGGCCCCGGCGGAGAGCCACGACGGGAAGGACGTCCGGTGAGGGTCTTCAACCTGGTCTGGGCCGGTCAGGCGGCGTCCATGATCGGCACCGCGATGACCGTCTTCGGCCTGGGCGTCTGGGTGTTCCTGGAGACGGGCTCGCCGACGGCGTTCACCACCCTGGTGATGGCGGGGTCGCTGCCCGGCCTGCTGATGCTCCCCTTCGCGGGCGTCCTGGTGGACCGCTGGGACCGCCGGCGGGTCATGCTGGTCAGCGACCTCGGAACGGCCGTGCTGCCGCTCGCCGTCCTGGCGCTGCTCTCCGCCGGCGCGCTCGAACTGTGGCACCTGTACCCGCTGGTCGCCGCGGCCTCGGCGTGCAAGGCGTTCCAGTGGCCCGCCTTCTCCAGCCTGGTGTCCCAGGTCGTCGGCAAGGACGATCTGAGCAAGGCCAACGCGCGGGTCGGGCTCGCGGAGGCGGGCGGACTGGTCCTCGGCGACCTGCTGGCCGGAGCGCTGTACGGCGTGGTGGGCCTGGAGGGCCTGCTGCTGGTCGACCTGGCCACCTTCGGTCTCGCCGGCACCGCCACGCTCGCCTCCTTCCGGCTGCTGCCGCCCCTGCCGCCGGCGCGCACCGGCGGCGACCGGCGCGGGCCCCGGGCGCTGGGCGAGGAGATGGCGGAGGGCCTGCGCTTCATCCGGCAGCGCCCCGGGCTGCTGGGGCTGCTGGTCTTCTTCGCGGCGAACAACCTGCTGATGGAGATGTCGCTGGTCCTGGTGGCGCCCCTCATCCTCGGCGCCCACGCCCCTTCGGCGCTGGGCGTGGTGAACGCGGTCGGCGCCGTGGGCATGATCGTGGTCAGCGCGCTGCTGAGCGTCGTCCGGCTCCCCCGCGGGCTCGTGCGCACCGTCTTCGCGGTCACCCTGCTGCACGGGTGCCTGCTGCTGCTCATGGGCGCGCATCCGGCGCTGTGGATGCTCGGCCTCGGCCTCTTCGGCATCCTCGGCGGCTACGCCGTGACCAACGCGGTGACGCCGACGCTGTGGCAGCGGAAGACGCCGACGGAGATCCAGGGACGCGTCTTCGCCGTCCGGCGGATGATCGCCTGGTCCGCCGAGCCGGTGGCCTACGGTCTCGCGGGGCCGCTCGCGCTCCACGTCGGCGGCCCGCTGGCCGGGGCGGCCCCCTGGGAGACGGCCACCGGAACGGGAGCGGGCATCGCCATGATCCTGCTGCTGGCCGGACCGCTGCTGCTGGTGGTGGCCGCCCTCGCCTACGCCCGGCCCCGCGTGCGCCACCTGGAACGCGAGCTGCCCGACGTGGCGCGGGCGGAGCCCGCCGCGACCTGACCCCGCGCACCCGGCTCCGGCCTCCGCAACGGCCCGGCGAGCCGTGCCCGCCACCCCTCGACGACGAAGGAGTGAACCGATGGACGACACCCAGGACCACCGCGGCTACCAGGTGGTTCTCAACGACGAGGAGCAGTACTCGGTATGGCCCGCGGACCGCGGCCTCCCGGCCGGGTGGCGGGCCGAGGGCACCACCGGCGACCGGGAGGCGTGCCTGCGCCACATCGACGCGGTGTGGACCGACATGCGGCCGCTCGGACTCCGCCGGCAGCTCGACGGCACGGCCTGACGGAACGGCCTGAGGAAACGGCCTGAGGGAACGGCCTGAGGGAACGGCCTGACGGAACAGTCACGCGCCGCTGGAGGAAGGCACACGCCGCCCGACGGCAGTTCGGCGGAACGACCGATGGGCGGGGCACCGGGCTGCTCCTACCGTGGACGGATGCGACAGAACCGCCCGTACCGGCCGGTCGGCTCGTTCGACGCGGTCGCCGCCCGCCGCCTGCGCCAGGCGCTGGGGATGACGCCCGCCCACGTCGCACACGGCATGTGGGCGGCGTTCGGGCTGCGCGTCCCGCCGCACACGGTCCTCGCCTGGGAGGAGGGCGACGGCGTGCCCGGCGAAACCGAACTCCCCGCGCTGGCGGGCGCGTTGTGGTGTGCGCCGGGCGACCTGCTGGGCGAGCCGCAGACGCTGCGGCAGCACCGGATGGCGGCCGGCATGGCCGTCCCCGACCTGGCGCTGCTCATCGGCGTGGACCCGGCGGTCTACGAACGGATGGAGCAGGCCGGGCACTGGGACGGCGACGACCGGCAGGCCGCGGCGCTCGCCCGCGCGCTGCGGCTCCCGCCGGACGCGGCGCTGGACCTCACCGGCCGCTCCGCGCACCTCGCCGAGCTGCTGCGCTCCGCCGTCACCACGCGCTGGCAGTCCTACGCCGGACGCGTCGCCGACCTGGTGCCCCTGGAGCGGAGCCGCCTGGAGGACGCGCTGCGCGACCTGCACCGCGCCTACCAGTCCGCGACCGCCGGCTCGCTCCACTGGGGCGGCGCCGGCTCCGGCCGCCCCGACGACTCCGCGACCCTCTCCGCCGACTTCCTCGACGGCATCCTGGAGCGGTTCTGGGAACGCGCCGGTGTCACCGGCACGGACCGGCGATGATGATCCGCATGCTCCGGACACTGCGCGCGGCCGCCCCGGCCTGCCTCCTGACCGTCACCCTGCTCTCCGGCTGCGGCCCGGACGAGCCGTCGGCCTCCGACCGGCCTGCGGGCCCGACGTCCACCACGACCGCCGCCCCGGAGGCTGCCGCCCGGCTCGCGGACCGCTTCCGCGCGGCGGGCGGCCCGGAGGACGTCTACGGCATCGAGGTCGCCGACGGGCCCGGCGACGTGCCGCTCCTCGTCGTCCGGACGCACGGCACCGACGACGACTACGCGGCCTTCGAGAAGCTGAAGTCCTCGCTCACCGGCTTCCTGGCGCGCGACGAGGGCGTACCGCTCCAGGAGGGCTACCTGCTGGACGTCTACGGCCCGGACGGGTCGCTGCGGAACCGGCTGGACGCCCGCCCCTGACCCGGTTCCGGGCGGACCGGGTCAGCCGGTGACGCGGTGCACCCTGTGCTGGGCGGCCTGGGCGCGGGGGCGCACGACGAGCAGGTCGACGTTGACGTGCGGCGGCCGCGAGGCCGTCCACGCGATGGTGTCCGCGACGTCCTCCGCCGTCAGCGGGTCCGGCACGCCGTCGTACACGGCGGCCGCCCGGTCGGCGTCGCCGCGCATCCGGTTGAGCGCGAACTCGTCGGTGCGCACCATGCCCGGCGCGATCTCCACCACCCGCACCGGGCGGCCGCACAGCTCCAGGCGCAGCGTGGCGGCCAGTGCGTGCTCGCCGTGCTTGGCCGCGGCGTAGCCGCCCCCGCCCTCGTAGGCGACGAACGCGGCCGTCGAGGACAGCACGATCACCGTGCCCTCCGCGGCCTCCAGCCGGGGCAGCAGCGCCTGGGTGACGTGCAGCGTGCCCAGGACGTTGACCTCGTACATGGTGCGCCAGTCGTCCGGGTCGGTGGCGTCGACGTGCTCGGTGCCGAGCGCCCCGCCCGCGTTGTTGACCAGCAGCGTCAGCGGGCGGTCGCCGAGGGCGTCGGCGAAGGCGCGGACGGCGGCGCGGTCTGTCACATCCAGCGCACGCGCCTCCGCGCTGCCGCCGGCGTCGGCGATCTCGCGCGCCACGGCCTCGATGCGCTCGGTGCGGCGCCCGGCCAGCACCACGTGATGGCCCTCGGCGGCCAGTCGGCGGGCGGTCGCGGCGCCGATGCCACTGCCGGCACCGGTGACGACGGCGGTGGGGAACACGTGCTCGGTCATGATCAACCCTCGGTGGTGCGCTGGATCGTACGGCTGCGGCCCCGGAACTCGGCGACCACCTCGTCACCGCGCAGCACGGTGACGTCGTAGACGCCGCTGCGGCCGAAGCGGGTGCGTTCGGTGGCGACGGCGGTGAGCACGTCGCCCTCCTTCGCGGACGTCGTGAAGGTGATGTCCGCGCCCGCCGCGACGGTGACCGGGCCGTGGCTGTTGCAGGCACAGGCGAACGCGGTGTCCGCGAGCGTGAACACGAACCCGCCGTGCGCGATGCCGTGCCCGTTGACCATGGCGTCGGTGACGGTCATCCGCACCCGCGCGGCGCCGTCCCCGGCCTCCAGCAGCTCCATACCGAGCCGCCGCGAGGCGTCGTCCGCCTCGAACATCCGGTGCGCCGCGTTCCGCTCTCCGCCCATCCGCCGATCGTAACCGCCGCCCGCCACCGGACGACGTGCCGGTCCTCCGGGGCCCGGAGCCGGGCGGCGGGTCAGGGCCACGTCCGCGCGATGCCGGAGTCGGTGATCGCATAGACGGCCGGCCCGCCGCGTGCCACCGCCCGATGCACGTCCGCCCGGGCCCGGTGGATGCGATCGACCATGGCGTCGATACGAAGGGACTGGTTGTTCAGGTAGAAGAGCACCCCGGACAGTCGCTCGAGGGGCTCCCGCTCGTGGGCACGCCCCTTGATGCGTCCGTCCTTGCACAGGGGCACCCATCCGCGGACCAGCCCGAACTCCACCCATTCCTCGTCCGGAACCGCCTGAGCATCATTGTCGAACTCCTCGGCGATCCTCCGGATACGCCAACCGAGTTCGGCGAGTCTGGCGGGCACCGTCCTGCCGAGGTTGCGGTCGAGCAGGAACTCAGGCTGCGGGGGCGATGCGGCAGATCGCCTCGACCTGCTCACGGGACAGCTCGAACTCGTCGGCCACCGTGTCCAGCGTCTCGCCGGCCCGCCAGAGGTTCACCAGCGCCTCGACCTGGATCTTGTTCTGGGCCACGACGGGTGCGCCCCACCCGAACCGCGGGTCGATGATCACCGGGGCGAGTTCCGGATATTGCTTCAGACGGAGACTCTGCGGCGTGCGCCCGTCGGCCTCCCAGGTGATGTACCGGAGGTAGTCCTCGATGACCTGCTTGATGGGACGCTGACCGTCGCGGGCCCGGGCGAGGTCCCCCGCGTAGTCCACGAAGATGTCCACGCCGTCCGTCGCAATGCGCCGTGTGGCGAGACCGTAGGGCTCCCCGAAACGGCTTCGGACGGCTTCCGCGGCCTCCCTGATGCAGGGGAGCGTCACGCCGAGCGCTCTCAGCGACTGCAGGACGTATGCCTCGACGACAGCGACGAACGGGATCGAGGGCCAACCCTTTCGCTCCGCCCGCACCGCATGCACGAGGGGCTCTCCGGCCGCCTGCTCGTGCAGCCAGCGGTACATCGTGCGCTCGGTGATCTGGAGATGCCGCGCAGCCTCCACGGGTGTGAGGATCGGGTCGGAAAACTTGTCGACCATGCTCGGCGTCTCCTCTCCGACCTGAACGCATCACGCGCGCAGCCATGCCCACCCCCAAGGTATCCGGGTCCGTCATGATCAACGAGCCCAACGGCACCGTGGTCACGCACTCCGGTGGCGCAACCCAGGGCGTGAACGACGGCACGCTGTCGACCGAGAAGGGTGACAGCGCCGTCGTCGGAGGCGGGAGAGGAGACGACGACGTGCCGGTCCTCCGGGGCCCGGATCCGGGCGGCGGGTCAGAAGACGGCTTCGGTCTCGTCCATGCGGTGCTGCGGGACGCGCTTGAGCTCGGAGACGCCGTCGGCGAGCGGGACCATCACGATGTCGGTGCCGCGCAGCGCCGTCATCCGGCCGAACTCGCCGCGGTGGGCGGCCTCCACGGCGTGCCAGCCGAAGCGGGTGGCGAGCACCCGGTCGTACGCGGTCGGGGTGCCGCCGCGCTGGACGTGGCCGAGGATGACCGGCTTGGCCTCCTTGCCGACGCGGTGCTCCAGCTCGATCGCGAGGCGGTTGCCGATGCCGGCGAAGCGCTCGTGGCCGTACTGGTCGATGACGCCCTTCTCGTACGGCATGGAGCCCTCGGCGGGGTGCGCGCCCTCGGCGACGCAGATGAGGGCGAACTTCTTGCCGCGCGCGAAGCGTTCTTCGACCATCTTGGCGAGTTCGTCGACCTCGAAGGGGCGCTCCGGAACGCAGATGGCGTGCGCGCCGGCGGCCATGCCGGCCTCCAGGGCGATCCAGCCCGCGTGGCGGCCCATCACCTCGACGACCATCACACGCTGGTGCGACTCGGCGGTGGTCTTGAGGCGGTCCATGGCCTCCGTGGCGACGCCCACCGCCGTGTCGAAGCCGAAGGTGCGGTCGGTGGCGGAGATGTCGTTGTCGATCGTCTTGGGGACGCCGACCACCGGAAGGCCGGCGTCGGCGAGCATGCGCGCGGCGGTGAGGGTGCCCTCGCCGCCGATGGGGACGAGGGCGTCGAGCGCGAGGCGGGCGATGAGCTCCTCGGAGTTCTCGCACGCCTCGGCGAGCCGGGCGCGCTCCAGCCGCGAGGAGCCGAGGATGGTGCCGCCGCGCGCCAGGATGCCGCTGACGGATTCCAGGTCGAGTTCGCGGTACCGGCCGTCGAGGAGGCCCTTGAAGCCGTCCTCGAAGCCGATGACCTGGTCGCCCCGGTCGGCCACGGCGCGGTGGACGACGGACCGGATCACGGCGTTCAGACCGGGGCAGTCGCCGCCCGCGGTGAGGACTCCGATGCGCATGAGCTTCGCTTCCTGCTCGCTGGATCACGCTGGCGGCTGTGGCAGCGTCGGGTGCTTGGGCGCTGGGATTGTTTCACGAGTTGAACGCAGGGGGCACATCCCTGTCCGGCATACGGTCCGGTAGCCGCTCCGTGACGCACCCGGCGCGACGGGCCGTGCGGTTACCGTCAACACCATCAGGACCCATCAACACCCATCAACACTGTCAGGAGCAGGGTTCCGCGCGCCAGGGGCCGCGCGGCGCACGACACGGACGACGAGGGAGAGCACGCGTGACGCGCAGTGTGTACGTGACCGGCGTCGAGCGGGGGGACGGCCGTCAGGTCGTGGAGCTGGGGGTGATGGAGCTGCTCACCCGGCACGTGGACCGGGTCGGGGTGTTCCGTCCGCTGGCGCACGACGGCCCGGACCCGATCTTCGACCTGCTGCGCGCCCGGTACCGGCTGACCCAGCCGGCGGGCACGGTGGTCGGCCTGGGGCACGACGAGGCGGCCGCGCTGCAGGCGGAGAAGGGCACGGACGAGCTGGTGGCGCGGCTCGTCGCCCGCTTCCACGCGGTGGCGTCCGACTACGAGGCCGTTCTCGTGCTGGGTACCGACTTCGCCGACACCGGGCTGCCCGCCGAGCTGGCGCTGAACGCGCGGCTGGCGAACGAGTTCGGCGCGGCCGTGCTCCCCGTCGTCGGCGGCTACGGCCAGACCGGGGAGTCGGTGGTCGCCGAGGTGCGCAACGCGCACCACGCGTACGCGTCGCTGGGCTGCGAGATCCTCGCGATGATCGCGAACCGGGTGCAGGCCCCCGAGGCGCGGGACGCCGCCCGCACCTTGACCGGGCACCTGCCGGTGCCCGTGTCCGTGCTGCCGGAGGAGCCCGCCCTGTCCGCGCCGACGGTGGCCCAGGTCCGCGACACGCTGGGCGCCGAGGTCCTGCTGGGGGACCCGGCGGGGCTGTCCCGCGACGTGCGGGACTTCGTGTTCGGCGGCGCCCACCTGCCGACGTTCCTGCCCGCGCTGACCGAGGGCTGCCTGGTCATCACCCCGGGCGACCGCGCCGACCTGATCATCGGCTCGCTGGCCGCGCACTCCGCGGGCTCCCCCGCCCTCGCCGGCGTGCTGCTCACCCTCGCCGAGCGGCCCGGCCCGGAAACGATGGCGCTGGCCGAGCGGCTGGCGCCGGGGACGCCGCTGCTCGCCGTGCCGCACGGGTCGTTCCCCACCGCGGCCGAGCTGTTCGAGCTCCAGGGCAAGCTGACGGCGGCCACGCCGCGCAAGGCGGAGGTCGCGCTGGGCCTGTTCGAGAGGCACGTGGACACCCCGCGCCTCACCGAGCGGCTCTCGGTGGTCCGCAGCGCCCGCGTCACGCCGATGATGTTCGAGCACGAGCTGATCGAACGCGCCCGGGCGGAGCGCCGCGCGGTCGTGCTGCCGGAGGGCACCGAGGAGCGGGTGCTGCGCGCCGCGGAGGTCCTGCTGCGCCGGGACGTGTGCGACCTGACGCTGCTCGGCGACCCGACGGCCGTACGCAGGCGCACCGCGGAGCTGGGCATCGACCTGCCGCTGCTGGAGGACGACGAACTGCCGGACACCGCCGCGGCCACCGCCCGCGTCGTCGACCCGCAGACCTCGCCGCTGCGCGAGCGGTTCGCCGAGCTGTACGCGAAGCTCCGCGCCCCTCGCGGGGTGACGTACGAGCTGGCGTACGACGTGGTGGCGGACGTCTCCTACTTCGGGACGCTGATGGTGCGCGAGGGTCTGGCGGACGGCATGGTCTCCGGCGCGGCGCACTCGACGGCGGCGACCATCCGGCCGGCCTTCGAGGTGATCAAGACGAAGGCGGAGGCGGGCATCGTCTCCTCGGTGTTCTTCATGTGCCTGTCCGACCGGGTGCTGGCCTACGGCGACTGCGCGGTCAACCCCGACCCGGACGCCGAGCAGCTCGCGAACATCGCGGTGCAGTCGGCCGGCACGGCGGCGCAGTTCGGCGTGGAGCCGCGGATCGCGATGCTGTCGTACTCCACCGGCACCTCCGGTTCGGGCGCGGAGGTGGACAAGGTGCGGCGGGCCACCGAACTCGTCCGGTCGCGGCGGCCGGACCTGCTGGTCGAGGGGCCGATCCAGTACGACGCGGCGGTGGACCCGTCGGTGGCGGCGACCAAGCTGCCCGACTCGGAGGTGGCGGGGCGGGCGACCGTACTGGTCTTCCCGGACCTGAACACCGGCAACAACACCTACAAGGCGGTGCAGCGTTCGGCCGGCGCGGTGGCGGTCGGACCGGTGCTCCAGGGGCTGCGCAAGCCGGTCAACGACCTGTCGCGCGGCGCGCTGGTCTCCGACATCGTGAACACCGTGGCCATCACCGCGATCCAGGCGCAGTCCGGACGGGCTCCGGCCGGCAGCCGTGCGCGGGCCGGGAAGGAGGCGCGGGCATGAGCGCCACCCCCACCACCGCCCCCGCGGGGGCGACGCGCGTCCTGGTACTCAACTCCGGCTCCTCGTCCGTGAAGTACCAGCTGCTGGACATGGCGGGCGGCGGGCGGCTCGCGTCCGGGCTGGTGGAGCGGATCGGGGAGCAGACCTCGCGGCTCGCGCACACCCCGCCCGCCGGGCGGGACGGAACCGGCCAGGAGGGGGGAGAGCGCACCCGGGAGGGCCGCATCGCGGACCACGAGGCGGCGCTGAAGGCCGTCGCGGAGGAGCTGGCGGCGGACGGGCTGGGCCTGGACTCGCCGGAACTGGCGGCGATCGGCCACCGCGTGGTGCACGGCGGGCGCCGCTTCACCGAGCCCACGGTGATCGACGACGCGGTGCTGGCGGAGATCGAGCGCCTGGTGCCGCTGGCGCCGCTGCACAACCCGGCGAACCTCACCGGCATCCGCACCGCCCGGGCGCTCGGCCCGCACCTGCCGCAGGTGGCCGTCTTCGACACCGCGTTCCACACCACGATCCCGGAGCCCGCGGCCCGCTACGCGATCGAGAAGGAGACCGCCGACGCGCACCGCATCCGCCGCTACGGCTTCCACGGCACCTCGCACGCGTACGTCTCCCGCAGGACCGCCGAACTGCTGGGCCGGGACCCGTCCGAGGTGAACGTGATCGTGCTGCACCTGGGCAACGGCGCCTCGGCGTCGGCGGTGCGCGGCGGGGTGTGCGTGGAGACCTCGATGGGGCTGACGCCGCTCGAGGGCCTGGTCATGGGCACCCGCAGCGGCGACACCGACCCGGCGGTGATCTTCCACCTGGCGCGGGTGGCGGGCATGTCGGTGGACGAGATCGACACGCTGCTCAACCGCCGCAGCGGCCTGACGGGGCTGTGCGGCGACAACGACATGCGGGAGATCCGCCGCCGGATCGAGGAGGGCGACGAGGCGGCGCGGCTGGCCTTCGAGGTGTACACGCACCGGCTGAAGAAGTACGTGGGCGCCTACTACGCCGTGCTCGGCCGGGTGGACGCGGTGACGTTCACCGCCGGCGTCGGGGAGAACGCGGCCGAGGTGCGCGCGGCGGCCCTGGAGGGGCTGGAGGGGCTGGGTCTGTCCGTGGATCCGGGGCGCAACGGGGTACGCGGCCGGGAGCCGCGGCTGATCTCGCCCGGGGATGCCCGGGTCGCGGTGGCCGTGGTCCCCACGGACGAGGAGCTGGAGATCGCCCGGCAGACGTACGCGCTGGTCGGCGCCGCGGAGGCGGCATGATGAGGAGAATCGTTCGTGAGCGGGCTCACCCCCGTACGTTCCGCGTCTGAACAAAACCGATAGGATCGTCCTCATGCGCCGTTCCAAGATCGTCTGTACCCTGGGCCCCGCCGTCGACTCCTACGAGCAGCTGAAGACGCTGCTCGACGCCGGCATGAACGTGGCCCGCTTCAACATGAGCCACGGCAGCCAGCCGGAGCACGAGGAGCGCTACCACCGGCTGCGGAAGGCCGCGGACGAGGCGGGACGGGCGGTCGGCGTGCTGGCCGACCTCCAGGGGCCGAAGATCCGCCTGGAGACCTTCGCCGAGGGGCCGGTGGAGCTGGTCCGCGGCGAGGAGTTCACCATCACCACGGAGGACGTGGCCGGTGACCGGTCGCAGTGCGGCACCACGTACAAGGGCCTGCCGGGCGACGTGGCCAAGGGCGACCCGGTGCTGATCAACGACGGCAACGTGGCGCTCCAGGTCGTCGAGGTCGACGGGCCGCGGGTGCGCTGCATCGTCATCGAGGGCGGCGTCATCTCCGACCACAAGGGCATCAACCTGCCGGGCGCGGCGGTGAACGTGCCGGCGCTGTCGGACAAGGACGTCGACGACCTGAAGTTCGCGCTGCGGATGGGCTGCGACATGGTCGCGCTGTCGTTCGTGCGGAACGCCGCCGACGTGCGCGACGTGCACCGGGTGATGGACGAGGTCGGCCGCCGGGTGCCGGTCATCGCCAAGGTCGAGAAGCCGCAGGCCGTGGAGAACATGGAGGAGGTCGTCCTCGCGTTCGACGGCGTGATGGTGGCGCGCGGCGACCTCGCGGTGGAGTACCCGCTGGAGCGGGTGCCGATGGTCCAGAAGCGACTGATCGAACTGTGCCGGCGGAACGCCAAGCCGGTGATCGTGGCGACCCAGATGATGGAGTCGATGATCACCAACTCGCGCCCCACGCGCGCCGAGGCGTCGGACGTGGCGAACGCGATCCTGGACGGCGCGGACGCGGTGATGCTCTCCGCGGAGTCCTCGGTCGGCCAGTACCCGATCGAGACCGTCAAGACCATGTCGAAGATCGTCGAGGCGGCGGAGCAGGAGCTGCTCAGCCGCGGCCTCCAGCCGCTGGTGAAGGGCAAGAAGCCGCGCACGCAGGGCGGTTCGGTCGCCCGCGCGGCATGCGAGATCGCGGACTTCCTGCACGCCAAGACGCTGATCGCGTTCACCAAGTCGGGCGACACGGCCCGGCGACTGAGCCGCTACCGCGCCGCGCAGCCGATCCTCGCCTTCACCACCGAGGTCGCCACCCGCAACCAGCTGACGCTGAGCTGGGGCGTGGACTCCTTCGTCGTCCCGCACGTCAACACCACCGACGAGATGGTGGAACTGGTCGACGCGGAGCTGCTGAAGCTCCAGCGGTACGACGCCGGCGACAAGATGATCATCACGGCCGGTTCGCCGCCCGGCGTTCCGGGCACCACCAACATGGTCCGGGTGCACCACCTCGGCGGCGCGGAGCAGACCGCCGTCTGACCGGTCCCCGGGACGGCAGACACCCGGGCAACGGCCGCGACGGCCGGCGTCAGCCGCCGGAGATGGTGGAGTGGAGCCCGGGGACGGTCAGCGTGCCGCCGAACTGCCCGGCCTGCTGGACCGTCACGTCGGTGAAGAAGACGTCCGGCAGGTTGAGCGGCGGCGGGTGCTCGGGGTCGAAGGTGATCGGGATCAGACCGAACAGCTTGCCCTCCAGACGCTCGGTGTAGAGCGTCACCTGTCCCTCGCGGATCGTGGAGGTGGAGCCCGGCGCGGCCTTCACGTGGTACTGGAGGCCGTCCTGACCCTGCACGATCTGGTGCAGGTCGCCGATGTCGACGCTGTCGGCGGTGAACTTGAGGACCTGCTTGGTGCTGCCGTCCGCGGTGCGGACGTTGAACACGCCCTCGTAGTCCTGGCCGCGGATGGTCAGCGACGAGGCCTTCAGCGTCCACGGCTGGTTGGGCAGCATGGCGGGCGTCTGCTCCGCCTCGCCGGCGACCTTCTCCTCCTCGACGCAGGGGAAGACCTTCTTGCCGTCCTCACCCACCGGCAGTTCGGTCTCGTCCGTCGCCCCGTCGTCGCCGGTCTCGTCCGAGGACGCATCGTCGCCGGACGAGCCGGACAGGCCGTCGGTGACGTCGCCCAGGCCCTCCTCGACCTTGCCGACGGTGTCCTCGACGCCCTCGCCGACCTCGCCGACGGCGTCGCCGACCGGGTCGGAGGACTCCTTCTTCTCCGGCTTCTGCGACGCGTCCGGGGTCTCGGAGGGCGTGGGCTCCGGCTCGGCCTTCTCCTCGCGGTCGCCACCGCCCAGCAGGTCGCCGAGGGCGTCGCCGACGCCTCCCAGCAGGCCGCCGGAGCCGTCCTCCTCCGACGGGCTCGGCTCGGGCTCCGAGGAGCCGCCGGAGCCGCCCGAACCGGACGAGCCGCCGGTCGCGTCGTCACCGGAGCCGGAGCCGGAGCCGGAATCCGAGCCGGAATCCGACGCGTCGTCCTGCTCCGCGTCCTCCTTCTCCTGCTCGGCCTTCTCGGCGGCCTTCCGCTCGGCCTCGGCGCGCTTGCGCTCCTCCTCGGCCTTCGCGGCGGCCTCCGCCTCCTTCTCCGCCTCCTCCTCGGCGCGGTCCTGCTGCGAGACGCAGGGACCGTCGCTGAAGGGGTTCTTGGGCAGCGGCTTGGCGTAGGCCATTTGCGGCGTCACGCCCATGCTCATCAGGACGGCGGACGGCATGGCCACCATGGCCACCGCCTTGCTCGCCGGCACGTTCAGCCGGGTCAGGAAGGGCTTCCTGGGCGCCGCGTGCCGTGGGCCGGTTCTTTCCCGGCGAGCGCCCGGAACGGAATTCTCCGCTCCAGTCGCCTCCTCGTGCAGCTCGTCACCCGGCACGGTGCCTCCCGTTCGCGTTGTTCGCGTCCGCGCCCGCCGTCGGGGACGAGGGCGTTCCAGTGACTGACAGGTCGTCGAGGGCGCTGCCGGAGCCCTGGGCGGGGACGTGCGCCGTGTCGCCGGCGTCGTCCGCCTTCGGCTCGACGGGGTCGGGTCGCGACGGCCGTACGGATTCGCCGGGCGCCCAGGACAGGCAGAGGGCACCGCCGACCAGCCCCAGGAGGAAACCGATCAGGAAGGCGCCGAAGTTGGAGACGACCAGAGAGACCAGAGCCAGCAGGATCGCCGCCACTCCGGCGAACACCCGGGAGTGCGGCTGGAACCACATGGTGATCCCGAGGACCACCAGCAGGATGCCGATGATCAGCGAGCCGGCACCCGCCGTGGTGGACATGCGGATGGTGAGCGATCCCAGGGTCAGGTTCTGGTAGGGGATGTACATGATGGGGATGCCGGCCAGCAGCGTCAGCATCCCGCCCCAGAACGGGCGCTGTCCGCGCCACACCCGGAAATTCCGGCGCATCCGGGCGAACCGGTCCGCCTCTCGCGCATGCGTCTCGGCGCTCATAGGTACAGCTCCTCGGGGACTGGCACAGGTATTGCGGGGTGGAGCATCCGTACGGGCGCGGAAAGCGCACCCGCGCCCGTACGGTCAGTGCCTCAGTAGCACTCGTGCTTGCCCGTCTTGACGGACATCTTGAGACCACTGAGCTTGAAGGTTCCGGCCGTCGTCGCCCAGGCACGCTGCTTGACGTCGGTCAGCACGGCGCTCTCGGCCTGCTGGGCGAAGGAGCCCGGCAGGTACTTGTCGCCCTTGTTCGGACCGGGGCCCTTCGTGGTGTCGTCCACCGAGACGCCGATGTCGATGTTCTTGAACGTGGCGTTGGCGGACAGGACGTCGGCGTCGACGTACAGCTTCTTCGCGACGACCGGGTCCTTGTCGCCGGCACCCAGCACCATCGACACGTCGCCGAACCCGGGGACCGGGACGACGACGGACTGGCACAGGCCCTTGATGTCGGCGCTGTTCATGCCGACGACGGTGACCGGCTTGACACCCTTCGCGGTGCTGTCCACCGCACCGTACTGGGTGAAGCCCTCGGCCTCGATGCGCTCGGCCGTCAGCTTGAACTGCTGGCCGGAAACGCTGAACGAGGCCGCGAGCGCACCCTGGGAGAGGGCGACACCTATCGCTGCCGTTGCGGCAACGCTCGGGACCATGACGACGGCGAACCGCTTCCATCTGGTCCCGCCACGAGCCAGGGACTCCATGACTTTCCTCCTTCTCGGACGTACATCTCCGATGCGGGCCTGCGGTCCCGCACGGGATGGGAGAAGTGCTACGTCCTCGGGAAGGAGAGCGCCGTCACCTGGGGACGCGAGCATGTCACTCCCGAGCTGCCGGCGATCACCCCCGAGCGACAACCACTGGCCACGCTCTCGCGCAACCCGCACTCGGACAGGCCCTGCCGTTGTGGCAGAGACCCCCCTGTCCGCGACCGGCGATCGTGCTCACCGGTCCACTCGGTGGGGACCCGTCAACACCGATACCCGGATGGTGCCGGGACTACGGGAGAACGGACCGAGCGTGGCCGATCGTGGTGCATCTGCGGCCGACACACAAGGGGTTCGTTACTTGCGAGTAACGATCGGGCACCCGAAGCGGGGCGGCCCAGCCTAGAGCGGCGACAGCCCGTGTCGGACACCGGATCCGCAACGCGGGGATTAGTCGGACATGGCATCCCGAAACCGGCGGGACGGCTTACTGCGAGTAACGGCGGCCGCAATTGCCAAGTTTTGGCAAAGTGCGGCCGCCGTGTCGCTAAATCAACGCCTACCGGATCTTGCTCTTCGGCCTGTTCAGAACAGTACGCGCGCCAGGGCACTACGGGCGGTGACCACACGCGGGTCGTCCGCGCCGATCACCTCGAACAGCTCCAGCAGGCGCAGTCGCGCGGCCTCCCGGTCCTCGCCGGCGGTCCGCTGCACCGTCTCAACCAGGCGCCCGAAGGCGTCCTCGACGTGACCGCCGACCAGGTCCAGGTCCGCGGCGCGGAGCTGAGCGGCGACGTCCGCCGGATTCCCGGCCGCCTCCTTGCGCACCTGCTGGGCGTCCAGCCCCTGCACGCGGCCCAGGAGTTCGGCCTGCGCCAGGCCGAGCTTCGCCTCGGTGCTGGCCGGGTCGTCGGCGAGCACGTTGCGGTAGGCCTGGACGGCGCCGGCCAGGTCGCCGGCGTCCAGCGCGTCGTGCGCGGCGGCCAGTGCCGGGTCCTCCGGCACCTGCGGCTCCTCGGGCGCGGGGGTCTGCTCACCCTCGGGAGCGCCCTGGAGGCCGGTGATGCCGAAGCGCTGCTCGGCGACCTGCACGAGCTGGTCCAGCGTCTCCCGGACCTGCTGCTCGGGGGCGGCTCCCTGGAAGAGCGGCAGCGCCTGCCCGGCGACCACCGCGAAGACCGCGGGAATGCCCTGGACGCCGAACTGCTGGAAGAGCATCTGGTTCTGGTCGACGTCGATCTTGGCGAGCAGCAGCCGGCCGGCGTACTCCTCGACGACGCGCTCCAGCAGTGGACCGAGCTGCTTGCACGGCCCGCACCACTCGGCCCAGAAGTCGATGACGACCGGGACCTCGGCGGACCGCTGGAGGACCTCGTTCTCGAACCCCGCCTCGTCGACGTCGATGACGAGACCGGCGGGCGCGGGCGCGCCGCCGCCTTCGGCGGCCTGGGCGCGGGCGTGTTCGGCCTTCTGCCGGGCTTCCCCGGCCGCCTTGACCGCGGCGAGGTCGACCGCTCCGCTGATGGACATGTTGCGTGGCTGCATGGGACCAGTCTCCCCCCTCCGCGCGCGGTTCGTCGCCCGGTCCCCGCAGTCCGGCGAGGACGGTCGTTTCGATACGAGTCGTAGCGTAACACGGAGCCCCGGAACGGTGTCCCGCTACGCTGCCCGGCATGGCACGACCCCGCAGCACCGCCGCCGACGGCGCGATCCTCGACGCCACCCGGGCCGCGCTGGTCGAACTCGGCTGGTCGAAGCTGACGATGGGCGACGTCGCGGCCCGCGCCGGCGTCGCCAAGACGACGCTCTACCGGCGCTGGCCGGGCAAGAACGAGCTGGTCGTGGACGCGGTCGCGGTGCTCTTCGACACGCTCGAACTCCCCGACCGGGGAAGCCTGGAGGCCGATGTCGAGGGCGTCGTCCTGTCCTTCGCACGGCTGCTGGAGCGGCCGGAGACGCAGACCGCGCTGATGGCGGTGGTCGCCGAGTCCACCCGCGACCCGGCGCTGCGCGCCCGCATCCGCACCGCGGTCGTGGACCGGCAGAAGCGCCTGGTGCTGGAGGGCCGGGAACGCGCGCAGCGGCGCGGCGAGATCCCGCCGGACCAGGACGAGGAGTCCGCCGCCCGCCACGTCGACCTGGTCTTCGACGTGATCGCGGGCGCGGTGGTGCACCGGGCGCTGGTCAGCGCGGAGAAGGTGGACGCCGACTGGGCGTCCACCTTCTCGCGGCTGCTGATCGGCGGTCTCGGCGCGGTGGGCTGAGCGTTCGGCCGACCCGGCGGCCCGGACGACCGTTGCGCGGCTCAGAAGACCGGCGGCTCGGTGTACTCGCCCCACTCCTCGCGCAGCGCGTTGCAGATCTCCCCGAGGGTGGCCTCGGCGCGGATCGCCTCCAGCATCGGCCCGATCATGTTCGCGTCCGAGCGGGCGGCCTTCATCATGTCCTCCAGCGCGCGGGTGACCGCGGCGTCGTCCCGGCGGGACTTGCGCTCGCCCAGCTCGCGCACCTGCTCGCGCTCCACCTCGTGGCTGACCCGCAGGATCTCCAGGTCGCCGGTGACCGAGCCGGTGTGGCAGTTGACGCCGACGACCTTCTTGTCGTCCTTCTCCAGGGACTGCTGGTACTGGAAGGCGGCCTCGGCGATCTCGCCGGTGAACCAGCCGTCCTCGATACCGCGCAGGATGCCCGAGGTGATCGGGCCGATGGGGTGGTTCTCGTCCGGGTGGGCGCGGCGGCCGCGCTCCTTGATCTGGTCGAAGATCTTCTCCGCGTCCGCCTCGATGCGGTCGGTGAGCTGCTCGATGTACCAGGCGCCGCCCAGCGGGTCCGCGACGTTGGTGACGCCGGTCTCCTCCATCAGCACCTGCTGGGTGCGCAGCGCGATCTCGGCCGCCTGCTCGCTGGGCAGGGCCAGGGTCTCGTCCAGCGCGTTGGTGTGCAGCGAGTTGGTGCCGCCCAGCACGGCGGCGAGCGCCTCGACGGCCGTACGGACCACGTTGTTGTACGGCTGCTGCGCGGTGAGCGAGACGCCGGCGGTCTGCGTGTGGAAGCGCAGCCACTGCGCCTTCTCGGACGTGGCGCCGTAGACGTCGCGCATCCAGCGGGCCCAGATGCGCCGGGCCGCGCGGAACTTGGCGATCTCCTCGAAGAAGTCGAGGTGCGCGTCGAAGAAGAAGGACAGGCCGGGCGCGAACCTGTTCACGTCCAGCCCGCGGGAGAGACCGAGTTCGACGTAGCCGAACCCGTCGGCGAGGGTGTACGCCAGCTCCTGCGCGGCCGTGGAGCCGGCCTCGCGGATGTGGTAGCCGGAGACGGAGAGCGGCTTGTACGCGGGGATGTCGTGCGCGCAGTGCTCCATCAGGTCGCCGATCAGGCGGAGGTGCGGCTCGGGCTGGAAGAGCCACTCCTTCTGCGCGATGTACTCCTTGAAGATGTCCGTCTGCAGCGTGCCGTTGAGCACCGCCGGGTCGACGCCCTGCCGCTCGGCGGCCACCAGGTACATGCAGAAGACCGGGACGGCCGGGCCGGAGATCGTCATGGACGTCGTCACGTCGCCCAGCGGGATGTCGGAGAAGAGGATCTCCATGTCGGCCGCCGAGTCGATGGCGACGCCGCAGTGGCCGACCTCGCCCAGCGACTTCGGGTCGTCCGAGTCACGGCCCATCAGCGTCGGCATGTCGAAGGCGACCGAGAGGCCGCCGCCGCCGGCCTCCAGGATCATCTTGTAGCGCTCGTTGGTCTGCTGCGCGTTGCCGAAGCCGGCGAACTGCCGGATCGTCCAGGTACGGCCGCGGTAACCGGTCGCGTGCAGGCCGCGGGTGTAGGGGAACTCGCCGGGCCAGCCGATGCGCTCGAAGCCCTCGTAGGAGTCGCCCGGGCGCGGCCCGTAGACGGGGTCGACCGGGTCGCCGGACAGTGTGGTGAAGTCCGCGTCGCGCTTGCGTGCCGCGTCGTACCGGGCCTGCCAGCGCAGGCGCCCTTCCTCGATGGCCTCAGCATCCATGCGGTGTCGTCTGCCTCTCTGTGCCCCTCGCACCGGGCGGCGGAGGCGGCGAAAATACTAGGACGTCCTAGTAAGTGTCCGCCCCGAAGGCACCGCAATGCAAGGCGGACCCTTCAGACGCAGGTCGCACGGGGTGTCGGCCGGTACACGGAGGCGCCGGAAGAGGGCGGGCAGGCCCTCAGACCTTCGCCGTCGCCGCGGAGGAGTCCTCGAGCAGCGGCTCGACGTCGCGGACGACGTTGCGCTCCACGAAGAACGCCGCCAGCGGGATCGTTCCGGAGACCAGCACCCACAGCAGCTTGCCGAACGGCCAGCGCGCCTTCTGCCCCAGGTCGAAGGCGAAGATCACGTAGATGATGAACAGGACGCCGTGCAGCTGCGAGATCGCGAAGGTGACGTTCTCACCCATGTCGAAGCCGTACTTGAAGACCATCGCGGTGCACAGGGCGAGCAGCATGACGGCCGTGACGTAGGCCATCACGCGGTAGCGGGTCAACACGCTTTTCTTCATGCGGCGAGGGTATCGGCCCGCCCTCCGCTCCCCGGGTCCGCCCCCGCGGCCCTCGTGCTCGTCCGGCGGACCTTCGAAGGCCGGGCCTAAGCCGGGTCGTCGAAGTCGTCCGCGGCGACCCGCAGCGGCCTCAGCAGCGAGAAGATCGCGTCGCACTGCGCGTCGTCGTAGCTCGACAGCCCGAAGTCCATCGCCATCAGGTCGCGCGTCGCCGCGTCGCAGACCTCCCGCCCCTTGTCGGTGATCGACGCGAGCGTCCCGCGGCCGTCCTCCGGATTCGGCCCCTTGGTCACCAGGCCCGCGCGCTGGAGCCGGTCCACGGTGTTGGTCACCGACGTGGGGTGCACCATCAGCCGTTCGCCGATCTTCGACATCGGCAGCCGGCCGGCCCGCGAGAAGGTGAGCAGCACCAGCGCCTCGTACCGGGCGAACGTCAGACCGTACGGCTTGACCACGGCGTCCACCTGCGACAGCAGGATCTGGTGGGCGCGCATGATCGAGGTGATCGCGGCCATCGAGGGCGCCGGGCCCCATCGCCGCTTCCAGAGTTCGTCGGCGCGGGCGATCGGATCGAACGGCAGGCTGAGCGGCTTCGGCACGCACCCGACCCTACCGGCCGGTCATATCGTGAGCGCAACCGTCTCACCGTCCGGTCCCCCTGCCGGCCACCGGACGGTTTCGGGCGAGGGCGCAGCGGGCAGCGGCACAAGCGGGGGAGGCGTAGCCGCCGAGGCACTACGTCACCATGCGCCCTGAGGCCGGACCAGCCTGGAGGGGGAACATGCCGCTGCGCATGCATTTCGGCACCGAGGACCTGCTCAACTGCCGTTTCGCGCTCTCGCCTGCCTGGGAGACCCAGCAGGCCGTCCGGCTGCTGGCCCGCCCCGGACAGTGGGGCCACCACCTGCCGTGGCTGCGGCGGAGCGTGCGCGCCGCGGAGACGCTGGGCCTGGAACCGCTGTGGCTGCTCATGCCCCGGCAGGGCTGGACACCCGACTTCCTCTGCCCGCCGCCCGGCGGGCCGGTGCAGTCCTTCGACGAGGAGATCGAACGCCTGCGGGCCACCGATCCGGTCACCGCCAAGGAGGAGATGGCCCGCGCCCTCGCCGACACCCCCGGGGCGGCCGCGTCGCCGCTGGGCCTGGCGATGCTCGGCGACCCCGCGCGCGCCGTGCAGAGAGTGGCCGACGCCACCGTCCGGGCCTGGGAGACCCTCGTGGCCCCGCACTGGCAGCGGCTGCGGGCACTGCTGGAGGCCGACGTCGCCTTCCACACCCGGAGGCTGGCCGACGGCGGCCTGGCCGCGCTCTTCGACGGACTGCACCCGCACGTGACCTGGGCCGACGGCGCGCTGACGATAAGACGCGCGGAGGACGCGGCGCAGACGCTGGGCGGCGAGGGACTGACGCTGATGCCCAGCGTCTTCGTCTGGCCGGACGTGGTCAGCGGCTTCCACGCGCCGTGGCGGCCCGCCGTGGTCTACCCGGCACGCGGCATCGGCTCGTTGTGGTCGGAGGCCGAGGCCGGGCCGGGATCGCCGGAGGCGCTGGAACGGCTGCTGGGCGTGAACCGG
The DNA here is from genome assembly GCF_031845485.1 of Streptomyces hazeniae. Taxonomy (NCBI): domain Bacteria; kingdom Bacillati; phylum Actinomycetota; class Actinomycetes; order Kitasatosporales; family Streptomycetaceae; genus Streptomyces; species Streptomyces hazeniae. Next base: position 85,121 of record NZ_JAVREQ010000017.1, read on the forward strand.
GCCGCGGTGCTGGCGGCGCTCACCGAACCGGCGTCGACGACCGCGCTGGCCGCGCGGCTGGGGCTGGCGCCGTCCTCCGTGTCCGTGCACCTGTCGACGCTGCGCGGCGCGGGACTGCTGACCTCGCGCCGGGTACGGCACCAGGTGCTCTACGAACGCACGCCGCTCGGCATCGCCCTGTCCGCGGGCGACGGCGAGCTCGCGTAGCCGCCCGGCCCGGCCCGCACGCCCCGCCCGGTGTACGGCATCGCGCGCCCGCCGTGCTGGCGGCCGGTGAGTGCCCAGGCCAGGAACGGCGCCAGCGCGACCGTCAGGGCCAGCAGCGCCCACACGCCGATCACCGCGTGGGTGTGTCCCAGCCACAGCGAGGCCGCGAGCGAACAGCCCAGCACCGCCGCCCACCCCAGGTGGGTGCGGAACGTCCGCACCCCGTCGTCGCTGGCGGACTCCCCCTTCGGCGTCACCACGAAGCGGCACGGCCGCCGCAGCAGGGCCGCTCCCAGCGCCCGCGCGTACACCGGCGCCGCCAGCGCGGACATCGCCATGCCCGCCAGCCCGCCGGAGCCCTCCGGTTCGTGCGGCGAGACGTTGTGCCGCCGGTTCCACAGATACAGACCGACCTGGAGCGCGGCCGCGTCGCCGTACAGCATCAGCCAGGTCTGCGGCGGCACCGTGACGCCGGAGGTGCCGGCCCACAGGAACAGCGCGCAGCTCAACGCACCCAGCACCCACGTGGCGGCGCTCATCGGGTAGTACGCCAGCATCAGCGAGTAGTGGAGCAGCCGGCCGGCCGGCAGCCGGTGCGGAGGACGGCCGTACTGGTGCAGCACGGTCTCGAAGGTGCCGCGCGACCAGCGCAGCTGCTGGGAGAAGTAGTCCGTCCACGACTCGGGCCCCTCCCCCACCGCGAGCACGTCCGGGGTGTAGACGGAGCGCCACCGGCCGCCGGTGGCGGGGTTGCGGCGGCGGTGGATCTCGAAGCCGGTGGCCATGTCCTCGGTGACGGAGTCGTGCAGCCCGCCCACCTGCCGCAGAGCCGCGATCCGCACCACGTTGTTGGTACCGACGAACATCGGCGCCCCGTACCGGTTGCCCGCCCGCTGGATCAGCGCGTGGAAGAGGAACTGCTGGCTCTCGGCGCACTTGGTGACCAGCCGGTCGTAGTTGCCGTACACCTGCGGCCCGACGACGAAGGCGACGTCGGGATCACGGAAGTAGCCCAGCATCCGTTCCAGATAGGCGGGCAGCGGCACGTGGTCGGTGTCGACGGAGGCGAAGAACTCGTAGGCGTGGCCGTGCGCCTCCAGCCAGGCGTTGTAGTTGCCGTGCTTGGTCCGGGCCCGGAACGGCCCCCGGGGACGGTTCCACTCGGGCACTCCGCGGCGGGTGAAGTGGCGCACGCCCAGTTCCGCGCACAGCGCCCGTGCGGCGGGGTCGTCCCCCTCGTCCAGCAGCCAGACGTCCCGCCGCCCCCGGTGCCGGACGCGCAGCGCGCCCCGCAGGGTGGCCCGGACCATGGATATCGGCTCCTTGCCGGGCACGTACGTGGTGAGGAAGGCGACGGAGACGTTCCGCTCCGGACGCACGGGCACCGGGTCGCGGGCCACCAGCGTGGCGTGCGCGACGGACACCACGCCGAGCAGCCGGAACAGCTCGATCAGGCCGATGGCGCCGAGCATCACCGCGTCGGCGGCGACCAGCCAGCCCGGGGCCGCGTCGCCCCGGCGCGACCAGTGGGCCGGCCATATCAGCCACACCAGCAGCACGGCCGACAGCGCGGGCGCCGCGGCGATCAGCAGCACGACACCGAGCCGGTGCCTCTCGCGGGACAGCAGAGTGCGGTACCGCACCCGGTAGTCCGGGCCCGCGGCCGCGAGCGGCCCGGCGAGGCGGCTGTACCTCTCGTAGTCGTCACGAGACGGCGCCACGGCTCCCTCCCACCTCGCGCACGGGCGGTCCGGGCCCGCACGGATGCCTCCACCCTTCGACGCCGCCCCCACCGTCGCGACCTGGAGACCCCCGTCCGGGTCACCCGTGCGGGGGCGCCCGCCACGCTCCACCGGGGCCGTTCACCCGGAAGCCGCCCGCCGGCGGGAAAGCGGGCGTGGGGACTGCGGCAGGACTCCAAGGCTGAACCGGGAGCACCGCGGCGCTCGGGGACGTGCCGCATCGGTCCCGTTCAGGTCGACAGTGCGCCCGTAGCGGCGAATGCGGGGTGGCGGGGGCGGGTCAGTGGTCGTCGGCGGCGAGGTGGCGCTCGACGGTGTCGACCTTGGCGGTGAGGCCGTCGGTGACGCCCTCACGGATGTCGGCCTTGAGGACGAGGGACACGCGGGGCGCGCGGGCCTCGACCGCGGCGACGGCGCGGCGCACGACGTCCATGCAGGCGTCCCAGTCGCCCTCGATCGAGGTGAACATCGCGTCGGTGCGGTGGGGCAGACCGGACTCCCGGACCACCCGCACCGCGTCGGCCACGTAGGCGCCGACGTCCTCGCCGACGCCCAGGGGCGTCACGGAGAAGGCGACGATCACTGGGCCGTCACGCTCTCGCCCTGCCCGGTGGGCGCGGTGCGGGTCGCGGCGACGGCCTCGTTCTCCTCGCGGCGCAGCCTGCGGTCCGCGAAGAAGCCGCCGGCGGGCAGCACGGACAGCACGAAGTACAGGGCGGCGGTGCCGAAGGACCACTTGGTGCGGTTCCAGGCGTCCAGCAGGAAGAGCACGTACAGGACGAAGAGGAAGCCGTGGATCGCGCCCATCACCGGCACGGCGTTGAACTCCGTTGTGCGCTTGAGCACCGAGCAGACCAGCAGCAGCAGGAAGGAGACGGCCTCGGGCACCGAGACGAGGCGGAGTCGACGCATGGCGGAAACGGTCTTGATGTCCACGGCGGGTTTCCTCGATCTTTGTGAACGGATGCACAAACTTTTGCCATTGTGGCACCTCCCTCCCGGGCGGCGACCACCGGGTAGGTTCACTCCCGTGGCTCATTTCCGACTGCAAGGTGGCAAGGTGCTCGCCGTCGCGATGGCGGGCGACGCCGTGAAGGCCAAGAACGGCGCGATGGTCGCGTACGACGGCCGGATGGCGTTCAAGAAGCTCTCCGGGGGCGGTGAGGGCCTGCGCGGCATGGTCACGCGCCGCATCACCGGCGAGCAGATGGAGCTCATGGAGGTGAAGGGCGAGGGCACCTGCTGGTTCGCGGACCGCGCGAGCGACATCAGCCTGGTCGCGCTGAACGGCGAGACGCTGTACGTCGAGTCCAGCAACCTGCTGTGCGCCGACGCGTCGCTGCGCACCGGCACCAGCTTCACCGGCCTGCGCGGCGCCTCCCAGGGCACCGGCCTGTTCACCACCACCGTGGAGGGCACCGGGCAGGCCGCGCTGACCTCCGCCGGCACACCGGTGGTGCTGCGCGTCTCGCACGGCCAGCCGCTCCAGGTCGACCCCGGCGCGTACGTGGCGCACACCGGCCGTCTGCGGCAGGACTTCCAGTCGGGAGTGAACTTCCGCACGTTCCTCGGCGAGGGTTCCGGCGAGGCGTTCCAGATCCGCTTCGAGGGCGAGGGCCTGGTCTACGTGCAGCCGAGCGAGCGCAACACGATCGGGGGGCAGATCTGATGCCGTTCCAGCAGATCAACTCCAAGATCGTGGAGGCGCGGGTCGTGCCGGGCTCGCGCATGTTCAGCCAGCGTGGCGCGATGATCGCCTACACCGGGCAGGTCGGCTTCACACCCAACATGTCCGGCGGCCAGGGCGGCGTGATGGCCATGATCGGCCGCCGCGCGGCGGGCGAGGCGGCGCCGCTGATGACCGTCGAGGGCGACGGCACCGTGATGTACGGCCACGGCGGCCACCACGTGCAGGTCATCGACCTCACGGGCGACACGCTGTACGTCGAGGCCGACCGGCTGCTCGCCTTCGACGGCACGTTGGAGCAGGGCACGATGTTCATGGGCTCCCAGGGCGGGGTCATGGGCATGGTGCGCGGTCAGGTGAGCGGCCAGGGCCTGTTCACCACCACGCTCCGCGGCCACGGCTCGGTCGCCGTCATGGCCCACGGCGGCGTCCTCGAACTGCCGATCACCCCCGACCGCCCGGTCCACGTCGACCCGCAGGCGTACGTCGCCCACCACGGCGACGTGCGCAACAAGCTGTCCACCGCGCTGGGTTGGCGCGACATGGTCGGCCGCGGCTCGGGTGAGGCGTTCCAGCTGGAGCTGTCCGGCAACGGCACGGTCTATGTGCAGGCGAGCGAGGAGAAGCTGTGACCACCCCTCAGGACTTCACGACGCTGCCGTCGGACGACAACGTCAACCCGTACACGTTCTGCGTGGAACTGCGCGGCAGCCGCTGGTTCCTGCAGAAGGGGAAGATGATCGCCTACTACGGGCAGATCGACTTCCACGGCATCGGCCACGGCCCGCTGGACCGGCTGGTCGCCGGCAGCTTCCACTCGCCGCTGCACGCGCAGGACTGGACCGTCGCCGAGGGCAGCGGCAAGATGCTGCTCACCGACCGCGCCTTCGACGTCAACAGCTACGACCTGGAGGACGGCAACCTGACCGTCCGGTCCGGCAACCTGCTGGCCTTCGAGCCGTCGCTGTCGCTGAAGCAGTCGATCATCCCCGGCTTCCTCACGCTGATCGGCACCGGAAAGTTCGTGGCCGCGTCCAACGGCCAGGTGCACTTCGTCGAGCCGCCGGTGCGCGTCGATCCGGAGGCGCTGGTCGGCTGGGCCGACTGCCCCTCCCCCTGCCACCACTACGACCACCAGTACATGCGGGGCGTGCTGGGCGGCCTCCGTGCCGTGACCGGGCTGGGCGGCACCTCCGGCGAGGAGCACCAGTACGAGTTCACGGGAGCGGGAACCGTGCTGATCCAGTCGACCGAGGTGATGAAGGACGTGCCGCTCGCGGGTGAGGGCGCGCACCAGGGCGGCCACGGCACGGCCGGGCAGCAGACGCCGCGACTGCCCGGCCAGCTCGGCGACCTTCAGCGACGCTTCGGACTCTAGTGCTGTGACCGGGAAAGTCCCTCCCCCACCCTTCGGCCGGGAGGTGCCCCCACGCGGGGCGGTGGCCGGACGACGCCACTTTCCCGACACACCCTGGGTACGCTCTCGACATGAACACGGACAAGGGCTGGCTGAGCGACGCGGAACAGCAGGCCTGGCGCACCCACCTCGACGTCAGCCGGCTGCTCATGTACCAGCTGGAGCGCGACCTCCAGCCCTTCGGGCTGACCAACAACGACTACGAGATCCTGGTCAACCTCTCCGAGTCGCCCGAGCACCGGGTGCGGATGAGCGAGCTCGCGCACCGCACCCGGCAGTCCAAGAGCCGCCTGTCCCACCAGATCACCCGCATGGAGAGCGCGGGGCTGGTGCGGCGCGAGAACTGCGAGTCCGACAAGCGCGGGCTGTTCGCCGTCCTGACCGAGCAGGGCTGGGAGACGATGCGGAACGTCGCGCCGCATCACGTGGCGTCGGTGCGCCGGCACTTCATCGACCTGCTCACCCCGGAGGCCCTTCAGGAGCTGCAGACGTCGCTCTCCACCGTTGCCGACCACCTGCACACCGCACACGACCGCTGAACGGCTCAGGGCCGCAGGTCAACACGGCAGACGGAGGGTGAAGAGGGCGCCGCCCCCGGGCGCGTCGGTGACGGTGAGGGTGCCGCCGTGGCGTTCCGCCACGTCGCGGGCGATGGCGAGACCCAGCCCGGCGCCGCCGTCGTCGCGGCTGCGGGCGTCGTCGAGGCGCACGAAGCGTGCGAAGATCCGCTCCCGCTCCCCGGACGGCACGCCGGAGCCGTCGTCGGCGACCTCCACCACCCCGGGCCGTACCGACACCCGCACACCGGCGGACGCGTGCCGCTGGGCGTTGTCCAGCAGGTTGCCGACCACCCGGCCGAGCTGCGTGCGCGACCCCGTCGCCGTGGTGTCGGCGCCCTCCGGAACGTCGAGCCGGACGGGCACCCTGGCGACCCGCTGCCGCAGCTCGTCCCGCACCACCTCGGCGAGGTCGACCCGACCGGTGCCGGGCTGCTCCCCTGCGTCCAGCCTGGCGAGGAGCAGCAGGTCGGCGGCGAGACTCTGGAGCCGGACGGTGTCCTGCACGGCGCCGTCCAGGTCCAGCAGGTCGGGGTGGTGCGCGCCGACCTCCAGCTGGGTGCGCAGGGAGGCGATGGGGCTGCGCAGCTCGTGGGACGCGTCGGCGACGAACCGGCGCTGCCGCTCCACGGCGCTCTCCAGCGCACCCAGCGTCTCGTTGGTCGTACGGGCCAGCGCGGCGACCTCGTCGCGGGCGTCCGGCTCGGGGACCCGGCGGGACAGGTCGGTGCTGGCGGTGATGTCGGCCATCCCGCGCCGGATGCCCTCCACCGGCCGCAGCGCCCGCCGCACGACCAGCCAGGTGACGGCGCCGACCACGGCCAGCACGACCGGCAGGCCGACCAGCATCGCGCGGGTGACCGAGGAGACCGCCTCCTCCTGGCCGGCGAGCGAGGCCCCGGCGTAGACGCTCACCGGGGTGCCGTCCCGGGTGACGGCGTGCACGGCGACGACCTGGAAGTCCTGGCGGCTGGTCGCCTCGCTCCCGCGCGCGAACTCGCCGTCCTCGTCGACGGACAGGGCGAGCACCTCGCTCCGGCTGTTGCGGTCGACCTCGACGGGTTCCGGCGCGGGGGCCGTCGTCGTGGGCCCGTCGTCGCCCCCGTCGTCCGCGTCGTCCCCGTCGTCGTCCCCGCCGGCGTCCCCGCCGGCGTCCCCGTCGTCGTCCCCGCCGTCGCCGGGCGGGCGCGCCGTCTCCGGCGGGTCCGGCTTCTCCTCCGCCGGGGAGAAGTCCGCGAACGAGCCGCCGGGCGCGGAGGACCCGAGGACCCGTCCGCGGCCGTCGACCACCTGCACCGGCTCGTCGACGTCCAGGCCGTCGACCCGGGACACGCCGCTCGCCCGCACGTCCGTGACCTGTGCGGCCACCTCGCGCGCCGCGGACTCGGCGCGCAGCCGGGTGTTGTCCGCCAGGCCCGCCCGGAGGGTGAACACCACGGCCACCCCGGTCAGGACGAGTGCGACGGCGACCACCACGGTCGCACCGACGGCGGCCCGCAGCCGTACCGAGCCCCTACGCACGGCCGTCCAGCCGGTACCCGGCCCCCCGGACCGTGCGGATGCGGTCGGCGCCCAGCTTCCGGCGCAGCGCGCTCACGTGCACCTCGACCACGTTGACGTCGCCCTCGTAGGCGAAGTCCCAGGAGTGCTCCAGGATCTCCGCCTTGGAGACGACCTCCCCGGCCCGCGAGGCGAGCTGTTCCAGGACGGCGAACTCCTTCGCCGTCAGCGCGACCTCCTCCTCGTCCACCGTGACCCGGCGGCTACCCGGGTCGACGGCCAGGTCCCCGACGCGCAGCAGGGCCGCGCCGCCGCGGGTTCGGCGGCGCAGCAGCGCCCGTACGCGGGCCAGCAGCACCACGTAGCTGAACGGCTTGGTCAGGTAGTCGTCGGCGCCGGTGTCCAGGCCCTCGGCCTCGTCGTACTCGCCGTCCTTGGCGGTCAGCATCAGGATCGGCGTCTCGTCCCCGGCCGCGCGCAGCGCGGAGCAGACGCGGTAGCCGTTCATGCCGGGCAGCATGATGTCGAGGACGATCAGGTCGTAGCCGCCCTCGCCCGCCCGGTGCAGGCCGTCCAGCCCGTCGTGCACGACGTCCACGACGAAACCCTCGGCGGTCAGGCCGCGTGCCAGCGACACGGCGAGCCTGCGCTCGTCCTCCACGATCAGCAACCGCATGCGCCCAGCTTGCCCGACCGGACCTGAAGGGATCTTCAGGCCGCTTCAGCGTGCCTTCAGCTCCGGCTTGCGACGGTGTTCCCACATCGCAGGAACGACACGGGAGGAACCCCATGAACCGCAAGCTCGTCATCGCCGCCGTCGCCGCGTCCACCCTCGCCGTCGGCGGCACGACGGCGGCCTTCGCCGGTGACTCCGGCGGCACGGAAGCGCCGTCGCCGGGCCAGTCGCAGGGCCAGTCGCAGGACGACGACCGGGACGACGCGGACGACCGCGACGACCGCGACGACCGCGACGACCGCGACGACCGCGACGACCGCGAGCAGGGTGACGCGGACGACCGCGACGACGCGAAGGCGCTGTCCGGGGCCCAGCTCAGCGCGAAGGAGGCCGTCGACAAGGCTCTGGCCTCGGTGAACGGCAAGGTCGAGTCGATCGAGCTGGACGACGAGGCCGGTGGTCGCCTGGCCTGGGACGCCGACGTGCTGGGCGACGACGGCACCTGGCACGAGGTGCGCATCGACGCCGACAGCGGCGAGGTGACGCAGCAGACGGACGACGACCGCGACGACGCGGACGACCGGGACGACGACCGCGACCGCGACGACGCGGACGACCGGGACGACGACTGACGGGCCCGCCCCGGCACCGGGGCGGCCGTGCGGCGGGGCCGGGAGAGCTCTCCCGGCCCCGCGCCGTGGTGGCGGCCGTGCTTCACTGGCGTCCGTCGCACCCCCGGCCCGTACGACCCGGCCGGGAGCGTCGACCGTCCGGTTCGCCCATCGGGGAGACAGGCATGCAGCCCCTACGCGGAATCACGGTGGTGTCGCTCGAACAGGCCCTCGCCGCGCCGTACGCGAGCCGCCACCTCGCCGACCTCGGCGCGCGGGTGATCAAGGTGGAGCGGCCCGGCACCGGCGACTTCGCCCGCTCGTACGACGCGCGCACCGCCGGTCTCAGCGCGCACTTCGTGTGGGCGAACCGCAACAAGGAGTCCCTCACTCTCGACTTCAAGGACCCGCGCGGCCTGGACGTGCTGCGCCGGCTGCTGGCCGACGCGGACGTGTTCCTCCAGAACCTGGCGCCCGGCGCGACGGCCCGCGCCGGTCTGGGCGCCGAGGAGCTGCGGGCGCTCAACCCGCGCCTCATCGTGTGCGACATCTCCGGCTACGGGTCCCCGGGGCCGTACGAGGGGCGCAAGGCCTACGACCTGCTCGTGCAGTGCGAGGCCGGCCTGGTGTCCGTCACCGGCACCGAGGAGGAGATGGCGAAGGTCGGCGTCCCGGTGTCCGACATCGCCGCGGGCATGTACGCCTACAGCTCCGTCCTGGCCGCCCTGCTGGAACGCGGGCAGACCGGGACCGGCAGGCACCTGGACATCTCGATGCTCGAGTCCGCCGTCGAGTGGATGGGGTTCCCGCTGTACTACGCCTACGACGGCGCGCCGCCACCCCCGCGTTCGGGTGCCGCGCACGCGACCATCCAGCCGTACGGGCCCTTCACGGCGGGTGACGGGACGGTCGTGATGATGGCCGTCCAGAACGACCGCGAGTGGCGCGGCCTGTGCGCCGCGTTCCTGGACGACCCCGGGCTCGCCGACCACCCCGACTACGCGACGAACGCCGGCCGCAGCGACCACCGGGAGGCCCTCGGAGCGGTCCTCGCGTCCCGCTTCGCACAGCTGACCGGCGCCGAGGCCGTCGGCCTGCTCAGTTCCATTCCCGTCGCCAACGCCCGGGTCAACACCCCGGCCGAGGTGTGGGACCACCCCCAGCTGGCCGCGCGCGGCCGCTGGCACGAGGTCGCCACGCCGGCCGGTCCCGTCCGGGCGCCGGCCCCGCCGGGTCAGCAGCCCGGCGAGGCGCGGACGGACCCGGTGCCCGCGCTCGGCGCACACACCCGGGCCATCCTGGCCGAGCTGGGGCTCGCCGAGGACGAGATCGACCGGCTGATCGAGGACGGCGCGGCATGACGGACCGGAGGTCCGCCGCCCGGATCAGCTCTCCTGCGTGAGTCCTGCGACCAGCTCGTCCGCCGCCGCGTAGGGGTCGAGGGAGCCGCTCACGATGCGTTCGGCGAGCGCGCCCAGCCGGCGGTCGCCGCTGAGGCTGCCGATCCGCTCGCGCAGGGCGGTCACCGCGATCGTCTCGATCTCGTGGGCGGCCCGCCGGGCGCGCCGCTCCCCGAGCACTCCGCGCTCCTCCATCCAGGCGCGGTGCTTCTCCAGCGCCTCGACGACCTCGTCCAGGCCCTCGCCGCGGGCGGCGACGGTCTTGACGATCGGCGGACGCCAGTCCCCCGGGGCACGCGCCTCGCCGAGACCCAGCATGTGGTTGAGCTCGCGGGCCGTGGCGTCCGCGCCGTCCCGGTCGGCCTTGTTGACGACGTAGACGTCGCCGATCTCCAGGATGCCCGCCTTCGCGGCCTGGATGCCGTCGCCCATGCCCGGGGCCAGCAGGACCACGCTGGTGTCCGCCTGGGAGGCGATCTCCACCTCCGACTGCCCGACACCCACCGTCTCGACGAGGATCACGTCGCAGCCGGCGGCGTCCAGCACCCGGATGGCCTGCGGTGCGGCCCAGGCGAGGCCGCCGAGGTGACCGCGCGTGGCCATCGACCGGATGTAGACGCCGGGGTCGGAGGCGTGCTCGCTCATCCGCACCCGGTCACCGAGCAGCGCGCCGCCCGAGAACGGGGACGACGGGTCGACCGCGAGCACGCCGACCCGCTTCCCGGCCCGCCGGTAGGCGGAGACCAGTGCGGAGGTCGAGGTGGACTTGCCCACGCCGGGCGAGCCGGTCAGCCCGACCACGTACGCGTTTCCGCAGCGCGGAGCGAGCGCCGCCATGACCTCGCGGAGCTGCGGGGACGCCCCCTCGACCAGAGAGATCAGCCGGGCGACGGCACGCGGCCGCCCCTCCCGGGCCTGCGTCACCAGCGTGGGGACGTCCACCACTTCTCATTCCTCCGTACAGCCGGACTTCCGAACCGTGGAACCGCTCACTTACCGGGGACCCGTAGCACCAGCGCGTCGCCCTGGCCGCCGCCGCCGCACAGCGCCGCGGCGCCGACGCCGCCGCCCCGGCGGCCCAGCTCCAGCGCCAGGTGCAGGACGATGCGGGCACCGGACATCCCGATCGGGTGACCCAGTGCGATCGCGCCACCGTTGACGTTCACCTTTTCAGGTGACACGCCGAGGTCCTTCATCGACTGGACGCAGACGGCGGCGAACGCCTCGTTGATCTCGACGAGGTCCAGGTCGCCGACCGACAGGCCCTCCTTCTTCAGAGCGTGCTGGATCGCCTGGGACGGCTGCGACTGAAGCGAGTTGTCCGGGCCGGCGACGTTGCCGTGGGCGCCGATCTCGGCGATCCACTCCAGGCCCAGCTCCTGAGCCTTGGCCTTGCTCATCACCACGACGGCCGCCGCGCCGTCGGAGATCTGCGAGGCGGAGCCGGCGGTGATGGTGCCGTCCTTGGCGAAGGCGGGACGCAGCTTGCCGAGCGACTCGGCGGTGGTGTCGCCGCGGATGCCCTCGTCCTGCGAGAAGACCACCGGGTCGCCCTTGCGCTGGGGGATCTCGACCGGGGCGATCTCGGCGTCGAACAGGCCGTCCGCCTGGGCCTTCGCGGCCTTCTGGTGGGAGGCGGCGGCGATCTCGTCCTGCTCGGGGCGGCCGATGCCCAGACGGGTGTTGTGCTTCTCCGTGGACTCGCCCATGGCGATGTTCTCGAAGGAGTCGGTGAGCCCGTCGTACGCCATCGCGTCGAGCATCTCGACCGCGCCGTACTTGAAGCCGGAGCGCGACTTGGGCAGCAGGTGCGGGGCGTTGGTCATGGACTCCTGGCCACCGGCGACGATCACGTCGAACTCGCCGGCACGCACGAGCTGGTCGGCCAGCGCGATGGCGTCGAGACCGGAGAGGCACACCTTGTTCACCGTCAGTGCCGGGACGCTCATCGGGATGCCGGCCTTCACGGCGGCCTGCCGGGCGGGGATCTGGCCGGCGCCGGCCTGGAGGACCTGGCCCATGATCACGTACTCGACCTGGTCGCCGGCGACGCCCGCCCGCTCCAGTGCCGCCTTGATCGCGAAGCCGCCGAGGTCGGCCCCCGAGAAGGACTTCAGCGACCCGAGCAGCCGCCCCATGGGGGTGCGCGCACCCGCGACGATGACCGATGTGGTGCTGCTGGACGTGTCCGTCATGGCAGGGTCCCTTCCAGCGGGAGGTTAACGACTGTTATCTACACGGTACTGAGCGGTCAGGTCCCCGGTCACCGGTCGGACGGTGTGACCGTGCGCACGTTGCGTAATCGCGCATTGCGGAACCGCGCCCGACACGCTGCACTGTCCTCATGCTGACGCGTATCGATCACATCGGGATCGCCTGTACCGACCTCGACGCCACCGTCGAGTTCTACCGTGCCACCTACGGCTTCGAGGTGTTCCACACCGAGGTCAACGAGGAGCAGGGGGTCCGCGAGGCCATGCTCCGCATCAACGGCACCGACGACGGCGGGGCCTCCTACCTCCAGCTGCTGGAGCCGACGCGTGAGGACTCCGCGGTCGGGAAGTGGCTGGCGAAGAACGGGGAGGGCGTCCACCACATCGCGTTCGGCACGGCCGACGTGGACGCGGAGGCGGCCGGCATCCGCGACAAGGGCGTGCGGGTGCTCTACGACGAGCCGCGGCGCGGCTCGATGGACTCGCGCATCACGTTCCTGCACCCCAAGGACTGCCACGGGGTGCTGACCGAGCTCGTGACCTCCGCCGCCACCTCCGGCCGGGGGGCGGAGCACACGGACCACTGACGTCCGCTTCCCCGGCCGGTAGAGTGGCCGCGCGGCCGGGGCCGCTTGTCCAAGACCCCGGGAAGAAGCCGTGCCCAGGCCCTGCCCGGGCGGGCGCGGGTTCCTCGTTCCGCCGATGATCTGACACCATTTCCTCGGCACGTCCGGGAGATGTCCCGTACGGGCGTCTGCCGCGCATGGTGACGGGGGTGCAGGACAGTTCACCTTCATAGGCGACCAGGGGACGGATGGGACCGCGCAGTGCGGGGCAACGACCGCTACGAGGCTGACGACCACCTCTCGCGATTCGAAGCCGAGATGGAGCGGCTGAAGAAGGAGCGGGAGAAGGCGGTCGACCACGCCGACGACCTCGGCTACCAGGTCGAAGTGCTGCGTGCCAAGCTCCACGAGGCGCGCCGCGCTCTCGCCACGCGCCCGGCCGCCGGCTTCGAGAACCTCTCCCACCAGGCCGAACAGCTCCTGCACAACGCGCAGATGCAGGCCGACCAGATGCGCTCGGACGCCGAGCGCGAGCTGCGGGAGGCGCGCGCACAGACGCAGCGACTCCTCCAGGAGCAGGCCGAGGCCCAGTCGCGGCTGGAGTCCGAGCTGCACACCGAGGCCGTGCGGCGCCGGCGGCAGCTGGACGAAGAGCTGTCCGAACGCCGCTCCACGGTCGAGTCGCACGTCAACGAGAACGTCTCCTGGGCCGAGCAACTGCGCACCCGCACCGAACAGCAGGCCCGCCGCCTGATGGAGGAGACGCGGGCCGAGTCCGAACGGTCCCTCGCCCAGGCGCGTGCGGAGGCGCAGCGGCTCACCGAGGAGTCCCGCCACCGGATGGCCGCCGAGGCCGAGAACGCCCGGGCCGAGGCGGACGCCATGCTGCGCCGTGCCCGCGCCGAGGCCGAGCGGATGCTCTCCAACGCCACCGGGCAGGCGCAGGAGGCCACCGAGCAGGCCGAGCAGCTGCGCAGCCGCAGCTCGGGCGAGGCCGAGAGCAGCCGCCGCGAGGCCGCCGACCTGGTCCGCCGCGCCGAGGCGCGGATGCGGGAGGCCGAGACGGCCCTGCGCGAGGCCCGCGCGGAGGCCGAGAAGAAACTCACCGAGGCCGAGGAGGCCGCCGCCAAGAAGCTCGGTGACGCGGAGTCGGTCAACGAGCAGCGGGTGCGGACCGCCAAGTCCGAGGTGGCCCGCATGGTCGGCCAGGCCACCAAGGAGTCGGAGACGCTCCGCGGGGAGGCCGAACAGGTCCTCTCCGACGCCCGCACCGAAGCCGAGCGGCTCGTCGCCGAGGCCCGCGAAGAGGCTCGCACCCGCACCGCGGAGGAGTCGGCGCACCAGCTCGCCGAGGCCGCGCGTACGGCCGAGGACGTGCTCAACAAGGCGTCCGAAAAGGCCAAGGCCACCACGAAGGCGGCCACCGAGGAGGCCGAACGACTGCGCCGGGAGGCGGAGGAGGAGGCCGACCGGCTCCGCGCCGAGGCGCACGACGTCGCCACGGAACTCAAGGGCGCGGCCAAGGACGACACCAAGGAATACCGCGCCAAGACCGTCGAACTCCAGGAGGAGGCGCGGCGGCTGCGCGGCGAGGCGGAGCAACTGCGCGCCGAGGCCGTCGAGGAGGGCGAGAACATCCGCGGCGAGGCCCGCCGCGACGCCGTCCAGCAGATCGAGGAGGCCGCCACCAGCGCGGAGGAGCTGCTGGCGAAGGCGCGCACCGACGCCGAGGAACTCCGCGGCGACGCCGCGACGGAGAGCGAACGGGTCCGCACCGAGGCGATCGAGCGCGCCACCAGCCTGCGGCGGCAGGCCGACGAGGCGCTGGAACGCGCCCGCAAGGAGGCCGAGGAGCTGCGCTCCGGCGCAGAGGAGCAGGTCGAACAGAGCCGTACCGAGGCCGCCGAGGCGAGCCGCCGGGTCCGGGAGGACGCCGAGCAGGCCGTGGCCGAACTGCGCGCGGAGGCCGACCGGGAGCTGGAACGCCTGCGTGCCGACGCCGAGGACAAGGTGTCCCGCGCGGAGGAGGAGCTGCGGCTGGCCCGCGGCGAGGCCGACCGGCTGCGCGAGGAGGCCCGCACCGAGACCGAGCAGTTCCGGGTGGAGGCCGCCGAGAAGCGCCGCGCTCTCCAGCAGCAGGCCGAGGACGAGGCCGAACGGGTCCGCACCGAGGCGATCTCGGACGCGACCCAGGCACGTGCGGAGGGCGAGAACGTCGCCGTGCAGCTGCGCAGCGACGCCGCCGCCGAGGCGGAACGGCTGCGGACGGAGGCGCAGGAGTCCGCGGACCGGATGCGCCGGGAGGCAGACGCCGCGGCCGAGCGCACCAACACCGAGGCCTCGGAGGCACTGGAGGCCGCCCGCGTCGAGGCCGAGCGGCGGCGCCGGGAAGCGGAGGAACTGCTCGCCCACGCCCGCGAGGAGGCACACCAGGAACGTACGGCCGCCCGCGAGCAGGGAGAGGAACTGCTGGCCACGGCGCGGCAGCGGGTCGACGACGCGCAGGCCGAGGCCGTCCGCATCGTCGAGGAGGCCGAACGGCACGCCGCGGACCTGGTGGCCAGTGCCGAGGACACCGCACGGCAGGTGCGCGAGTCGGTGGCGGGGCTGCACGAGCAGGCGGAGCAGGAGATCACCGGGCTGCGCCGCGAGGCGCAGGAGGAGTTGGAGGCGGCGCGTTCGCTGGCCGAACGCACCGTGGACGAGGCGCTGGAGGCCGCCGAGCGGACCCGCGCGGACGCCGACCGCGCCCGGGACGAGGCCCGCGAGGACGCGGCACGCAAGCGCGGCGAGGCGGCCGAGCAGGCCGACACGCTGCTGGCGCAGGCCCGCGAGGAGGCCGAGACGTCGGCCGCCTCGGCCCAGGAGCGGGCCGACAGGCTGCTGGCCTCCGCCCGCGAGGAGGCCGAGGGCATGGTGAACAGCGCCCGTGCGGAGGGCCGCGAGAGGGTCGAGAAGGCCCGCGCGGATGCGAACACCCTGCTGGAGGAGGCCCGGACCGACGCCGCCGCGACCCGGGAGCGCGCCGAGGAACTGCGCGACCGGATCACGGGCGAGGTGGAGGAGCTGCACGAGCGGGCCCGCCGGGAGTCGGCGGAGGCGATGAAGTCCGCCGGCGAACGGTGCGACGCCCTGGTGAAGGCCGCCGAGGAACAGCTCGACGAGGCACGGCGGAAGGCCGCGGAGCTGGTCGACGACGCGGAGTCGGAGGCCGGAAAGGTGCGGATCGCCGCCGTGCGCAAGGCGGAAGGTCTGCTCAAGGAGGCCGAGCAGCGCAAGGCGACGCTGCTGGCCGAGGCGGAGAAGACCCGCGAGGACGCCGAGGCCGAGGCCCAGCGGACCCTCGACGCCGGACAGCGTGAACTCGAGGTGCTGGAGCGCCGTCAGGAGGACATCAACGCCGAGATCTCCCGTGTGCAGGACGTGCTGGAGGCCCTGGAGTCGTTCGAGGCGCCCGGCGGTGCCGGCGGCGGCAAGGGGTCCGGAAAGAACAGCGGCGGCCGGAAGAGCGGTTCGGACTCCGATGCGAACGGCGGCGTCAAGGCGGGTGCCGGCGCGGGCGGTTCACGCGGCGGTGGCAAGCCGTCCGGGCGTTAGCCACTCGAACGAGCGAGCATTCTCCACAACAAACGGGCATCAGCTCGATGACACGCCGCTTGTCCCCCTAGGATTCCCTCTATCACTCCCCGATACCCCAGCTTGACAACCCCCGTCTGACTCGACAGGAACCCCATGAGCGACACTTCCTCCCCCTTCGGCTTCGAGCTCGTGCGGCGTGGCTACGACCGCGGTCAGGTGGACGACCGCATCACCAAGCTCGTCGCCGACCGGGACAGCGCACTCTCTCGCATCACCTCTCTGGAAAAGCGCATCGAGGAGCTGCACCTCGAGACGCAGAACGCCCAGGCCCAGGTCAACGACTCGGAGCCGTCGTACGCCGGACTGGGCGCGCGCGTGGAGAAGATCCTCCGTCTCGCCGAGGAGGAGGCCAAGGACCTGCGCGAGGAGGCCCGCCGGGCCGCCGAGCAGCACCGCGAGCTCGCCGAGAGCGCCGCCCAGCAGGTCCGCAACGACGCCGAGGCGTTCGCCTCCGACCGCAAGCAGAAGGCGGAGGACGACGGCGCCCGCATCGTCGAGAAGGCCAAGGGCGAGGCCACGCAGCTGCGTTCGGACGCGGAGAAGGACGCGCAGTCCAAGCGCGAGGAGGCCGACTCCCTCTTCGAGGACACCCGTGCGAAGGCCGCCCAGGCCGCCGCCGACTTCGAGACCAACCTCGCCAAGCGCCGCGAGCAGTCCGAGCGCGACCTGGCGTCCCGCCAGGCCAAGGCCGAGAAGCGGCTCGCGGAGATCGAGCACCGTGCGGAGCAGCTGCGGCTGGAGGCCGAGAAGCTGCGCACCGACGCCGAGCGCCGCGCCCGCCAGACGGTCGAGACCGCGCAGCGCCAGGCCGAGGACATCGTGGCCGACGCCAACGCCAAGGCCGACCGCGTCCGCAGCGAGTCCGAGCGCGAGCTGGCGGCGCTCACCAACCGCCGCGACAGCATCAACGCGCAGCTGACCAACGTCCGCGAGATGCTGGCGACGCTGACCGGTGCCGCCGTGGCCGCGGCCGGTCAGCCGGGCGGCGAGGACGACACGGACGACGAGTCGGTGAGCCACGGCGTCCCGGCCCAGCAGTCCCGCTGACACCACCCTCGGCACGCCGCTCGCACGGAGCCCCGGCCCGCAAGGGCACGGGGCTCCGTGCGTGTTCGGGCGGGTTCTCTGCGTGTCCGGGGCCGCATGCCCCGCCCGTCGGTGCAGGGCGCGGGGCCCGGACGGGTTGCGCTGAGGGAACCGTCGTGCGACGGGGCCGTGCAGCTTCGGTGCGCCTCCCTGGCTCATGACAAATCACACGGGCGACGTCGGCGGATCTGCCCGTAGGATCGACGCATGATCGAGCTCGAAGGGCTGACCAAACGCTACGGCCGCAAGGTCGCCGTCGACCACCTCACGTTCAGCGTGCGCCCCGGCGTGGTCACCGGCTTCCTCGGCCCGAACGGCGCGGGGAAGTCCACCACCATGCGCATGATGCTGGGACTGGACGCGCCCACCAGCGGCGACGTCCGTATCGACGGCAAGCGGTACGACCGCCTGCAGGAGCCGCTGAACTACATCGGCGCGCTGCTGGAGGCCAAGTCCGTGCACGGTGGGCGCACGGCCTACAACCATCTGTTGTGCATGGCGCAGAGCAACGGCATCCCGCGCCGCCGGGTGTCCGAGGTGCTCGACCTGGTCGGTCTGTCCGCCGTCGCCAAGAAACGACCGAAGGGCTTCTCCCTCGGCATGGGCCAGCGCCTCGGCATCGCGGCCGCGCTGCTCGGCGACCCGAAGATCCTGATGTTCGACGAGCCGGTCAACGGACTCGACCCCGAGGGCATCCACTGGATCCGCAACCTGATGCAGGAACTGGCCCGGCAGGGCCGCACCGTCTTCGTCTCCAGCCACCTGATGAGCGAGATGGCGCTGACGGCCGAGCACCTGGTCGTCATCGGCCAGGGCCGGCTGCTCGCGGACACCCCGATGTCCGAGTTCATCGCCGAGCACTCGCGGACGTACGTGCGGCTGCGCACGCCAGAACCCGAGAAGCTGCTCGACCTGCTGCACCGCGAGGGCGTGACGCCGGTGACCGCCGCCGACGGATCGCTGGAGGCGGAGGGCGTCGAGGCGTCCCGGATCGGCGAACTCGCCGCGTCGGGAGGCATCGTGCTGCACGAGCTGAGCCCGCAGCAGGCGTCGCTGGAAGAAGCGTTCATGCGGCTGACCGCAGGGGCGGTGGAGTACCACGCGCACACGTCCACCGCCGACCCGGCGATGCAGCAGGCCGTCGCCGCGGGCGCGGTACCGGGCCAGGGCGCACCCGCCGGAGCACCGGGCGGGACGCCGGCCGCACCGCCGCCGCCCGGCGCCGTACAGGGCGAGCCGGTCCCGGCGCCGCAGCCGGGCACACCGCACACCGAGACGCCGCAGGACCGTCCCGCGTGGGGCGAGGGCTGGAAGAAGGGCCGCTGAACCATGGCACACGTATCCCGGGTCCTCCACTCCGAGTGGACCAAGGTCACCACCGTGCGTTCGACCTTCTGGACGCTGGCCACCGCCTTCGTCGTCACCGTCGGTCTCGGCGCGCTGATCGCCGCGGTCACGGCCTCCACCTTCAACGACATGCCGCCCCAGCAGAGGGCCACCTTCGACCCCACGTTCGTCAGTTTCTCGGGCACCACGCTCGGCCAGCTCGCGATGATCGCGTTCGGTGTGCTGGCCGTCTCCAGCGAGTACAGCACCGGCATGATCCGCAGCTCCCTCGGCGCCGTCCCGCAGCGCGGGGTCTTCATGGCCTCGAAGATCGCGGTCTCGACGCTGCTGGTCCTGGTGGTCGGCATGGCGACGAGCTTCAGCGCGTTCTTCATGGGTCAGGCCCTGCTCGGGGAGTACAGCACCTCGATCGGCGAGGAGAACGTGCTCCGCGCCATCATCGGCGGCGGCATCTACATGACGCTGATGGCGCTGTTCTCCATGGGCATCGCGTTCCTGCTGCGCAGCCCGCTGCTGGCGTTCGCGATCCTGATGCCGTTCTTCTTTCTGGTCTCCAACATCCTGGGCGCCGTCGAGGCCACCCGGGACGTGGGCATGTATCTGCCCGACCAGGCCGGATCGATGATCATGTCGGTCGTCGACGGCAGCATGGGCAGCGGCGACCGCCCGTACGGCCCCTGGGGCGGACTGCTGATCATGGCCGGCTGGGTCGTCGTCGCCCTGCTGGCGGGCTTCGTGACGGTCAAGAAGCGCGACGCGTAAGGCGGCACACCCGCCTGCGGCGCCCCCGGACCCTACGGTCCGGGGCGCCGTCGCGTCCGCCGCACGGCGCGGAAACCCGATGGAGCCGGCGCCGGCGACGTGCTGGGATGGCGTGATGGGAGAGCGCACGACGACGTCCGTGGACCGCGGGGCCTACCCGGATGCGGTGACGCCGTGGGAGCAGGAGACCTGGCGCGACGCCGCCCTCGACTGGGCGCGGCGCGGGCTCGCGGCGCACGGACTGCGGGAGACGGGACGGCGGGCGGTGCGCCTGCGGCCCTGGTCCGTGCTGGTGCGCCTTTCCGTCGAAGGAACCGCCGGTGCCGTGTGGTTCAAGGCGAACCCGCCCGCGAGCGCCTTCGAGGGCGCGCTGACCGGGGCGCTGGCCGCGTGGACGCCGGAGCACGTCCTCGCTCCGCTGGCCGTGGACGCCGAACGCGGCTGGTCGCTGCTGCCGGACGGCGGTGCGCTCTTCCGCGACGTGCTCGACCGCGTCCCCGACGACCCGCGCGCCTGGGAGGAGCCGCTGCGGTGCTACGCCGCACTGCAACGGGCCCTTCTGCCGCACCTGCCGGCCCTCGAACGGCTCGGCGTGCCCGCCGCGCGCACCACTGCGCTGCCCGAGGTCTTCGACCGGCTCGTGGAGGACGGCACGACGTCGGCACCCGGCGCTCGCGCGCGCCTGCTCGCGCTCCGGCCGCGCCTGGCCGACTGGTGCGCGGAACTCGCCGCCGTCGGCGTGCCGGACTCCCTCGACCACGCCGACCTGCACGCCGGCCAGGTCTTCGCCCCGCGGCCGGGCCGGTTCACCTTCTTCGACTGGGGCGACGCCACGCTCTCGCACCCGTTCTGCTCGCTCCGGGTCCCCGTCCGGGCGGCGTGCGAGCGGTACGGGCCCGAGGTGGCGCCGCGCCTGCGGGACGCCTACCTGGAGCCGTGGACGGGCCGGGGCACGAGCGCGGCCGAGCTGCGGCGGGCGGCCTCCCTCGCGTGGCGGCCGGGTGCGCTCGGCAGGGCGGTGTCCTTCGGACGCCTTTTCCCCGGAGCGTCCCGTGCCGCCGAACGCGCGTGCGCGGCGGCCTCGGCCGCCGCGCTGCGGGAGACGGCGGACGCACCGCCGTACTGAGGCGCCCTTCCCACCGCGGACGTGACCGACAGGAGGGAACCGGGCCGGCGGCCTGTACCCTCCTAGAGCTGTGACCGGGGGGCGAGAGCGGGGCGGTGAACGCGCGACGCGGGGCCCCGAACCACGTACAGGGGCGAGCATGATCGAGGCGTACGGCCTGACGAAGCGCTACGGTGCCAAGACGGCCGTGTACAACCTGTCCTTCCAGGTACGGCCCGGCGCCGTCACCGGCTTCCTGGGGCCCAACGGCTCCGGCAAGTCCACCACGATGCGGATGATCCTGGGCCTGGACCAGCCCACCTCGGGTCATGTCACGATCGGCGGGCAGCCGTACCGGAAGCTGCCGAACGCGCCGCGCCAGGTCGGCGCACTGCTCGACGCCAAGGCCGTGCACGGCGGGCGCAGCGCGCGCAGCCACCTGCTGTGCCTCGCGCAGCTGTCCGGAATCCCGGCCCGCCGGGTCGACGAGGTGCTGGGCCTCGTCGGTCTCCAGGACGTGGGCGGCAAGCGGTCCAAGGGCTTCTCCCTCGGTATGGGCCAGCGCCTCGGCATCGCGGCGGCACTGCTCGGCGACCCGCAGGTGCTGCTCTTCGACGAACCGGTCAACGGGCTCGACCCGGAGGGCATCCTCTGGGTCCGCAACCTGATGAAGCGGCTCGCGGACGAGGGGCGGACGGTTTTCGTCTCCAGCCACCTGATGAGCGAGATGGCGCTGACCGCCGACCATCTCATCGTCATCGGGCGCGGCCAGTTGATGGCCGACATGCCGGTGAAGGACTTCATCACGCAGAACTCCGTGGGATACGCGCGCGTGCGCACCCCGGACGACGCTCCCGAGCAGCGGGAGAAGCTGGGTTCGGCGCTCGCGGAGGCCGGCGGCCAGGTCGAACCGGAGGCGGACGGCGCCCTGCGGGTGACCGGGGTGCCGCTCCCCCGCATCAGCGACCTGGCACACGGGGCGGACGTGCGGCTGTGGGAACTCTCGCCGCACCAGGCGTCGCTGGAGGAGGCGTACATGCGGCTCACCCAGGGGGCCGTGGACTACCGGTCGACCACGGACCTGGCCGCGGGCCTCGCGCCGACGGGCTTCGGGCCGGGCGCGCCCGGCATGCCGGTGCCGGGGACCGTGCCGGGCGGGATGCCGGGCGGGATGCCGGGGCAGGTGCCCGGACAGGTACCGGGCCAGGCTCCGGGCGCGATGCCCGGCGGTCCCGTTCCGGGCGGGTACGGCCCTCCCGGTGGCGCCCCGCCCGTACCGCCGCAGGCCGACCCCCGGGGCGCCTACGCGGCGGGCCCGTACCAGGGGGCCTCCGGCGCCGGTGACGGAGGCCGCGGATGACGCGGCCCACCTCCCCCGGCACCATCCCGCCCGCCACCGAGCCCCCCACCGAGGACGCCCGATGACCACGCCCCAGCCACCCGAGAACCCCGCCTCCGACCCCGCCCCGGGCACGCAGTCGCCCGAGGAGGCGCACGTCCCGCACGTCCCCGGACAGGCCCAGGACCCCGCGAAGTCGGCGCCCGACGCGACGGAGAAAGCCGGGGAGGCCGGGGAGGCCGAGAGCACCGTGCCCGAGGCGGAGACGGCCGACCGGCGCCCCGAGCACACCATGTTGCTCAACCCCGCCCAGGCCGCGGCCGACGGCGCTCCACCGCAGCGGGCCCCGGCCCAGGGCACCATGATGCTCACGCCGCCGGCCCAGCCCGTCCAGCCGCCCGCGGCACCCGTCTCCGCGCCCCAGGGCCCGCCGCCCGGCCAGGCGCCGTACGCCACCGCTCCGGCCGCGCCCGCGCCCGCGCCGGTGCACGCCGCCGCACCGGCGGGCGGCTGGCCGCCGCCGCAGGGCACCGCGGGGCAGGCCGCGCTCCCCCGTACCCACCTCGGCCACGCCCTCGCCTCCGAGTGGACGAAGATCCGTACCGTGCGCTCGACGATGTGGACGCTCGGCGTGATGTTCGTGATCGTCGTGGGCATCGGCTTCCTGATGGCGCTCGCCTTCAGCGGCAGCAGCAACCGGTTCGTCACCACGCCGCTGCTCGGCGGCGGCCTGTTCGGCCTGATGCTCGGCCAGATCTGCGTCATCACCCTCGGCGTGCTGGTGATCACCTCCGAGTACGGCACCGGGATGATCCGCACGACGATGACGGCCTGCCCGGTCCGCGGGCGCGTACTGCTCGCCAAGGCGCTCGTCTTCTTCCTGGTCGCCTTCGTCATGACGACGCTCGCGGCCGGACTCACCGCGCTGATCCAGGCAGGGATGCTGGGCGGCGCCGAGGTGCCGCCGGACGCGATGGTGTCCGAGGGCCTGCGCGAGTCCGTCGTGAACGGCGAACTGACCGCCACCGGCGGCGAATGGCTCGGCGCCACCGTGGGCGCCGGCCTGTACGTCGCCCTCCTCGGCCTGCTCTCGCTCTCCGTCGGCGCGATGCTCCGCCACTCCGCCGGTGCCATCACCGCCATGCTGGGCGTGGTGCTGCTGCCGATGCTGGTCGCGATCTTCCTCCCGGCGAGCCTGAGCGACCTGCAGGACGGGCTGCTGGAGTACTCGCCGCTGAACGGCCTGGCGTCGATGTTCCAGATGCCGTTCCAGGGCGACGTGGGGACCACCGGCTGGCCGCTGCTCGGCCTGCTCGCGGTCGTCTCCGGCGCGGCCCTGGCCGGCGCCTACGCCGCCCTGGCCAACCGCGACGTCTGACCTTCCGCTCCGTACGGGCCCGGGACCGCGCACCGGCGCGGCCCCGGGCCCTCGGCATGCCGGCCCCGTCCTCGGCTCGCGACGCGTCTCCCGCCGCACGGCGTGCATTGGCATAGACCTGACACCCGCTCCTCGGCTACGCTCCCCGCAGCACGACATGAGAGCGCTCTCATACGCCTTCCGTACCACCCCTACCGGCACGACGAAAGGCAACGCCATGAGACGAAGAAAGGTCCTGCGCTCCGCCCTGACCACCGCGCTTCTCGCGGGCACCCTGGCGGGCGGACTCACCCAGGCGTCGGCGGCCGACGCCCCCGGCGACACAGCGGAGCAGGCCGCCTCCCCCGGCCTGGTCGCCGCCCTGCAGCGCGACCTGGGCCTGAGCGAGAAGGAGGCCCTCGCCCGGCTCGACGCGGAGGCGAAGGCCCGCACCGTGGAGTCGGCCGCGCGACGCGCCGCCGGAGCCGCCTACGGCGGCTCCTGGTTCGACGCCGGACGCGGCCGGCTCACCGTCGCGCTCACCGGCGCACGCACCGACGAGGACCGGCGTCGGGCCGTCGAGGCGACCGGCGCCCGGGTCGTACCCGCCGCGCACACCCTGCGCAGACTCGAGACCACCATGCGGAGCGTCGACACGCTCGACGCCCCCGCCGGGGTCGCCAGCTGGCACGTCGACCCGCGCGCCGGCGCGGTCGTCGTCCGGGTCGTCGAAGGGCACCGGCACGACGACGCCGTCCGCGCCTTCGTCGCCGACGCGCGCGAGGCCGGCCCGGTCGCCGTACGGGAGACCCCGCAGGCGCCCCGCACCTTCGCGGCGGGCACCGTCGGCGGCGACCCGTACTACACGGGCAACGTCCGCTGCTCCATAGGCTTCTCCGTGCACGGCGGCTTCGTCACCGCCGGGCACTGCGGCGGCGCGGGTTCCGCCGTGCGGGGCTGGGACGGCAGCCACATCGGCACCTTCCAGGGGTCCTCCTTCCCCGGTGACGACTACGCCTGGGTGAACGTCGGGAGCGGGTGGTGGACGGTGCCGGTCGTCCTCGGCTGGGGCACCGTCCCCGACCGTCTCGTGCGCGGTTCGGCGGAGGCGCCCGTGGGCGCGTCCGTCTGCCGCTCCGGCTCGACGACGCACTGGCACTGCGGCACCGTGCTCGCGAAGAACGAGACGGTCAACTACAGCCAGGGCGCCGTGCACCAGATGACCAAGACCAGCGTGTGCGCCGAACCGGGCGACTCCGGCGGCTCGTTCATCAGCGGCGACCAGGCGCAGGGCGTCACGTCCGGCGGCTGGGGCAACTGCTCCGGCGGCGGCGAGACCTGGCACCAGCCGATCAACGAGATCCTCCAGCGCTACGGCCTCACCCTGCACACCGCCTGACGGCACACCCCCGGCCCACCGCGACGGCCGGCACCGGAGCCCCCGCTCCGGTGCCGGCCGTCGCCACGTCTGCGAACAGGCTTCAGTACCGGGGGGCGTTGCGGGACCGCTGGAGGCGGGCGGAGCGGCGGTCCCGGGCGTTCCAGCACGCACGGTGCCAGTGGCGGCGGTCGTCCACGGGCCCGTGCTGCGCCCACGCGACGACGTGCGGGACGCCCGGCGGGATCTCCTGGTCGCAGCCCGGGCAGCGGTAGTGCTTCCCCGCGGCACCCCCGCCGACCTGCCGGACCACCCACTCCTCGCCCCGCCAGTCCTCCGTGCGCTCCACCCCGTACCGGTCGGCGCGCTCGGCACCCCCGGACGCGGACCTGCCGCCGCCACGCGGGCGGTTACGACGCGGGGACACGGTGCACCTCGGCGGTTCGGACGACGGCGAACGGCGTTCCGCGGACGAAGCCGCGGACGCGCGGACGGGCCCGGCGGGCTCGCGCCACCAGCGTACTGACCGCAGTCCCCCGCCCCGCCCCCTCGGGGGCGCGCGGCGCCCGCTGCGCGCCGGGGACCGTGCCTTGGGCACGTGTCAGGCGTTGATGCCGGGTGGGGGGCCGGGGTGGGCGGCCTCAGGGAGGCGGAGAACATGGGTGAGGCACGGGTCGAGACCGTCGGAGCGTTCGTGCTGGCCGCGCAGTTCCCCGGGCAGGGCCCGGCGGAGGCGCTGCACCGGGCGGTGTGCACGGCCGAGGAGGCGGAACGTGCGGGCCTGGCCGACGTGTGGCTGGCCGAGCACCACTTCGTGCCGTACGGCGTCTGCCCTTCGGCGGTGACGCTGGCCGCGCTGCTGCTCGGACGCACCCGGCGGATCGGCGTCGGCACGGCGGTCAGCGTGCTGCCGAACGCACACCCGGTCGCGCTCGGCGAGCAGACGGCGCTGCTGCACGTCACCTCCGGCGGCCGGTTCACGCTCGGCGTCGGACGGGGCGGGCCGTGGATCGACCTCGCGGTCTTCGGAGGGGGCCTGGAGGCGTACGAGCGCGGCTTCCCGGAGTCGCTGGAGCTGCTGATGCGCTGGCTGCGCGAGCCGCGCGTCGGCGCGGACGGCGCGCGGTACGCGTTCCCGGAGGTCGACGTGGTGCCCCGCCCGGACGACGCGGTGGCCGGCCTCGCCGACCCGCCGCCCGTGGTGGTGGCCTGCACCTCGCCCGGGACCGTACGGCTCGCCGCCCGGCACGCGCTGCCGATGCTGCTCGGCATGCACTGCGACGACGAGGAGAAGGCCGGCATGACCGCGTTGTGGCGGCGCGAGGCACGCGCCGCGGGACACGGCACGGACACGGTCGAACGGGCCGCCGCGGACCACGTGTCCGCGGGTGTGGCGCAGGTCGCCGACACCCGCCGGGAGGCGGTCGGGGCCCTCGCCAAGACCATGCCCGCATGGATGCGCCGCGGGCTCGCCGCACACCGCACCGTGGACGGCCGCGAACGGGCCATGCGGGACGCGGCCGCCTACACGGAGAAGCTCTGCGCACTGCACCCGGTGGGCCCGCCCGCGCTGTGCGCGGACCGGCTCGCCGCCACCGCGGAAACGACCGGAATCCGCCGTTTCGCCCTACTGGTCGAGGGAACGGGTGATCTTGCCGCGACACGGGACACCGTGGCCCGGCTGGGCGCCGACGTCCTGCCGCTGCTCCGCGACCGCTCACCGCGACAGGCGGCCTCGGGCGGAGCCACGGCGGCGACGCCGGCACCCGGTGCCGGGCCCGTCGGCGTCAGCAGTCGCGCAGCGTCGGCGACTGGTTGAGCAACTGCCCGCGCACGGACGTGAAACGGGCCAGCCGCTCGTCTCCCGACCCGTCGGTCGGGAAGACCGCCACCCGGTGGCAGTTCTGGAAGGCGAGCCGGACACCGAAGTGCCGCTCCAGCGCGCCGCGTATCGCGTCGCTCGCCAGTGCCCGCAGCAGCTGGCCGCGCGCCTGCTCGTCCGGCGGAGGCGTCTGGTTGTCGGCGAACTCACCGCCGTCCACCTTGAGCTGAGCGACCAGAGAGCTGACCATTTCCCACGCGTACGGCAAGGAGGTGCGGACGCAGTCGACGAAAGCCGCTTCGTCGACCTCGCCTCGCTCGGCCTGTGCGAGGAGGGCCGGTGAGACGTCGAGCGACATGAGTACTCCTCTCGCGACCCCGCGCGCACGCGTGCGAGGTCATACGGACGTGACCGGGGGCCCGCGAACGCGGCGAGCCGAGCCCTCCGCACTGGTTCCGTACGGCGACGCCCCCGATGCGAAGCGTAAGCCTGCGCGTACGGACGCACCAGGCGAATGCGCACACAACAAGCCATGCCAGAACAGGCTCAATCACGGGCGAATCGCGAACGGGTGCCGGTGTCCGCTAGCGTGATCCACCATGCGTCTCGTCATCGCCCGCTGCTCCGTCGACTACGCAGGCCGGCTCACCGCGCACCTTCCCGCCGCACCGCGACTCGTGCTGGTCAAGGCCGACGGATCGGTGTCCGTCCACGCGGACGACCGTGCCTACAAGCCCCTCAACTGGATGTCCCCGCCATGCACCCTCAAGGAGGGTGAGGAGGACGGAGTCACCGTGTGGACGGTCGTCAACAAGGCGGGTGAGAAGCTCATCCTCACGATGGAGGAGATCCTGCACGACTCCTCGCACGAACTGGGCGTGGACCCGGGTCTCATCAAGGACGGCGTGGAAGCGCACCTGCAGGAGCTGCTGGCCGACCGGATGGAGACCCTGGGTGAGGGCTGGTCCCTCATCCGTCGCGAATACCCCACGGCCATCGGTCCCGTGGACATCCTCTGCCGTGACGCCGACGGCACGACCGTCGCGGTCGAGATCAAGCGGCGCGGTGAGATCGACGGCGTCGAGCAGCTGACGCGCTACCTCGACCTGCTCAACCGCGACCCCCGTCTGGCGCCCGTGAAGGGCGTGTTCGCGGCCCAGGAGATCAAGCCGCAGGCCCGCGTGCTGGCCACCGACCGCGCGATCTCCTGCGTCACCCTCGACTACGACGCCCTCCGCGGCATCGACGACGACAAGCTCCGCCTCTTCTGACCGCACACGCCCCGGCGGGCGCCGTCGCCCGCCGGGCGGGAGTCCTGCACCGGCACGTGCGGCCCGCCCCGCGCGTCCCTGCGTGGGGCCGTGGCGCGCCCCTCCGCCCGGCGCGTGGGCCGACTGCCGCACGGAACTCCCCGGCCCCGCCGCCGCAGGACGGCGGAAACGGCTGTCGCCGCCGTGCGGCAAGGGAGAACGGGCGTGCCTGCCGGGGTCTCCGGGCGACGCGGACGGGGTCGGCCGCCCGGACCCGTCCGGCCCGCCGGGCGGCGGTGCAGGATCGCGCGGGCAGCCGGGCCGGTCCCGGTCACCCAGGCGCCCGCCACAGCACGCGCCGCGAACCCGCGGCGTGGCACGTCCCACCGCCGGGCGGGTACAGGTACAGGCGGGGTCCCGGCGGTGATGTCAGTCGACCGGCGTCGCGCTGCTGCCCGCCGCCGGGGACGCTCCGCTCGCCGTCGCGCTCGGCGGGGGCCCGTCCGCGGTCGGCGACGACGACCCCTCGCCCCCTCCCGACGACGACTCGGTCGGAGTGGGCGTGGGAGTGGGCGAATCCGAAGGGGAGGGCGATTCGGTCGGCGGCCGGGTCGTCTCGTCGTCGGTCGGGTCCGGGGACGGCGAGTCATCGTCGTCGTCCCCGCCACCACCGTTGCCGCCGCTGTTCCCGCCGCTGCCGCCGCCGTTCGACGAGGAGTCGTCGTCGGTCGGGGACGGGTCGGCGGGTGGGCCGCCTCCCTCGGAGGGGGAGGGCGAGGGGGTGGCGGAGCTGGAGGGGCCGGGGGTGCCGGGGCTGCGCGACGGGTCGTCCCCACGGTCCGCGCCACCGTCGCCGGACTCCGGATCGTCCGTCCAGTCGTCGGTGAACGTGTCCGACTGGTCCGGCTGGACCGTACCGCCACGCGGGGTGTCGGAGCTGTCGGACGCCGCGGTGAGGGCCACCGTCCCGAGGACGGCTGCCAGTACGGCGCCCGCCCCCGCCGCAAGAACGTTCTTGCGTGTGCTGCGCACCGCGAGGCCTCGGCGGCCGCCCAGGCCGGAGTGGCCGCGCTCCTCGTCCGCGGCGGCGCGCAGGGCCGCGATGCTGTCGTCCATGGCCGCCGCCGTCGACAACGCGGCCGCGGTGATCTCCTCCTGGGACCTGGTCTTCCCGTCGCCGTAGGACGAGCGGGGCGTCGGGGAGGTGGGCGTCTCGTCCGGGCCATGGGCCGGACGGACCGCTGAAGGACCCGCCCCCGCGGTCTTGCCGAGCCCCACCCGGGCACCTGCGGCGCCCGCCGCACCGGCAGCCCCCAGGGCGCCCGTCGCGCTTCCGGCGCCCGCGACACTCCCGGTCTCCGGGGGCGACGCGGGGGAAGCCGTCGGTCCGCCGGCGCGTGTGGGGCCGTCGGGCGTGCCCGGGGTGACCCCCGCCGCGCCGCCGGCGGCGGCCGCGGCGAGGCGATCGGTGACCAGCGCCAGTGCGCGGCGGCCGGCCACCGTGCCGTGCTGGTCGGCGAGCGCGGCACGCAGCGCCACGGAGGCGTCGAGTTCCGTGCGGGCTCGCTCCGGGTTGCCCTGGCAGAGCGCGAGCACACCCAACTCGTGGTGGAAATAGCCCTGTTCGGCAACCTCACCGGCGCGCCGGGCGGCCTCCTGGCCGCTGCGCAGCACGCGTTCCCACGGGCCCCAGCGCAGGGCGGCGGCGAGTACCGGCGCGGCGGACCGTGCCAGCAGCACGGCCGCGGCGGCCTTGCCGTCGCGCTGTGCCGCCTGGACGGCGGCGACCACGACGTCCGCCTCGGCGCCGACGCGGGCCGCGCTGACCGACGGATGGGCGACCCACCAGGCGTAGTGCTGGGCCACGGTCTCGGCCCGCACCGCGTCCCCGTCTCCGTCGCCCGGGTGCCCTGCGGCGAGCTGACCCGCCACACCGCCGGCCAGGCGGTAGTGGCCGCCGGCCTCGGTCACGAGACCGGCGTCGGCGAGCTCGTCCGGCGCATGGTCGGCGTGGTCCTCGCCGAGCAGCGCCGGCAGGTGGGTTCCGCGGGGGAGTTCGCCCCCGAGGACGGCCGCGATGCGCAGCGCGTCGCGGGCGGTGCCCGAGAGACCGGAGGCGACGTCGGCCGCCAGGTCGGCGCCGCTGGGCAGGCGGCCGTCGGAGGCGTCCTCGGCGCCGTACAGGGCGACGGCGGCGCCGCCGCCGCGCTGCCGCAGCAGCGTGCCGGCCTGCACGAAGGAGAGCGGGTTTCCTTCGCTGAGGAACCACAGGTCGCCGGCCCAGTCGGACTCGTCGTCGGTGAGCGGACGGCCGAGACGGTGCTCGAGCAGTTCCAGCGAGGCGGTGCGGCTCAGCCCGGGGAGGAAGACCTCCTCGATGCGGGCCCCTTCGGAGGGTGCGGCGACGTCGGGGGTGGCCGCGACGAGGTAGGCGCACTCGGGGGTGGCGGTGAGCAGTTCGTCGAGCGCGGAGGCGCCGAACTCCAGGTCGTCGAGGACGACGACCGCGCCGACCGAGGAGAGCGCCTCGCGCAGGCGGCGCCGGTCGGGGCGCAGGGCGGGAGCGTCATGAACGGCGGAGAAGAGGTCCTGGAGGACGTCGGTGACCCCGCGGCGGTAGCCGCTGAGCCGGATCACGCCGTCCGGGGCCAGGGTCGCCGCGTCGGCGGCGACGGCTTCCAGGAGGGCGGTGCGGCCGGAGCCGCGGGGCCCGGTGAGACGGACGGACCGCCCCCGGCCGAGCAGGCGGGTGAGGCGCTCGCGCTCCTCGTCCCGCTCCAGCAGGACGGGGCGCCTCCCGCCGACGCCGGCGGAGCCGCGTCCGGTGCCGGGACGGCCGGCCTCGGGCCGCTCTCCCGCAGCGCGGCGCCGGGGGCTTCCGGGGCGCTGTCCGGGCGGGCAGGGCTCGATCTCGCTGCCGTCGACCGGGTTGACGGTCAGCAGGTAGTCGCCCGATATGAGTCTGACCGTGCGGGCGAGGGGACCACCGCCCCGCTCGTCCGCGTGCTCCTCACCGGACTGGTCACTCTCGTGCTGAACCATGGCCTCCGCCCCATCGCAGTGTCCGGCACAGTATCCACGAGGGGCCGTGCTCGTGTGGGGGGCGGGACGTCACGGCTTGGTGAGGATTCCGACCTGCGGGGCGGCGACGGCGTCCTCGATGGCCAGGATCCGGTGCAGCCGGGTGGCGACGAGCAGGCGCTGCATCTGCGGCGGTACGCGCCGCAGAACGAGTCGCCGCCCGCAGCGCCCCGCCCGGCGGTGCGCACCCATGATGACGCCCAGCCCGGTGGCGTCCCACGACTCGAGTTCGGCCAGGTCGAGAACGAGGTCGCCCTCGCCCGCGTCGACGGCGCCGTGAAGAGCCGTACGGGCGTCCGCTGCGCTGCGGACGTCGAGGCGCCCCCCGACGACCAGCTCTGCGTGGTCGCCCCTGATGTGCATAACCGCTCCCGGTATGGATCGTGTGGCTGCGTCCTGTGTCGTACGTGTGGTCCCGTCGTGCTCGCGCATGCTCCGCGCCGCCGGACCCCGGCCGGGGCACGCCGCACGGCGAAGGGCCGGAACCCCTCTCCAGGGGAGACGACCTGACGGTCCGTCGAGTTGCCGTTCGTGGTCCAACCGATACGCAATTCACCCTCACGGGTGAGAACGGCGGGCCGGGACG
Source organism: Streptomyces hazeniae (assembly GCF_031845485.1). Taxonomy (NCBI): domain Bacteria; kingdom Bacillati; phylum Actinomycetota; class Actinomycetes; order Kitasatosporales; family Streptomycetaceae; genus Streptomyces; species Streptomyces hazeniae. The sequence goes on from NZ_JAVREQ010000017.1 coordinate 116,449, forward strand.
CCCTCTCACGGGTGCTGCGGAGGACGCGCCCCGGACCGCCGTGCCGGGCCGGGGGAACGGCCGCCGCGCGGTCAGTACGTGTAGAAGCCCTTGCCGCTCTTGCGGCCCAGGTCGCCGGCGTCGACCATCCGCCGCATCTGCTCCGGCGGCGCGAACTTGCCGTCCTGCGACTCGGTGTAGATGTTCTCGGTGGCGTGCAGCAGGATGTCGACGCCGGTCAGGTCGGCGGTGGCGAGCGGGCCCATGGCGTGGCCGAAGCCGAGCTTGCAGGCGGTGTCGATGTCCTCGGCCGAGGCGACGCCGGACTCGTGGAGCTTGGCCGCCTCCACCACCAGGGCGGCGATGAGGCGGGTGGTGACGAAGCCGGCGACGTCGCGGTTGACCACGATGCAGGTCTTGCCGACCGACTCCGCGAACGCGCGGGCGGCGGCGAGCGCCTCGTCGCTGGTCTTGTGACCGCGCACCAGCTCGCACAGCCCCATCATCGGCACCGGCGAGAAGAAGTGGGTGCCGACGACGCGCTCGGGCCGGCGGGTGGCGGCCGCGATCTTGGTGATCGGAATGGCGGAGGTGTTGGAGGCGAGCACCGCCTCGTCCTTCACCAACCCGTCGAGGGCGCGGAAGATCTCCTGCTTGACCTCGATCTTCTCGAAGACGGCCTCGACGACGACGTCGGCCTCGGCCGCGGCGTCCAGTTCGGTGGTGGTGGTGATCCGGCCGAGCGCCGCCTCGGCCGCGGCGGCCTCCATCTTGCCCTTGCCGACGAACTTGTCGAAGGACGCCTTGATCCCGTCCGTGCCACGGCGCAACGCCTCGTCGGTCACATCGCGGAGGACCACCTCCCAGCCCGCCTGGGCCGAGACCTGCGCGATGCCGGAACCCATCAGACCGGCACCGATGACGGCGAGCTTCTTCGCCACGACACGCTTCCTTCCCTGGAGCATCCGAGCTGTTGGCGGGACCCTAGCGCTTCGGACGGACCCTCAGGCGGCGAAGAGACACGCGTCACGTCTCACATGGCGGACGTCACACCCGGGGCGTCCGTTTCGCCGCGCTATGCCCGATCCCCCGGCGATCCGGCGACCCGGCTTCCGGGATCTCCGGCGACGGGCGCCCGCCACCGGGGGAACCGGAGGACGCCGCGCGAGGGTGCCACTCGCACCGAGTGCGCGGACTTCACGGACAAGAGCGACATAATCCCCACATGTCGACGTGCTGCAACATGACGCTCAGCTATACCTGCCATTTAAGATTCCTTGCCCGAACCGATACTGCAGGCAGGGAAATGCAGGCCGTTTCGCCCTGGACAGGCAAAGGTGAAGGTGCGCACTCTGCTGTGGGTCTGTGTCCGGCACATCGGTTCCTCCGCTGCCACCGGCTCTCCAGCAGGCCCGCACCGACGCACCGACAGCAGGAGGTGGCCGCTCCATGGCCGACGTGACCACGAACCCTTCGGCGGACGCACCGGGTGACGACCGGCGTCTGAAGAAGGACTACGGAACGATCGGGCTGCTGTTCACAGCGGTCGGGTCGATCATCGGTTCCGGCTGGCTCTTCGGAGCACTCTTCGCGTCGCAGATGGCGGGGCCCGCGGCGATCCTCTCCTGGATCATCGGCGGCGTCATGTTCATCTTCATCGGGATGAGCTATTCGGAGCTGGGGACGATGTTCCCGCACTCCGGCGGCGTCGCCCGCTACCCGCACTACTCCTACGGCTCCTTCACCAGCTTCACGATGGGCTGGCTCACCTGGGTGGCCGCCGCGGCCGTGGCACCGATCGAGGTGCTCGCCGTCGTGCAGTACTCGAACAACTGGCTTCCCTGGCTGCAGGACGTGAAGGACGGACAACCCACGCTGACGGCCTGGGGCACCGTCGTCTCGGTTCTCCTGATGGGCCTCTTCGTCCTGGTCAACTTCTTCGGTGTGCGCTGGTTCCAGCGGCTGAACAACCTGCTGGTGTGGTGGAAGCTGCTGATGATCGTGCTGGTCATCGCGGTGTTCGTCGCCCTCGCGTTCAACACCGACCACTTCGCCGGCGACGAGTTCGGCGGCTTCGCCCCGTACGGCGCCAAGGGCGTGTTCTCCGCCGTCGCCAGCGCCGGCATCGCGTTCTCCTACTTCGGCTTCCGCCAGGGCGTGGAGCTCGCGGGCGAGACCGACAACCCGAAGAAGAACATCCCGCTGACGCTGATCGGCTCGGTCGTCATCTGCGGCATCCTCTACGTCGGTCTGCAGGTCGCCTTCATCGGATCCGTCCCGTCCGAGGCCATCACCGAGGGCGGCTGGGCCGAAGTCGGCGCCAACTTCACCGGCGAGACCGACGTGCTCGCGGTCTTCGGTCCGCTCGCCGCCATCGCGGGCATCCTGGGCGCGGTCTGGCTGGCCGGCCTGCTCTACGCCGACGCGATCATCTCCCCGGGGGACACGGGCATGATCTACGCCGGCGTCACCGCGCGCCTCTCCTACGCCATGGGCCGCAACCGCAACGCACCGGCGAATCTGGCCAAGGTCGACAGGAACGGCGTGCCGTGGGTCAGCCTGCTGCTGGCGTTCGTCGTCGGCTGCCTGTTCTTCCTGCCGTTCCCGGGCTGGGCACAGCTGGTCCCGTTCCTCACCAGCGCCACCGTGCTGTCCTTCGGATCGGGCCCGATCGTGCTGCTGGCCATGCGCAAACAGCTCCCGGAGCAGCACCGCCCGTACCGGCTGGGCGACAGGACGGTCTGGGTCGTCGGCTTCCTGGCGCTGTGGTCGACGAACCTGATCGTCTACTGGACGGGCTGGGAGCAGAACTGGAAGCTGTTCCTCCTGCTGATCCTCGGCTGGATCCTCATGGCGGCGTTCCTGCGGTTCTCCCGGCAGGACCACCCGAAGCTCGACCTCGCGGCCGGTTCCTGGGTGTTCGTGTGGTTCGCGGGCCTGGCGGTGATCAGCTTCGTCGGCGGCTACCCGGCGGAGTCGGAGGAGGCCGGGAACCTCGGCTGGCTCGGCCTGGGCACCGGCGCGGTCGCCACGTTCGTCCTGGCCCTGCTGACCATCTGGGTGTCCCTGAGGACCGCCCTTCCGCGCCACCGCGTGGAGGAGATCCTCGCCGAGTCGCAGCAGGCGCACGCCGGGGGGCCGCCGGCGCACTGAGCCCGGACGGCTCTGCTCGCAGGAGCCGCCCGGGGCGCCCCGGCCGCGTCGTCGCGGACCGGGGGCCACGAGGGGCCCGTGGCGGCGCCACGGGCCCCTCGGCCTGCTCGTACGGTCCCGTCCGGCGCTACGCTGCACGCATGGTCAACCTGACGCGCATCTACACCCGCACCGGTGACGACGGTACGACGGCCCTGGGCGACATGAGCCGTACCGCGAAGACGGACACCCGGATCGACGCCTACGCCGACGCCAACGAGGCGAACGCCGCGATCGGTGTGGCCCTCGCTCTCGGCGGCCTCGCCGAGGAGGTGAAGGAGGTGCTGGTGCGTGTGCAGAACGACCTGTTCGACGTCGGCGCCGATCTGGCCACCCCGGTCGTGGAGAACCCCGAGTTCCCGCCGCTGCGCGTCGAGCAGTCCTACGTCGACAGGCTGGAGGAGGACTGCGACCGCTTCCTGGCCGGCCTGGAGAAGCTGCGCAGCTTCATCCTGCCGGGCGGCACGGCCGGGGCGGCGCTGCTGCACCAGGCGACCACCGTCGCCCGCCGCGCCGAGCGCTCCACCTGGGCCGCGCTGCAGGAGCACGCGGACACGATGAACCCGCTCACCGCGACCTACCTCAACCGGCTCTCCGACCTGCTGTTCATCCTCGCGCGCACCGCCAACAAGGACGTCGGCGACGTCCTCTGGGTGCCCGGCGAGAACCGCTGACGGCTCGGCTCGGGCGAGCGGGCGGGGCCGGGCGGGGCGGTCAGGCGAGGACGTCGTCCAGCCAGTCGAAGACGCGCTGGTCGAAGCGGGAACGGTTCCAGCACTCGACGTGGTCGGCGGCGCCCTCCGCCTCGCTGAAGCGGACCAGGGTGCGCGGGCAGGTGAGCGCGTCGTACAGGGTCTCCGCGGCGGCCCCGACCGGGTCGTCCTCGGCCACGGCCACGAGCGTCGGGCAGGCGATCCGCGCCGCGACGTCGGAGAGGCGGTAGCGGCCGGTGTCGACGACGTACTCGCCCAGGTTCTTCACGCCGTGCACCCACATCGCGCGCTGCACCATCTTCCAGCAGTGCACCGGGTTCTCCACCAACGGCGTGAGGTGGGGTTCGAGTTCACCGGGGTCGACGTCCGGCAGGCGGTCGCGGAGTCCGCGCGGCAGCGGCAGCTGCGTACGGAACGCGTCGATCATGTCCCACTGACCCGGGTCGGCGACCAGCGCGGCGACGCGTGGTTCGCCGGCGGCGGCGCGCGGCGCCAGGTAGCCGCCCAGGCTCCAGCCCATCAGCACCAGCCGGTCGCCGTCGACACCGGGCAGGGTCAGGGCGTGGTCGACCACCGGGCCGATCACGTGCTCCCAGTCCGGACGCAGGTGGAGGCCCTGCTCGATCAGGGCCCGGCCCTGGCCGGGCCCGTCCACCAGCAGGCAGTGGTAGCCGCGGCGCAGCGCGGGGACGGCGTGCGACCAGTACATCTCGGGCAGGGCGGAGTCGTAGCCGTTGACCGCGATCAGCAGCGGTCGCGGGGTGCCGCTCGCGTCGGCCGGGCAGAAGCAGCCGGGCAGCGTGGTGCCCTCGTACGGGATCTCCTGCGGAAGCAGCCGCGGCTCGGCGAGCGCCGCGAACCGCTCGAAGCAGGCGGCGGAGCGGCCGAACGACATGACGAGCCGCGGGTCCACGGGCTCGCCGAAGAGCGGGTAGTACGCGATGCGGTGGTAGGTGCAGGCCCGCAGGAACGCCTCCCGCGCGCTGACCCGGTGGCCGCCACGCGCGGACTCCTCGGCCCACCCCTCGACGATCCGGGCGGTGCGGGTCCACTCCTCGTGCCAGCTGTCACGGTCGCCCTCGCTGACGCGCTCCGCGGTGAGCCGCACCTCGCCCCACTCGGCACCGCCCCGGGTGGCGGTCATCGCGACGCGCTCGGCGAAGGTCTGGAAGAGCGGGTCCTCGAAGAGTTCCATGGCGTGTCCGTGGGTCCGGGGCGGCCGGGAGGGCCTGCGCCTGCCTCCATGCTGCGGTCGGCGGGAGGGGGCCGCACCTCGGTGGCGGCCCCCGCGCGGCCACGGCCCCCGCACGAGGGCCGCGACGGCAGGACCCGCGCCCGCTGAGCCGCGCGTGCGAGGCTCACGTGGTCATGTCAGCCTTGAGTGGTGGCTTCGCGGACGGCCGGGTCCGACCGGGCTCCGGCCCGCTACTCGTCCCGGGAGCGTGCGGTCATCGCCGCCGCAGCGCTGTCCATGTTCATCGTGCAGATGGACTGGTTCGCACTGAACCTGACGCTTCCGGTCATCGCCCGTGACTTCGACACGTCGGTCACCGACCTCCAGTGGCTGGTCAGCGGCTACATGCTGGCGCTCGGTGCACTGATGATCGCCGGCGGACGCCTCGCCGACCTGTGGGGGCGGCGCAAGGTCATCCTCGTCGGCCTGGCCGGGTTCGCCGTCGTCTCGGTGGTCTGCGCCGCCGCGCAGAACCCCGCGTGGCTGATCACCGCGCGCGTCGTGCAGGGTGCCGCGGCGGCCGTGGTCTTCCCGGTCGCCGTGCCGGTGGTGGCCTCCCGCTTCGACCAGGCACGCCTCGCCCGTGCGGTCTCGACGGTGCTGGCGTTCAGCGCGGTGGGCACCGCCGTCGGCCCGTTCGTGGGCGGCGTGCTCGCGGAGCACGTGAGCTGGCGGGCGGTGTTCCTGGTCAACGTCCCGCTGTGCGCGGCGGCCATGGCCCTGGTGCTGCGGTTCGTCCGGGAGAGCCGGGACGCCGCGGCGGTGCGTCAGGTGGACGTTCCCGGTGTGCTGACCGTGGCGGGCGGGCTGGTCTGCGTGATGCTGGCCTTCGACCGCGGCGAGGCGTGGGGCTGGGCATCGGCGCGGACCGTGCTGCTGATGGCCGCGGGGGCGGTGCTGCTGGCGCTGTTCGTGCTGCTGGAGGCGCGGGTGCGCAACCCGCTGATCGACCTGGCGTTGTTCCGCAACGGGGCGTTCGACGTGGTCACCCTGGCCGGTTCGCTGTCCAACGCCGTCTACGCGCTGATCGCGGTACTCGCCGCTCTCTATCTCCAGCAGGTGCGGGGGCTGTCGCCGCTGGAGGCCGGCCTGGTGTTCCTCGCCCTGTCCGGCGGCTCCGGCGGGGCGAGCTACTGGGCCGGGCGGCTGGCCGAACGGTGGCGCGCCGAGGGCCCGATGGCGGCGGGGATGCTGACCAGCGGGGTGGCGCTGCTGGTGCTGACGTGGGTGCAGCCGCTGGGCTGGTACACCGTCGTCTTCGCGGTGTGCGGGGTGGGCGTCGGCCTGGGGTGGTCGCTGACCAACGTCGCGACCCAGTCGTACGTGCAGGAACGGGACCGGGCCGCGGCCTCGGGCATCGTGCTCACCTCCCTGGTGCTGCTCGGCGCCGTCGCGGTGGCGGTGGCGGCGTCGGTGCTGGAGGTCGTCAGCGGAGCGGCGTCCACGGCCGGGGCGGACGGGCCGGCCATCGAGGCGGTGCTGCGCGGGGCGTCCGTGCCGGCGTTCGCGGGCGCCGCCGGGCTGCTGGTGCTGCTGCGCCGCCGCGTCCACCACGGGCCTACCGGCCGGTAGGCCCTCCCACAATTCCGGTCACGGCCGACGACGCGAGCTGGCGCGACGCAGGGGGATCCCGGGCAATAACGGGCCCTGGGTTTGGGCGTGTTCTCCGCGAGCAGGATCGGGAGCGCTCTCACCCCACAGGAGAAGGGAAGGCACGACGTGCCGGCACGCAGATCGATATCGACGGGAAAGGCGCGAGCGGCGGTGGCTTCGCTCGCCGTACTGGCCGCACTCGGCGGCACGACGAGCGCGGCGGCCGCTCCGGCCGCCGGGCCGGGGACCGACGCGCCGGGCGAACGGCACTGCGTCGTCGGGCCCGACGGCGGCGGTGAGCGCTGCTTCGCCACCTTCGGCGCCGCCGTGGAGGCGGCCACGAGCGGACGCGTCGACGACGTACCCGCCTCCGCACGCGCGGCGGCACGGGACGACGGCTTCCGCGCGTCTCTCGCCGGAGAGGTCATCCAGGGCACGTTCTTCGAGCACGCCAACTACGGCGGATCCTCGCTGACCATCTACGGCCCGCAGCCCTGCGAGAAGGACGGCTGGGTCAACTGGCAGTACGACCTGGGCGACGGGTGGAAGGACAGCATCACGTCCGTCCAGCCCTGGGCGAACTGCTGGCTCTGGCTGTACCCGGAGCCCAACCTCGGCGGCGACCGGGACGGCCCGTTCAAGGAGAACACCCCCGACATCGGGTCCTTCATGAACGACCGGACGGAGTCGATCGGCTTCAGCTGACGCCGGCCTTCCGACGCGCCTACCGGCACCACCCGACCACCACCCCCCACAGTTCGAGAGGTACCCCCATGCCCACCACACGCAGAAGGACCCGGATCGGCATCCTCGCCGCCGCGATGACCGCCGCGGCGGGCGCCGTCGTGGCCCCGACCGCCGCCCAGGCGGCCCCCGCCGAGGAGACCCCGACGGCCCGCCAGCTGCTGGAGAAGTGCAACAACGGCACCGACGTGTGCATCTTCCACCCCGACGGCCCGCCGCAGCTGTCCATGGGCCCGTCCCACCAGGTCGGCCACTCCGCCTTCAACTGCACCCAGGACCCGCAGCGTTCGGGCGTCGGCTGGTCGGACACCACGGGCGAGAGCAACAGCGTCGGTGTCTCGATGAGCGCCGAGTACGGCTTCGGCGAGGTCTTCAAGGTGACGATCGAGGCCAGCTACGAGCACACCTGGTCCAACTCGCACACCGAATCCGCCACGACCTACATCGACGTCCGCCCGAACGAGGTCGGCTGGGTGACCCGCGAGACGCAGCTGCAGACCGTCAGCGGCCGGTACGAACTGCACTTCCCCGACCGCTACTACGGCCACTACTACTGGTACGTGCCGTTCACCGCCACCGGTCCGGTGCCGGACGCGCCGGACACCACGACGCAGCACACCCGGGCGATGACCGGCCAGGAGCACGCCGACCACTGCGGCTGACACCCCCGTCGCCCGTCACCCACGGGCGGTCGGCCGCAGGCGCGGGCGGGGCGGCTCCGGGCGAATCGGAGCCGCCCCGCCCGTTTCGCGCGTCGGGCGCGCCCGGCGCCCCGGTGCCGTGCGGCGTCAACGGCGTACGGTCTCCCCCTCCGGCCGCCGCGCCTCGCCGGACGGCGCCCCGGCGGGCGCCTGCTTCGGCCAGAGGGTGTAGCTCAGCGCGATGACCAGGTTGATGCCGGCGAGGAGGCCCATCTTGGCCTGCCAGTCCCGCAGCGAGGTCACCTGGCCGGTGTCGCCGACGTACCAGATCGCGGCCTGGAGCAGCGCCGCCGCGATCGCCGCGGCGCCGATCCAGCGGGCGGCCGTCTTCCACTCGTGCACGAGGCGCGCGGTGCCGTACTTCGGCGCCCGGCGCGGGGGCGGGCCGCCGGAGAAGCGGTGGGCGAAGCGGACGTCGGCCCACTTCACCAGGTGGTGGCCGTGGGTGACGGTGAAACCGATGTAGACGGCGGCCAGGCCGTGCTTCCAGTCCGGCTCGGCGCCGTTCCGCAGGTCGATCGCGGTGACGACCAGCAGCACCAGCTCCAGCAGCGGCTCGCACAGCAGCACCGCGGCCCCCGCACGCGGCATCCGGGCGAGGTAGCGCAGCGAGAGGCCCAGGGCGAGCAGTACCCAGAACCCGATCTCGCAGGCGATGATCAAGGCGACCAGCACGGTGGGAGCTCCTCTCGGCGACTCCCTCCAGCCTCCCGCCGCGCGCGGTCGTCCACGTCGTCACCGGCGACGATTCCGCGCTGCATCCTTCGATGTACCGGCCTGCTCCGCCCCTGCGCCGACGCCGACGGGGCGGCCGGCGTGCTGTGATGGGCGCATGCCCAGCCTGCCGCTCCCCCGCCGCCCGGCCCGGCCGCACCGCGACGACGTGCTCATCGGCGCGGCGGGCCTGGCCGGAGGGCTTGCGTTGTGGGGCGCCGGCATCCAGGGCGGCCCGGAGCTGCTCGGCGTGCCCTCCTGGGCGGCGCTGGTCGCGCTGGCCGTCATGGCGGGCACCGAACTGCTGCGCCGCAGCGCCCCCGGCGTCGCGCTCGTCCTGGGCACCGCCGCGCTGGCCCTGGACACCCTGGCGGGCACGCTGGTCGCGCCCGTGGTGATGTTCACCGACCTGGTGTACGCCGCGGTGGTGTACGGCGGGCCGAAGCTGGCCCGCCGGCTGCCGCGGGCCACCGTGCCGCTCACCGTGCTGGCGACGGTGGTGCCGGTGTCCGTCTGGCGGAATCCCGAACTGCTGCTGATCGGCATGGCCACCGGCCTGATCACCCTGGCCCCGTCGTTCACCGGCGTCGTCGTGCGCGGCCACCGGGAGGCCGCGGAGGCGGAACGGCTGCGTGCCGAGCAGACCCTGCTGCTGGCCGAGGCGGACCGCGTCCAGGCCGTCAACGCCGAACGGGCCCGGATGGCACGGGAGCTGCACGACATCGTGGCCAACCACCTGTCGGCCATCGCCATCCACGCCACCGCCGCCCAGGCGCTCCAGCACGACCGGGACGCCACCCGGGACGCGCTCGGCGTCATCCGCGAGAACAGCGTGCAGGGCCTCACCGAGATGCGCCGTCTGATCGGCATCCTGCGGGACGCGGAGGGCCGGCCGGTGCCGGACGCGACACCCCGGCTGGACGGCCTGGACGCACTGCTGGCGCGCGCCCGAGCCGCCGGCGGCACGGACCTGGTGTTCTCGCTGCACGACGCGCGGCGGGCCGGGGACGGTCCGCCCGTGCCGGTGGAGATGGCCGCCTACCGCGTCGTGCAGGAGGCGGTGACCAACGCGCTCAAGCACGCCTCCCCCGGCGAGGTCGCGGTGCGCCTGGCGGACGTCGGGGGCGGCGGCGGGAGCGGAGCGGACGGGGACGGCGGCGGACTCGCCGTCACGGTGACCAGCCCGCTGGGCGGCGGGCGTCCGTCCGGTCCGCGCGCTCCCGGCTCGGGCGCCGGACTCGTCGGCATGCGTGAACGGGTCGAGCTGCTGGGCGGCACACTGACGGCCGGGCCCGCGTCCCCCGAGGGGGACGGGCGACGGGTGTGGCGGGTGCGGGCCGAACTGCCCGCCGAGGGAAGGAAGAAGAGGTGACCGGAGGTTCCGCGATCCGGGTGCTCGTGGCCGAGGACCAGCAGGCCGTACGGGCGGGGCTGGTGCTCATCCTGCGCAGCGCGGGGGACGTCGAGGTGGTCGGGGAGGCCGCAGACGGCGAGGAGGCCGTATGCCTGGCGCGGGAACTGCGCCCGGACGTGGTGCTGATGGACGTGCAGATGCCGCGGCTCGACGGCGTCTCGGCGACCCGGCAGGTGACGGACGAAGGGCTCGCGGACGTGCTGGTGCTCACCACCTTCGACCTGGACGCGTACGTGTTCGGCGCGCTGCGGGCCGGGGCGGCGGGCTTCCTGCTGAAGGACAGCGAGGCGAGTGCGGTGATCGACGCGGTCCGCACGGTGGCGCGTGGGGAAGGGCTGATCGCTCCCGCGGTCACCCGGCGGCTGATCGCCGAGTTCGCGCGCCCGTCCGCCCCGGAGGGCCGGGGCGGCGGCGAGGCGCATCCCGGACTGGCCGCACTCACGCCACGTGAGCGCGAGGTGCTGGGCTGCCTCGGGCGCGGGCTCTCCAACGCGGAGATCGCGGACCGGCTGACGATGGCGGAGGCCACGGTGAAGACCCATGTCAGCCGGCTGCTGGGGAAGTTGGAGCTGCGCAGCCGCACCCAGGCTGCGGTGTTCGCCCGGGAGTGGGGCGTCACGACGAACTGACGACCCTTCTGGTCCAGACCTATTGACCAGTGGTCCAGACCTCTCTACGCTCCCCGTGACCGCGGCGAGCGCACCCACAGGCGCCCGCAGGCGGCGCGGTCCCCACCCGTACCCCCTCCGGACTCTCCACCGCACCGGACCGGACTCGAGGAGCACCCTTGAGATCAGGAACCGTACGACGCATCCGCAGCAGGGCCACGGCGTTCGCCGTGGCGCTGCTGCTCCCCATAGGCCTGCTGGTCGGACTGGCCACCCCCGCGCAGGCGGCCGAGTCGGCCACCGCGACGTTCATCAGGACCTCCCAGTGGGACACCGGCTTCGGCGGTCAGTGGACCGTCGAGAACACCGGCGACACCACCCTCACGGACTGGGAGCTGGAGTGGGACTTCCCCTCCGGCACCACCGTCGGCTCGCACTGGAACGGCACCGTCACCCGTGACGGCGACCACTACACCGCCACCCCGGCGAGCTGGAACGCCGACCTCGCCCCCGGCCAGTCCGCGACCATCGGCTTCAACGGCACCGGCACCGGCGAGCCCACCGGCTGCACCGTCAACGGCGAGCCCTGCGACGGCTCCGGCGGCGGCGACCCCTCCGACGAGGCGCCCTCCGCACCGGGCGGCCTCACGGTCGGCTCCGCCACCGACACCTCGCTCACCCTGAACTGGTCCGCGGCCACCGACGACGACGGCGTCGCCCGCTACCACGTCTTCCGCAACGGCACCGAGGTCGCGGCCGTCACCGGCACCTCCTACCGCGACACCGGCCTCACCCCCGGCACCGAGTACGCCTACGCGGTCACCGCCGAGGACACCGCCGGCCAGGTCGGCCCGGCCGGCGCCACCGTCACCGCGTCCACCACCTCGGACGGCGGCGGCGACCCGGAGCCGCCCGCCGACGGGCACGTCAAGCTCGGCTACTTCACCGAGTGGGGCGTCTACGGCCGCGACTACGACGTCAAGGACATCGACACCAGCGGCTCCGCCGAGAAGATCACGCACATCAACTACTCCTTCGGCAACGTCACCGGCGGCAAGTGCACCATGGGCGACTCCTACGCCGCCATCGAGAAGGCCCACACCGCGGCCGAGAGCGTCGACGGCGTCGCCGACACCTGGGACCAGCCGCTGCGCGGCAACTTCAACCAGCTGCTGGAGCTGAAGGCGAAGCACCCGCACATCAAGGTGCTGTGGTCCTTCGGCGGCTGGACCTGGTCCGGCGGCTTCGGTGAGGCCATGCAGAACCCGGCCGCGTTCGCCGAGTCCTGCTACCAGCTCGTCAACGACCCGCGCTGGGAAGGCGTCTTCGACGGCGTCGACCTCGACTGGGAGTACCCCAACGCCTGCGGCCTCAGCTGCGACAGCAGCGGCTACTCCTCCATGCGCGACATGATGCAGGCGTTCCGCGCGAAGTTCGGCGACCAGCTCGTCACCGCGGCCATCACCGCGGACGCCTCCGACGGCGGCAAGATCGAGAAGGCCGACTACGCGGGCGCCGCCCAGTACACCGACTGGTACAACGTCATGACGTACGACTTCTTCGGCGCCTTCGACAAGGACGGTCCCACCGCCCCGCACTCGCCGCTGCGCGGCTACGACGGCATCCCGCAGGAGGGCTTCAACTCCGACGCGGCCATCCAGAAGCTCAAGGCCATCGGCGTGCCCGCCGACAAGCTGCTGCTCGGCATCGGCTTCTACGGCCGCGGCTGGACCGGCGTGACCCAGAGCGAGCCCGGCGGCTCGGCGACGGGCGCGGCCCCGGGCACCTACGAGGCGGGCATCGAGGACTACAAGGTCCTCAAGAACAGCTGCCCGACGACCGGGACCGTGGCCGGCACCGCCTACGCCCACTGCGGCAACAACTGGTGGAGCTACGACACGCCCGAGACCATCCACGGCAAGATGTCCTACGCCAAGGACCAGGGCCTCGGCGGCGCCTTCTTCTGGGAGTTCAGCGGCGACACGACGAACGGCGAACTCGTCACGGCCATCGACACCGGCCTGAGCTGACACACACCCTCACCCGGCCGGGGAGACGGAGCCGCCCTCCGTCTCCCCGGCCCTCCGCGCGGTGCGGCGCAGCGCCTCCAGCCCGGCGGCAACCAGCGGATGCTCCGCGCTCCCCCGCCGCACGCATCCGAGGAGCCGCCGGGACGGCACCACCTCGCCGCGCAGCGGCACCCGCACCACGGCGTGGCGCGAGGGCACCGGCACGATGCGCGGCAACAGGCACACCCCGAGCCCCTCGCCGACCAGAGCGGAGACCGCGTACCACTCCTTCACCTCGTGCACCACGTGCGGCGTGAACCCGGCCGCGGCGCAGGCCGTCGCCAGCAGCGGCCAGCTGTCGTTGTCACGCCGCTTCACGATCCAGTCCTCCCCCGCCAGCTCGACGAGCCGCTCGCCCCCACCGCCCGCCCCGGCCAGCCGGTGGTCCGACGGCACCAGCAGGTCCTGCCGGTCGTCCAGGAGCGGAACGGACTCGAAGCGCGGGTCCACCACCGGCGGCAGGTCCGGCCCCGGGAGCACGAGCGCGATGTCGGCCTCCTCGGCGGTCAGCAGCCGGAAACAGTCGGCGCTCTCCTCCTCCGCAAGCCGGACGTCGAGCCGGGGATACCACCGCCGTAGCTGCTGCACGGCGGGCGCGGCGAGTGCTGCCAGCGCCGAGGACACCCCGCACACCCGCAGGCTCCCGGCCACCTCGCGGCCGGCGGCGTGTCCGGCCTCCGCCAGCTCCGCCGCCGCCGACTCCCACTGGGCGAACAGCACGTCGGCGTGCCGCAGCAGCACCTGCGCCTCCGTCGTCAGCCGGACCCGGCGACCGTCCTGGCGCAGCAGCTCGGCGCCCACGTCTCGAGAGAGCTGACGCAACTGCTGGGAGACGGCAGACGGCGTCAGATGCAGCGCGGCGGCGGTCGCCGTCACGGTGCCGTGTTCGGCGAGCGCACGCAGCACCCGGACCCGACGCAGGTCGATCATGTAGCCCAGGCTAAACGGTATGTACCGGAAACTTTCGATGGACCTGCACGGTGTGGGTCCCGGACTCTGGCAGGCATGAGGAGCAGCAGGCAGGTCGCCGCACCCGCGCTGGTGCTGGGCGCCGTGGTCAGCGTCCAGTTCGGGCAGGCGCTGGGCAAGCAGATGTTCGGCACGGTCGAGCCGATGGGCGTGGCCGCGTTGCGTCTCGGGCTGGCCGCCGTCGTCCTGCTGGCCCTCCACCGCCCCACGCTGCCGCGCTCCGCCGCCGAGCTGGGGATCGTGGCCGCTTTCGGCACCGCGATAGCCGGGATGAACCTGATCTACCCGGCCCTGCAGTATCTGCCGTTGGGGCTGGCGATCAGCCTCCAGCTGCTGGGGCCGATCACGCTCGCGCTGCTGGCCTCCCGCCGTGCCCTGGACGTGTGCCTGGCGGCGCTGGCAGGCTGCGGCATCTGGCTCTTCCACGGTCCGTCAGGCGGGCAGTCCCCCCTGCCCGGGGTCCTGCTGGCACTCGGCGGCGGGGTGTCGATGGCGTTGTACCTGCTGCTGAGCAGTCGCGCGGGCGCCCGCAGCACGGGCGGCGGCCCACTGGCTCTGGCGGTGACATGGGCGTCGCTGCTGACCGTGCCCTTCGGCGCCGCCCAGAGCGGCACCACGCTGCTGGAGCCGCGCGTACTGGCGCACGGCCTCCTGGTGGCCCTGGTGTCTGCCGCACTCCCCTACTCCCTCGAGCTGGCGGCGCTGCGGCGTCTGCCGCCCCGCGTGGTCGGAGTGCTCCAGAGTCTGGAACCGGCCGCAGCCGGACTCGCGGGCACCCTGCTGCTCTCCGAGCACCTGAATCCGCTCCAGTGGCTCGCCCTCGCCTGCGTCGGCGCCGCGGCGGCCGGCACGGTGGCCCGGCCCTCCGGGCCACGACGGCCGGCCAAGGAGGGCGACGCTCCCGCGTCCGCCCCGCCGGTCACTTATGGTCCTGCACGAGGACCGTGCACGTCCCGTGCGTGTACCGGCGCCGACGAAGGGACCGCATGATCGAGAGTTCCGGCAACGAAGCGTGGCCGTGGGCCACCGGCCCTGGGGTCGTCATGTGGTGTGTGACGTTCACGCACCGCGTGACACCGGCGGGTCCGACTCGAAGGACGTGCACGGTCCGAAGCTTTCTCTCACTGCCACCGCCTGGTCCGACTTCGTCGTAAGGCTGGCGGCTCGGACTTAGCCGACGGGGAGCGGCCCGGGCGTCAGGCCACGTTGACGCGCTGGCCGGGGGGTGCGGCTTCGAGCCAGGCGAGGAAGCCGGTCAACGCATCGTCGGACATCGCGAGCTCGACGCGGGTGCCGTAGAGGGTGCAGCCCAGGACGACCTGGTCGGAGAGGAGCGCCAGCTCCTCCTCGCCGCTGGGCAGGCGGCGGGCGCGGACGTCGATGCCGGAACGCTCCAGCGTGCGCCGCGGCCGGGGCGCGTAGGAGAAGACGCGGAACCAGTCGACCTGGTCGCCGTTGTAGCGGGCGACGCCGTAGACCCAGCCCTTGCCGCCGGACTCGCCGGTCTCCTCGGCCGGCACGTCCCAGCGCAGCGAGCAGTCGAACGTGCCGCCGGAGCGCTGGATCAGCCGCCGTCGCAGGCCGAAGACGAACAGCGCCAGCACCACCAGGAGCAGGGCCGTTCCGCACAGCACGAGTGCGAGGACCATCTTCACCGACCTCCTCGCATCGTCTCGACGTCCGGCTGCACGTCGACGGTTCCGGTATGGCTTCAGCCGCGGACCGCCCCGGAGATGCTCCGGTGCGGTCCGCGGCTGAGTGTCTGCTCCGCGGCGTCGGGCCTCAGTGGGCGCCCGTCACCGCGCGGAGGCGTACGTCGGCGCGCCGCTCGGCGGCGGCGTCGGCGTCCGCCTTGGCCCGCTCCAGCGCACGCTCGGCGCGCTGGACGTCGATCTCGTCGGACAGCTCGGCGATCTCCGCGAGCAGAGACAGCTTGTTGTCGGCGAACGAGATGAATCCGCCGTGCACGGCGGCGACGACGGTGCCCTCGCCGCTCTCACCGGTCGTGCGGATGTTGACCGGGCCGGACTCCAGGACACCGAGCAGCGGCTGGTGGCCGGGCATGACACCGATATCACCCGACGTGGTGCGCGCGACGACCAGGCCGGCCTCGCCCGACCAGACCTTGCGGTCCGCGGCGACCAGCTCGACGTGCAACTCAGCCACAGTGGCTCCTCGCTTACGTGGATGGTGAAAAGGATAAGGGGTGCCGGGGGCGGGTCCGGGCCGGGACCCGGGCCCGCCGTCCGACTACCGCGTCAGGAGACGCCGAGCTCCTTGGCGTTCGCCTTCAGGTCCTCCAGGCCACCGCACATGAAGAACGCCTGCTCCGGGAAGTGGTCGAAGTCGCCGTCCGCGATCGCGTTGAACGCGGTGATCGACTCGTCCAGCGGAACGTCCGATCCGTCCAGGCCGGTGAACTGCTTCGCCGCGTGGGTGTTCTGCGACAGGAAGCGCTCGATACGGCGGGCGCGGTGGACGACCAGCTTGTCCTCCTCGCCGAGCTCGTCGATACCGAGAATGGCGATGATGTCCTGGAGGTCCTTGTACTTCTGCAGGATGCCCTTGACGCGGGAGGCCGTGTCGTAGTGCTCCTGCGAGATGTAGCGCGGGTCCAGGATCCGGGAGGTGGAGTCCAGCGGGTCCACCGCCGGGTAGATGCCCTTCTCGGAGATCGGACGCGACAGAACGGTCGTGGCGTCCAGGTGCGCGAAGGTCGTCGCCGGGGCCGGGTCGGTGAGGTCGTCCGCGGGCACGTAGATCGCCTGCATCGAGGTGATCGAGTGGCCGCGGGTCGAGGTGATGCGCTCCTGGAGCACACCCATCTCGTCCGCCAGGTTCGGCTGGTAGCCCACCGCGGAGGGCATGCGGCCGAGCAGCGTGGAGACCTCGGAACCGGCCTGGGTGAAGCGGAAGATGTTGTCGATGAAGAACAGCACGTCCTGCTTCTGGACGTCGCGGAAGTACTCCGCCATCGTCAGACCGGCCAGCGCGACCCGGAGACGGGTGCCCGGCGGCTCGTCCATCTGGCCGAAGACCAGCGCGGTCTGCGGGAGAACGCCGGACTCGGCCATCTCGTCGATGAGGTCGTTGCCCTCACGGGTGCGCTCGCCGACGCCGGCGAACACGGAAACGCCCTCGTGCAGCTTCGCCACACGCATGATCATTTCCTGGATGAGGACGGTCTTGCCGACGCCCGCGCCACCGAACAGGCCGATCTTGCCGCCCTTGACGTACGGGGTCAGCAGGTCGACGACCTTCAGGCCGGTCTCGAACATCTCGGTCTTGGACTCGAGCTGGTCGAAGGCCGGGGCCTTGCGGTGGATCGGCCAGCGCTCGGTGACCTCGGACTCGGCCTCCGGCTCGTTCAGGATCTTGCCCAGGGTGTTGAACACCCGGCCCTTGGTGACGTCGCCGACCGGCACGGTGATGCCGTTGCCGGTGTCGGTGACCGGGGCCTGACGGATGATGCCGTCGGTGGGCTCCATGGAGATGGCCTTGACCAGGCCCTCACCGAGGTGCTGGGCGACCTCGAGGGTCAGGGTCTTCTTCTTGCCGTTCTCGGCCGGGTCGGCGACCTCGACGGTCAGCGCGTTGTAGATCTCCGGCATCGCGTCGACGGGGAACTCCACGTCGACGACCGGGCCGATGACCCGCGCGACGCGACCGGTCGCGGTCGCGGTCTCAACTGTGGTGGTCATGATTAGCGGTCACTCCCCGCAGAAGCGTCGGCCAGGGCGCTCGCGCCACCGACGATCTCGCTGATTTCCTGGGTGATGTCGGCCTGGCGGGCCGCGTTGGCAAGCCGCGTGAGCGACTTGATGAGTTCCTCGGCGTTGTCGGTCGCCGACTTCATCGCCCGGCGGCGGGCGGCGTGCTCGGAGGCGGCCGCCTGCAGCAGGGCGTTGTAGATCCGGCTCTCGACGTACCGCGGCAGCAGCGCGTCGAGCACGTCCTCGGAGGAGGGCTCGAAGTCGTACAGCGGAAGGATCTTGCCGCCCTTCGCCGCCGGCTTCGGCTCGTCGCCCTGGGCGGCGTCGCCCTTCGAGACGGAGACCGACTCCGCGCCCGCGCCGGACTCGCCGGCACCGTCGAGGGTGAGCGGCAGCATGCGCCGGTCGACCGGCGTCTGCGTCATCATCGACACGAACTCGGTGTAGACGATGTGCAGCTCGTCGACGGACCCTGAGGTGCCCTGCTCCGCGGTGATCGCCTCGATCAGCGGCTCGGCCGCCATCTTGGCGTGCGCGTAGGTCGGGCTGTCGGAGAAGCCTGTCCAGGACCCGGCGACCGCGCGCTTGCGGAAGCCGTAGTAGGACACGCCCTTGCGGCCGACGACGTAGGTGTCGACCTCCTTGCCCTCGCCCTCGAGCCGACGGGTCAGCTGCTCCGCCGCCTTGATGGCGTTGGAGGAGTAGCCGCCCGCCAGACCGCGGTCGCTGGTGATCAGCAGAACCGCGGCCCGGGTCGGGTGATCCGCCTCGGTGGTCAGGGCGTGCTTGCTGTCGGATCCCTGCGCCACCGCGGACACCGCGCGGGTGAGCTCGGTCGCGTACGGCGTGGAGGCCGCGACCTGCCGCTGCGCCTTGATGATGCGCGAGGCGGCGATCATCTCCATCGCCTTGGTGATCTTCTTGGTCGCAGTGACGGACTTGATCCGCCGCTTGTAGACCCGGAGCTGGGCACCCATGCTCAGCCCTCGCCCAGCAGCTTGCCGTCCGCGGTCTCGAACGTCTTCTTGAAGGAGTCCACGGCGTCGGAGACCGACTGGACGGTGTCGTCCGACATCTTGCCGCCCTCGACGATCGAGGTCATCAGGCCCTTGTGCTCGCGGTGCAGGTAGTCGAGCAGCTCGCGCTCGAACCGGCGGATGTCCGCGACCGGCACGTCGTCCATCTTGCCGTTGGAGCCGGCCCAGATGGAGACGACCTGGTCCTCGGTCGAGTACGGGGCGTACTGCGCCTGCTTCAGCAGCTCCACCATGCGCGAACCGCGGTCCAGGGCCGACTTCGAGGCGTCGTCCAGGTCGGAACCGAAGGCGGCGAACGCCTCCAGCTCACGGAACTGGGCGAGGTCCACGCGGAGACGACCGGAGACCTGCTTCATCGCCTTGTGCTGGGCGGAACCACCCACACGGGAGACGGAGATACCGACGTTCAGCGCCGGGCGCTGGCCCGCGTTGAACAGGTCGGACTCCAGGAAGCACTGGCCGTCGGTGATGGAGATGACGTTGGTCGGGATGAACGCCGACACGTCGTTCGCCTTGGTCTCGACGATCGGCAGACCGGTCATCGAGCCCTTGCCCATGTCGTCCGAGAGCTTCGCGCAGCGCTCGAGCAGCCGGGAGTGCAGGTAGAACACGTCGCCCGGGTACGCCTCACGGCCCGGCGGACGGCGCAGCAGCAGGGACACGGCGCGGTAGGCGTCGGCCTGCTTGGAGAGGTCGTCGAAGACGATCAGGACGTGCTTGCCCTGGTACATCCAGTGCTGGCCGATGGCCGAGCCGGTGTAGGGCGCCAGGTACTTGAAGCCCGCCGGGTCGGACGCCGGGGCGGCGACGATGGTGGTGTACTCCAGGGCGCCGGCCTCCTCCAGCGCGCCGCGCACGGACGCGATGGTGGAGCCCTTCTGGCCGATGGCGACGTAGATGCAGCGGACCTGCTTGTCCGGGTCGCCCGAGCGCCAGTTGTCGCGCTGGTTGATGATCGTGTCGATGCCGAGCGCGGTCTTGCCCGTCTGGCGGTCGCCGATGATCAGCTGACGCTGACCGCGGCCGATCGGGGTCATCGCGTCGACGGCCTTGTAGCCGGTCTCCATCGGCTCGTGGACCGACTTGCGCTGCATGACCGTGGGGGCCTGCAGCTCGAGGGCGCGCACGCTCTCGGTCTCGATCTCGCCGAGACCGTCGACCGGCTTGCCCAGCGGGTCCACGACGCGGCCGAGGTAGCCCTCGCCCACCGGGACCGAGAGGACCTCTCCGGTGCGCTGCACCGGCTGGCCCTCCTCGATGCCGCTGAACTCACCGAGGACAACGGCACCGATCTCGCGCTCCTCGAGGTTGAGGGCGAGGCCGAGGGTGCCGTCCTCGAACTTCAGCAGCTCGTTCGCCATGGCCGAGGGAAGACCCTCGACCTTCGCGATGCCGTCACCGGCAACGCTGACCGTCCCGACCTCTTCGCGCGAGGCCGCGTCCGGCGTGTACGACTGGACAAAGTTCTCCAGCGCGTCCCGGATCTCATCCGGCCGGATCGTGAGCTCCGCCATCTGGGTTCCCTGCTCTCCTTGTTGGGCCCGTAAGTCTTGTCTGTTACGGCCCAACTCGGGCCGCTAGTGATGCTTGTTGAGTTGGTGTGGCCAGGCCGTCCCGGTGGGAGCGGCCTCAGCCGGCCATCCGACGCTGCGCCTCTCCGAGGCGGTCCGCGATCGAACCGTTGATCTCCTCGTCACCGATGCGCACCGTGATCCCGCCGAGGACTGAAGGGTCCACGTCGAGGTTGAGGTGCACCTGGCGGCCGTAGAGGGACGCCAGCACGGCGGCGAGACGGTCCCGCTGCCCGTCGGACAGCGGCACCGCGGACGTGACGACCGCGACCGAACGGTCCCGGCGCTCCGCCGCGAGCTTGGAGAGGTGCTCCAGCCCGTTCTCCAGGCTACGTCCCCGCGGGTGCGTGACGAGACGCGTCACCAGACGCTCGGTCGCGGGCTTGGCCCGGCCGCCGAGCAGCGTGTGCAGCAGCTCGGTCTTGGCCGACACCCGCGCGGTGCGGCTGGTCAGCGCGGCGCGCAGCTCGGGCGAGGAGGCGACCGTCCGGCCGAACCGGAAGATCTCGTCCTCGACGTCCTCCAGGTCGCCCACCCGCTCGGCCGCGATCAGGTCGGCGCTGTCCGCCAGTCCCTCCGTCGCGTCGACCAGGTCGCGCGAGGAGGACCAGCGGGAGCGGACCATGCCGGACACCAGGTCGACGGTCTCCCCGCCGACCTGTCCGCCCAGCAGGCGTCCGACCAGCTCGGCCTTGGCCTCGCCGGACTGCGCCGGGTCGGTGAGGACCCGACGCAGCGACACCTCGCGGTCGAGCAGCGCGGTGACGGCGGCCAGCTCGTCGGCGAGCTTCGTCGCGTCGACCGACGTGCTGTCGGTCAGCGAGTTCAGGCTCTCGCGTGCGGCAGCCAGTGCCTCGCGGCTCGCTCCGTTCATCGTGCAGCCTCGGCCTTCTCCTCGAGCTGGTCGAGGAAGCGGTCGATGACGCGGCTCTGGCGGGCGTGGTCCTCGAGGGACTCGCCGACCAGCTTGCCGGCCAGGGTCGTGGCGAGCGTGCCCACGTCCTGACGCAGCGCCTGGGCCGCCTGCTTGCGGTCGGCCTCGATCTGCGCGTGACCGGCGGCGACGATCTCCTCACGCTGACGCTGGCCCTCGGCCCGCATCTCCGCGATGAGCTCGGCGCCCCGCTGCTCGGCCTCGGACCGCATCCGCGCGGCCTCGTGCCGGGCCTCGGCGAGCTGAGCCTTGTACTGGTCGAGGGTCTGCTGCGCCTCGAGCTTGGCCGCGTCGGCCTTCTCGATGCCGCCCTCGATGGCCTCGCGCCGCTCGTCCAGAACCTTGTTGATGTTCGGGAGGAGCTTCTTGGCGAGGAAACCGAAGACGATGGCGAAGGCGATCAGGCCGATGACCAGCTCTGGGATCGGCGGGACGAGGGGGTTCAGCGGTTCGTGCCCCTCCTGCGCCAGTTGTGTCAGGGCGTTCACATCAGTGCCTTTCGTCGCAAAAAGCTGTCAGCGACCGCTGATCAGATGCCGTAGACGAACGGCATGACGATGCCGATGAGGGCCAGCGCCTCACAGAAGGCGAAGCCGAGGATCTGGTTCTGACGGATCAGACCGGCGGCCTCGGGCTGACGAGCCAGCGCCTGGGTGCCGTTACCGAAGACGATGCCGACGCCGATGCCGGGGCCGATCGCGGCCAGGCCGTAGCCGACGGAGCCGAGCGAGCCACTGACGGCGGCGAGGTTTTCGAGAGCGGACATGCCGATTCTTCCTTCTCTTTCACGATCCGATGGGGGTTGGCCATCGGAAGGACGGGTGGTCGGTGAGGGGGCTCAGTGGTGCTCGGCGAGCGCGCCCTGGATGTAGGCACAGGCGAGCAGTACGAAGACGTACGCCTGAACAGCCTGGATGAAGAGTTCGAAGGCGGTCATGATGATGGTCATGCCGAACGAGACACCCGCGTAGGCGATGCCCCAGCCGTTCAGCAGGTACCAGCTCGCGATCGTGAACATCACGATGAGCAGGTGACCGGCGAACATGTTGGCGAAGAGTCGCACCGCGTGGGTGAAGGGCCGGACCAGCAGGTTCGAGAAGAACTCGATCGTCATGGCCATCGGGAGCACCGGGCCGAGTGACTTGTCGTAGCCGGTGAAGTTCTTGAAGGCCCCGACGAAACCGTGGCGCTTGAAGGTGAGAGAGACCCACAGGATGTAGACGATCGCCGCGAGGCCGGCCGGGTACGAGATGATCGACGTCACCGGGAACTGCGCGAGTGGAATGATCGACCAGAGGTTCATGATCCACACGAAGAAGAACAGCGAGACGATCAGGGGAACGTACTTCTCGCCCTCCTTCTTGCCGATCGTCTCGTAGACGACGCCGCGGCGGATGAAGTCGTATCCGGCCTCGGCGACCATCTGCAGCTTGCCCGGGACGACCTTCGGGTTGCCGAAGGCCGCCCAGAAGAAGCCGAGGATGGCCAGCGAGCCCAGCAGGGCCAGCAGCATGGTCTTGTTGAACTCGAAGCCGCCGACAGTGAACATCGGCTCGAAGACAAAGCTGTGCAGGCCCGGCGAAACAGTGCTGAAGCCGCATCCATCGAAGATGTGGCAATCGGTCTCGAAGGCGAGCATCTGGTCAGCACTCACCGCGAGCTCCTTCTGCGTTGCGCATGGATACGGCTACCTCGGTGTGTCGGCGCGACGCGGAGTCGCGGAACGGCACTGGACTGGTCATACGAAATTGGGGGCGGCTCACAGACGCAGAGCCGGTCGTCCGACACAGCTGCATCGCCGCAGATGGCATCGGACCATAGCAGTTGCTCGAACGCGTCCTTATACCGGCCCTACGCCTCACGAGCGCGCCTCGGTCTTCGGCTCGGACTTCTCGGTGGTCGACTCCGGCTCCACGTAAAGGATCTTGGCCCTGGAGTGCGCCCACGCCTGGGCGCCGACCCAGACGAGAGTCGACCCGAGAAGAGTGAAGGCGAACGCCCTGCCGTCGAACAGCGTCGTACCCTTGAAGGCGATCAGGACGACGGCGAGCAGGAGGATCTGCGTGGTGTAGAGCAGCAGGCCCATGGCCTGGAAGAGGTGCGGATACGACTTCGCGGTCTTCTGCAGACCCGCGAGGCCACCCCCCATGAAGAGGATCACGACCACCGCTCCGGCCACCGCGCCGATCGCTCCCTTGCCGCCGGCCAGCAGGCCACTCACGACCGCGCCCACGGCACCGCCTGCGGCGGTCGGGACGGCGCAGTGCAGGAGCATGCGGGCGTCGTTGGGCATGGGGGTACTCCGGGGAGTCGGGGGCGTCTGTCGTCGTTGACGAGCGTATCCCCGGCTGAGTGGGCACAACGCCCACCGGAGGGCCGTCTCAGTGCGGCCCTTCGGTGTGTCACCGGGTTCTCGTGAACGGTATCACAAACTATTTGATGAGGTCTTTACCTACCTCGTGTGCTGCCGGTCACACAAGGGAGTTGACCAGTGTGCTCTCGTTGACGCCCCCACGGCGCCGGTCAGCCGCGATCGTTGAGGCCGTGGCGGCGGCCGCCGATGGCCGTGGCGCCGTGGAGGCCGGCGAGGGCGGGTTCGCGGCTCTCCTCCTCGGCGGCCCCCCGGGACGGCCCGGACTCCGGGTCCGGGCCGGAGGCCGAATCTGCGTCGGCGGGACCTTCGTCGGCGTGCTCGGCGTTCTCGGCGACGGGGCGCCGGTACCGCGGCGGGACCAGCGCCTGTGCCCAGGCGGGCACATGGGGCGTGAAGCGCGGCATGAGCAGGATCACCAGGCCGACCGCGCAGAGTGCGACGACGACGAGCACGATCACCAGGGACGAGGCCTGCACGGAGAAGGCCACCGCGCCGAAGGCGATCAGCGCCGACCAGAAGTACATGATCAGCACGGCGCGGCTGTGCGAGTGGCCGATCTCCAGCAGCCGGTGGTGGAGGTGCCCCCGGTCGGCCGCGAACGGCGACTGGCCCTTCCAGGTGCGGCGGACGACCGCCAGCAGCAGGTCCATCATCGGCACCGCGATGATCGTCAGCGGAAGGAGCAGTAGCGGCATGTACAGCGGCACCTGGCCGCGGACGGCGGTCGATTCGGAACCCGCCTCCGTGACGATGAGGTCCGGGTCGACCTGTCCTGTGATGGAGACCGCGCCGGCGGCCAGCACGAGGCCGATCAGCATCGAGCCGGAGTCGCCCATGAAGATGCGGGCCGGGTGCATGTTGTGCGGCATGAAGCCCAGGCACATGCCCAGCAGGACGGCCGCGAACAGCGTCGCGGGCGCCGCCGCCTCGATGCCGTAGCCGTACCAGATGCGGTAGGCGTACATGAAGAACGCCGCGGCGGCGATGCCGACCATGCCGGCGGCGAGGCCGTCGAGACCGTCGACGAAGTTCACCGCGTTGATGGTGAGGAGCACCAGGGCGACGGTGAGCAGCGTGCCCTGCAGCGGGGTGAGTGCGACGTTGCCCACTCCGGGAACGGGAAGCCAGAGGATGGTCAGACCCTGGTAGACCATCACGCCGGCAGCGATCGTCTGGCCGCCCAGCTTCACCAGGGCGTCCACGCCCCATTTGTCGTCCAGCACGCCCAGCAGCCAGATCAGGGTGGCGCCGGAGAGCAGCGCTCGTGGCTCGTCGGAGAGCGTGAAAAGCACACCGATGTTGGTCAACCCGCTCGCGACCAGCAGGCCTGCGCAGAGGCCGCCGAACATGGCGATGCCGCCGAGGCGCGGCGTGGGCTCGCGGTGCACGTCGCGGGCGCGGATCTGCGGCATCGCGCCGGCCACGATGGCGAACTTCCGCACCGGTCCGGTCAGCAGGTAGGTGACCGCGGCTGTGACGCAGAGCGTCAGCAGGTATTCACGCAACGTATCCCCAGGGTCTCGCGGTCTTGCGGTGGTTCCTCGCGGTACGGCTCACTCCGGCCTCCACACCTTACGACGGCTCGCGCCCGCCGGCGGTTTCGCGTGTCCGGGCGTGACGCTCCGCGTCCAGGCGGTGGCGCGCCCGGTCGCGCGTCCGGGTCATGTGGGTGCGGGTACCCCGGTGAGCGCCGTCACAACGGGGTCCAGGGCGTGGCTGATGTCGTCGCCGACGCTCCGGAAGTACGGGATGGGCGCACCGTACGGGTCGTAGATCTCGTCCGCGTCGGCGCTGGGCGCCAGCAGCCAGCCGCGCAGCGCGGCGGCGGCCTGCACCAGGGCGCGGGCCCGTTCGGCGACGCCCGCGGCGCTGCCGGGGGGCGGCAGCGTCGCCGGGTCGATGGCCCGCACCAGGCGGGTGAACTCCTTGAGCGTGAACGTGCGCAGCCCCGCCGAATGCCCCATGGAGATCACCTGCGCCCGGTGGTCCCGGGTGGCGGTGAGCACCAGGTCGGCGCGGATGACGTGCTCGTCGAGCAGCTCACGCCCCAGGAAGCCGGTCGGGTCGGCGCCGTGCTCGACCAGCACGGCCGCCGCGTGTTCCTCCATGGGCGCACCCTCGTGTCCCCACGTTCCGGCGCTCTCCACGACGATGCCGTCGCTGAGCCGGCCGCCGAGCCGGTCCGCGAGGGCATGCCGGGTCAGCCGCTCGGTGATCGGTGAGCGGCAGACGTTGCCGGTGGAGACGTGGAGGATGCGGAAGACCCCGGCCTCGCCGGGGCCCGCCTGGACCGGTATGCCACGCCCTTCGGGAGGAGGCGTCAACTGCCCACCTCGAGGTCCGGTACCACCTTGCGCAGCTCCTCGGCGCTGAGCGCGCCGGCGCGGAGCAGCACCGGGACCTTGCCGGTGACGTCGACGATGGAGGACGGTTCGGGGTCGGGCGTGCGGCCGCCGTCGAGGTAGACGGAGACGGAGTCGCCCAGCATGTCCTGCGCGGCGTCGCAGTCCTGCGGGGCGGGTGCGCCGGTGAGGTTGGCGGAGGAGACGGCCATCGGCCCGAACTCGTTCAGCAGCTCCAGCGCGACCGGGTGGAGCGGCATGCGGACGGCGACGGTGCCGCGGGTCTCCCCCAGGTCCCAGGTCAGGGACGGCTGGTGGCGGGCGACGAGGGTGAGGGCGCCGGGCCAGAAGGCGTCGACGAGTTCCCAGGCGGTCTCGGAGAAGTCGGTGACCAGGCCGTGCAGGGTGTCGGGCGAGCCGATGAGCACGGGGGTGGGCATGTTGCGCCCGCGGCCCTTGGCCTCCAGGAGGTCGCCGACGGCCTCCGAGCTGAAGGCGTCGGCGCCGATGCCGTACACGGTGTCGGTGGGGAGCACGACGAGTTCGCGGCGGCGTACGGCGGCGGCCGCCTCACGCAGGCCGGTCTTGCGCTCGGTGGCGTCGGTGCAGTCGTAACGGCGTGCCATGTCTCAGGGCACCTCCCGGCGGGCAGTGGCGAATCGCGGACGGTTGTTGAGGTCGGGGTGGTCGGCGGCGTCCGCCCAGCCGCGGTCCTCCGCGAAGATCCACGGGACCTGACCGCCCTGGGTGTCGGCGTGCTCGACCACCACGACGCCGCCGGGCCGGAGCAGGCGGTGCGCCGTGCGTTCCAGGCCGCGGATGACGTCGAGTCCGTCCTCCCCGGAGAACAACGCGAGAGACGGGTCGTGGTCGCGGGCTTCCGGGGCCACATACTCCCACTCGGTGAGCGGGATGTAGGGCGGGTTGGAGATGACGAGGTCGACCTGCCCGTCGAGTTCGGGGAGCGCGCGGAGCGCGTCGCCGTGGTGCAGGGTGACGCGGCTGCCCTCGACGTTCTTCGCGGCCCAGCCGTGCGCGCCCTCGTCCAGCTCCACGGCGTGCACGCGGGACCGCGGCACCTCCTGGGCGAGGGCGAGGGCGATGGCGCCGGTACCGGTGCACAGGTCGACGATCAGCGGCTCGGCGACGTCCATGGCGCGTACGGCGTCTATCGCCCAGCCGACGACGGACTCGGTCTCCGGGCGCGGCACGAACACCCCGGGGCCGACCTGGAGTTCGAGGTAGCGGAAGAAGGCGCGGCCGGTGATGTGCTGCAGCGGTTCGCGGGCCTCGCGGCGGGCGACCGCCTCCCAGTAGCGGGCGTCGAAGTCGGCGTCGGCGACGCGGTGCAGCTCGCCGCGCTTCACGCCGTGCACGTAGGCGGCGAGCTCCTCGGCGTCGAAGCGGGGGGAGGGCACGCCGGCGTCGGCGAGGCGCTGGGTGGCCTGCGCGACCTCGGCGAGCAGCACCGGACGGGAGCGGGGGCCGGCGCCCCCGGATGATGGCTGCACTTCCTTCGGTCCTCCACGCGGGGGCTGCTGGGTCGGCTCTCTGGGCTCGG
Source organism: Streptomyces hazeniae (assembly GCF_031845485.1). Classification (NCBI taxonomy): domain Bacteria; kingdom Bacillati; phylum Actinomycetota; class Actinomycetes; order Kitasatosporales; family Streptomycetaceae; genus Streptomyces; species Streptomyces hazeniae. The sequence goes on from NZ_JAVREQ010000017.1 coordinate 143,911, forward strand.
TCAACTCTGCGAGGCTGCCAGCTTGGCAGCGGAGTCCGCGTCGGCGCAGGCCTGGATCACCGGGTCGAGCTCGCCGTCGAGCACCTGGTCGAGGTTGTAGGCCTTGAAGCCGACACGGTGGTCGGAGATGCGGTTCTCCGGGAAGTTGTACGTGCGGATGCGTTCCGAGCGGTCCACGGTGCGGACCTGGCTGCGGCGTGCGTCCGACGCCTCCTTCTCGGCCTCCTCCTGCGCGGCGGCCAGCAGCCGGGCGCGCAGGATGCGCAGCGCCTGCTCCTTGTTCTGGAGCTGGCTCTTCTCGTTCTGGCAGGAGACGACGATGCCGGTCGGCTCGTGGGTGATGCGGACCGCGGAGTCGGTGGTGTTGACGGACTGGCCGCCGGGTCCGGAGGAGCGGTAGACGTCGATGCGCAGGTCGTTCGCGTTGATCTCGACGTCGACGTCCTCTGCCTCGGGGAGCACCAGTACGCCCGCGGCGGAGGTGTGGATGCGGCCCTGCGACTCGGTGGCCGGCACCCGCTGCACGCGGTGCACGCCGCCCTCGAACTTCAGCCGGGCCCACACGCCCTGTCCGGGCTCGGCGTTGCTCTTCGCCTTCACGGCGATCTGGACGTCCTTGTATCCGCCGAGGTCGGACTCGTTGGACTGGATCAGCTCGGTCTTCCAGCCGGTGCGCTCGGCGTAGCGCAGGTACATGCGCAGCAGGTCGCCGGCGAACAGCGCGGACTCGTCGCCGCCCTCCCCGGCCTTGATCTCGAGGATGACGTCCTTGTCGTCGCTGGGGTCGCGCGGGACGAGCAGCAGGCGCAGTTTCTCGGTGAGGGCCTCGCGGCCGGCCTCCAGCTCCTTCACCTCGGCGGCGAAGTCGGGGTCGTCGGCGGCGAGCTCACGCGCGGTGTCGATGTCCTCGGCGTTCTGCCGCCAGGCGCGGTAGGCGTTGATGATCGGCGTGAGCTCGGCGTAGCGCTTGTTGAGCCTGCGGGCGCGCGCCTGGTCGGCGTGCACCGCCGGGTCGGCGAGCTGCTTCTCGAGGTCGGCGTGTTCGCCGATCAGTTCCTCGACCGCCTCGAACATCGGCTGTTGTCCTTGTCTGGAGTGGGCGCGGGTGGCGCCGCGGCGTCGCGGTCCCGTCGCTGCCGGACGGAGCCGGGGGCCGGGACGCGCCGCGTACGGCGGTGAAACGACGAAGCGCCGGTCCGGCCGCCTGCGCTGAGGCGGCCGGGGACCGGCGCTGTCGGGTCGCTACTTCTTCTTGCCGGACCCGGCGTTCTTGCCGAAGCGGGCCTCGAAGCGGGCCACGCGGCCACCGGTGTCGAGGATCTTCTGCTTGCCCGTGTAGAACGGGTGGCACTCGGAGCAGATGTCGGCGCGGATGCTGCCGCCGGACATGGTGCTACGGGTGGTGAACGAGGCCCCGCAGGTGCAGCTGACCTGGGTCTCGGTGTACTCCGGGTGGATGTCGCGCTTCAAGGTGTCTCCTAGGTTCGGGAGGGCGCCGGGTCGCGTCGCGGATTGCGCCGCGTGAACCGGGGCCGACGTACCAGTCTGCCACTACTGGCCGCACACGAACAAAACGGGGTGGAGGCGTCCGGTATTCCGGCCCGGACCGGGGCCGCCGGGTTCCTTCGCGCCGCGCGGGGCGCGGTCAGCCGCGTTCCCGGCGCACGACGTCGGCGTCGCTGCGGGAGCCCGCGCTGCCCTCGGTGGCCGACTCGGGGACCGTCCGGTCCGCGCGCAGCGCGTCCCACACCTGGTCGGCCTTCCCCTTCAGGGGCAGGACGCGGTTGGGGTCGTCCGGGTCGTAGCGCACGGGCATGGTGAGCATGTCGATCTCGCCGGGCCCCACGTCCTTGAGCAGCTTGGCCATGCCGAGCAGATCGGCGGCGGAGTCCAGCTCCGTGTCGGTGGTGACGGCCGAGGTCGCGGTGTCGGCGAGGTCGTAGAGCTGCGCCGGGTCGCTGAAGAGGCCGACGTCGTCGACCTTCCCGAGCAGGGCGCGCAGGAAGGCGTGCTGGAGCTGTATCCGGCCCAGGTCGCTGCCGTTCCCGACCGCGTGCCGGGTGCGCACCAGGGCGAGGGCCTGCTCACCGTCCAGGGTGTGGCTGCCCGCCGCCAGGTCGAGGTGGCTGTCGGCGTCCTGCAGCGGTTCGCGCAGGGTGATCTGCACGCCACCGAGGGTGTCGACGAGCTCCTTGAAGCCGGTGAAGTCGACCTCGAGGTAGTGGTCCATGCGGATGTCGGTCATCGCCTCGACGGTCTTCACCGCGCAGGCGGGCCCGCCGACCTGGTAGGCCTCGTTGAACATCGACGGTGCGGCGCCGGGCGCCACGGTGCCGTCGGCCTTCCGGCACGGCGGCCGGGCCACCAGGGTGTCACGGGGAACCGACACGATCGTGGCACGGTCGTGCGCCTCGTTGACGTGCACGATCATGGCGGTGTCGGAGCGGGCGGAGCCGTCGTCGTCGCCGTACCGGGCGTTCTCGCCGGACCGCGAGTCGGAGCCGAGGACGAGGATGTCGACGGAGCCGTGCGGCATGTCCTCGGGGCGGTCGCCGCCGAGGCGGCCGTTGATGTCGACGCCGGCGATGTTGCCGTCCAGCCGGTAGTAGACGAACCCGAGGCCCGCGGCACCGAGGAGGAGGACTGCGGCGACCGTCCAGGCGGTGACGACGAGGGCGCGCCTCCGCCTGCCCCGGTGCCGCCCGCCCCGGGGCCGCTCGTCCGGCTCGCCGTGCCCTGTCCTGCTGTCCTGCTCCGCCATCGCGCGAGGCGCTCCTCCCGTCCGGCGTCATGCGAACGGGGCGAGTACCCCACGCGTCCGGCGGCACGCCGACGAGTTCCGCGCCCCCGCCGTCCTGCCCCGGCGCGCCCGTTGCGCCCGGTGCACGCGGCCTGGGTCCGGGGGCGACGCGGCGGGCCCGCCCCCACGCGGTGGGGGCGGGCCCGGTGCCGGTCCGAGGGTGCGGGCGGCGTCAGTCGCCGCCGTTCGGCGAGGGAGTCGTCTTCTGGATCTGGAGCAGGAACTCGGCGTTCGACTTCGTCTGCTTCATCTTGTCCAGGAGGAGTTCCACCGCCTGCTGCTGGTCCAGGGCGTGCAGCACCCGGCGCAGCTTCCAGACGACGGCGAGCTCGTCGCTGCCCATGAGGATCTCCTCCTTGCGGGTGCCGGACGCGTCGACGTCCACCGCGGGGAAGATCCGCTTGTCGGAGAGCTTGCGGTCGAGCTTGAGCTCCATGTTGCCGGTGCCCTTGAACTCCTCGAAGATCACCTCGTCCATGCGGGAGCCGGTCTCCACCATGGCCGTGGCGACGATCGTCAGGGAGCCGCCGTCCTCGATGTTGCGCGCGGCGCCGAAGAACTTCTTCGGCGGGTAGAGCGCGGTCGAGTCGACACCACCGGACAGGATGCGGCCCGACGCCGGCGCGGCGAGGTTGTACGCGCGCCCCAGGCGGGTGATCGAGTCCAGCAGCACGACGACGTCGTGGCCCAGCTCGACGAGCCGCTTGGCCCGCTCGATGGCCAGCTCGGCGACCGTGGTGTGGTCCTCGGCCGGGCGGTCGAAGGTCGAGGAGATGACCTCGCCCTTCACCGACCGCGTCATGTCGGTGACCTCCTCGGGCCGCTCGTCGACGAGGACGACCATGAGGTGGCACTCGGGGTTGTTGGTGGTGATCGCGTTGGCGATCGCCTGCATGATCATGGTCTTGCCGGTCTTCGGCGGGGCCACGATCAGGCCGCGCTGGCCCTTGCCGATCGGGGAGACCATGTCGATGATCCGCGTGGTCAGTGCACCCGGGTCGGTCTCCAGGCGCAGCCGCTCCTGCGGGTAGAGCGGGGTGAGCTTGGTGAACTCGGGCCTGCCCTTGCCGCCGCCCCCGTCCGGCGCGACGCCGTTGACGGAGTCGAGGCGGACCAGCGCGTTGAACTTCTCGCGCCGCTCGCCCTCGCGGGGCTGGCGCACCGCGCCGGTGACGTGGTCGCCCTTGCGCAGGCCGTTCTTGCGGACCTGGGCCAGCGAGACGTACACGTCGTTCGGGCCCGGCAGGTAGCCGGAGGTGCGGACGAACGCGTAGTTGTCGAGGATGTCGAGGATGCCGGCGACCGGGATCAGGACGTCGTCCTCGGAGATCTGCGGCTCGCCGCCCCCGAAGTCGTCGCGGCCCCGGCGTCCCCGCCGGTCGCGGTAACGGCCCCGGCGCCCTCTGCGGCCGCCGCCGTCGTCGTCGAAGTCGTCACGGCGGTTGCCGCCGCCGCCCTGGTTCTGCTGGCCGCCGCCGTCGTTGCCCTTGTTGCCGCGCTGGCGGTCGCGCTGACGCTCGCGCTTGGACGGGCGGTCCTGCTGCTGGCGGTCCTGCTGGCGGCCGCCCTTGCCGCCGCCCTGCCCGTCGCCGCCCTTGTCGGCGCGGTCACCGCGGTCGTCGCCGCGGCCGTCCTGCTTCGGGGCGTCGGTGCGGCCCTCGGCGATGTCGACGGCGGCCTCCGCCTTGCCGTCACCCTTGCCGCGACGGTTGCGGCGCTCGTCGGCGCCCTGGCCGGGGATGTCGATCTGCCCCTGGTCGCCGGACGCGGCCTGCTGCGCGCCGTCGGCGGAGTCGTCGCCCGTACGGGCACGGGAGGTGGTGCGGCGCTTCGGCTTCGACTCGGCGGAGTCGGCGGGCGCGTCCGCGGCCTTCTTGGCCTCGGCCGGTGCGGATCCGCCCCCGGCCTGCCGTTCCTTGATGACGTCGATCAGCTGGCTCTTGCGCATGCGCGCGGTGCCCCTGATGCCGAGGCCGGAGGCAACCTGCTGGAGCTCGGCCAGGACCATGCCCTCGAGCCCGGTGCCCGAGCGCCGGCGCCTGGGGGCGGCAGGAGCGTCCGTGGCGGGCGCGGCGCCGTTGTCCGCGCTCGTCGCGCTGTCGGCGTTGGCGCCCATCAGATCGGTGGTGTCGCTCACGAAGGGTCCTTCCCTGGAGCGGGCGTCGGCCTGTCTGGCTCGGCGACCGGTCGTGCTGTCCGGCTGCGGTCCCTCGTCCTTCGGACCGGCCGGGGCGGTGGTCCCGCCTCTACCTGTACGTACGGCGGAAAGATCATTCAATGGTTCGGCGTGAAGCGGTGACACATGTCCATCACGCCGGTTCCGGAGCGTGCACGGCACTGCTCGGCAGGATGCTCAAGCGGTGAGGAGGGCTCCCGGAAGAAGAGGTGGTCCCTGACAGGGACACCGTGCACCGCACTCTACGGGTCGTCGGCGCGACCCACGAGACTGCGAGTGCTGACTTGAGGTTAACACTACCGGCTCCAACAAACATTCCCCCTCTCCCGCACCGGCAATCCGATCTCACGAGGACGTGCCGCCCGTCTCCAGGGGCAGCACGCCGGCCCCGGCGGCGTCGAGGCCCAGCCGGTTGGCCGTCCAGTGCTCTCCCGCCGAACGGGCGACCCTGTCCGCCGCGTCGCCCTCGGTGAGGGCCAGCACGGTCGGGCCCGCGCCGGAGATCACCGCGGGCACGCCGTCGGCGCGCAGCCGGGCGACCAGCGCGGTGCTCTCCTCCATGGCCGGCGCGCGGTACTCCTGGTGCAGCCGGTCCTCGGTGGCGGGCAGCAGCAGGTCGGGGCGCCTCGTCAGCGCCTCGACGAGGAGCGCGGACCGGCCGGCGTTCAGCGCCGCGTCGACGTGCGGGACGCTGCGCGGCAGCAGGCCGCGGGCGGTCTCCGTCAGCAGCGGCTTCTCCGGGACGAAGACCACCGGAACGACCGTCTCCGCGGGGTCGAGGCGGACCGCGCGGGCGGCGCCGCCCTCCGTCCAGGCGATGGTGAATCCGCCGAGCAGGCAGGCCGCGACGTTGTCGGGGTGGCCCTCGATCTCCGTGGCCAGCTCCAGCATCGCGGTGTCGTCCAGCCGGACCTCGCCGCCCGTGGTGACCGCGCGGGCGGCCACGATGCCGGCGCAGATGGCGGCGGAGGAGGAGCCGAGGCCGCGGCCGTGCGGGATGCGGTTGGCGCACACCACCTCCAGGCCGCGCGGCTGCCCGCCGAGCAGGTCGAAGGCCGTGCGGAGGGAGCGCACCAGCAGGTGGTCCTCGTCGCGCGGCAGGGTCGCGGCGCCCTCGCCCGCGATGTCGATGTGCAGGCCGGAGTCGGCGACCCGGACCACCACGTCGTCGTAGAGGCCGAGCGCCAGGCCCATCGAGTCGTAACCGGGGCCGAGGTTGGCGCTGGTGGCGGGGACGCGCACCCGTACGGCGGCTGCGCGGAACGCGGGACCGGCCATCTTCCGATGACTCTCCTCGTGTGGTTCTTCTTTCACGTGCGGGTCGTGCCGACGTGCGGTCGTGGTCGACGTGCGGGGGCGGCGCGGTGCGGTCGCGACGGCTGTGCCGCACCGCACCCGTCACCTGCCACGGAGCCGCACATCGTTGCTTCCGTCGCACGTGCGTGGGAGGGGGTTGGGGCCCAGCCTATCGAAGGAAGGTTCCCCGGCAACACAGGGCGCACGGGAGGCGCACGATGCGTGTCGGATCACCGTACGTGCTTCGCACCGCCGGTGAGCTGCGGCGCTCCGGACCGGGCGTGCACCCGCCGGCCCTGTCGATGGCCGAAACCCGCCCCGCGGTCTTGACCGGCCGGCATGAGGCGGGCGCGGCGACCGTCGCTCGCCGCGCCGCGGGAGCCGCCGTCAGGCGGGAGGGAGCCGCCGTCAGGCGCGCAGGACCGTCCCCGTCACGCCAGCCCGAGGCGTTCGGCGGCGGCGTCCGCGTCGACGGGCACCACGATCGGCTGCGGCGCTCCGGCCACCGCCCAGTCGGGGTCCTTCAGCCCGTTCCCGGTGACCGTGCAGACGATGCGCTGCCCCGGATCGACGCGGTTCTGCTCTGCCGCCTGGAGCAGACCTGCCACCGAAGCGGCCGACGCGGGCTCCACGAAGACGCCCTCCTCGGCCGCCAACAGCCGGTAGGCGCGCAGGATCTGACGGTCGGTCACCGACTCGATGAACCCACCGGACTCGTCCCGTGCCTGCTCGGCGAGCGTCCAGGAGGCGGGGTTGCCGATCCGGATCGCGGTGGCGATGGTGCTGGGCTCCGTCACCGGTGCACCGTGCACGAGGGGCGCGGCGCCCGACGCCTGGAAGCCCCACATGCGGGGCGTACGGGTGGCGGGGCCGCCGGTCGCCGGGTCCGCGTACTCCCGGTAGCCCTTCCAGTAGGCGGTGATGTTGCCCGCGTTGCCCACCGGCAGCACGTGGATGTCGGGCGCGTCGCCGAGGGCGTCGACGACCTCGAACGCGGCCGTCTTCTGCCCCTCGATGCGGGACGGGTTGACCGAGTTGACCAGCGCGACCGGGTACTTCTCGGACAGTCCGCGCGCCAGGTTGAGGCAGTCGTCGAAGTTGCCGTCCACCTGGAGGATCTTGGAGCCGTGGACCAGCGCCTGCCCCATCTTCCCCAGGGCGATCTTGCCCTGGGGCACCAGCACGGCGCACACCATCCCGGCACGCACCGCGTACGCCGCGGCCGAGGCACTGGTGTTGCCCGTGGAGGCGCAGATGACGGCCTGCGCACCCCGCGCCTTGGCGTGCGTGATGGCCATCGTCATGCCGCGGTCCTTGAAGGACCCGGTCGGATTCGCGCCCTCCACCTTCAGGTGCACGTCGCACCCGGTGGCGGCGGACAGCACACGGGCCGGGACGAGCGGCGTGCCGCCCTCCCGCAGGGTGACGACCTCGGTCTCCGCGTCGACGGGCAGCCGGTCGCGGTACTCCTCGATGACGCCGCGCCACTGGTGGGTGGTGGCGCCGGCGGGCATGCGTTCCATGATGGTCATTGTCCTCGTTGCTCCCCTTGAACCCCTTGTTCCCCTGGAACCCCTCTGCGGCCGCGTCGTGCCCGCGCCTCCTCGCACGGGTGCGTCGCGGCCGGCCGGCCACGCGAAACTCGCTACTCGCCCTCGACCCGCATGATGCTGGCCACGCCGCGCACGGTGTCGAGGCCGCGCAGCGCCTCCACCGTCGCCGTGAGGGCCGCGTCGGACGCCCGGTGCGTGACCACGACCAGCCACGCCTCGCCGTCCTTGCCCTGCTGGCGCACCGTGTCGATGGACACCCCGTGCTCCGCGAAGACCATGGCGACCTGGGCCAGCACACCCGGCTTGTCGGCCACGTCCAGGCTGATGTGGTAGCGGGTGACGACCTCGCCCATGGGCGAGACCGGCAGCTGCGCGTACGCCGACTCGCCCGGCCCGCGCGCGCCGTTGACCTTGTTGCGGCAGGCCGCGACCAGGTCGCCCAGCACCGCCGAGGCGGTGGGCGCGCCACCCGCGCCGGGACCGTAGAACATCAGCTGCCCGGCGGCGTCCGCCTCCACGAAGACCGCGTTGTACGCCTCGCGCACGGACGCCAGGGGATGGCTCAGCGGGATCATCGCCGGGTGCACGCGGGCGGAGACGCTGCGGCCGTCCGCCGCCCGCTCGCAGATGGCCAGCAGCTTGACCGTGCAGCCCATGCGCTGCGCGGAGGCGATGTCCGCGGAGGTGACGTCGGTGAGGCCCTCCCGGTGCACGTCGTCCAGCCGCACCCGCGTGTGGAAGGCGATACCGGCGAGGATGGCGGCCTTGGCCGCGGCGTCGAAGCCCTCGACGTCGGCCGTGGGGTCGGCCTCGGCGTAGCCGAGCGCGGTGGCCTCGTCCAGCGCCTCGCCGTAGCCGGTGCCGGCGGTGTCCATCCGGTCGAGGATGAAGTTGGTGGTGCCGTTGACGATGCCGAGGACGCGGTTGACCTTGTCGCCCGCGAGCGACTCGCGCAGCGGCCGCACCAGCGGGATCGCGGCGGCCGCGGCGGCCTCGTAGTAGAGGTCGGCGCCGTACTTCTCGGCCGTCTCGTGCAGGCTGGCGCCGTCCTCGGCGATCAGCGCCTTGTTGGCGGTGACGACGCTGGCGCCGTGCTCGAAGGCGGTGGTGATCAGGCCGCGTGCGGGTTCGATCCCGCCGATGACCTCGATCACCACGTCGATGTCCGCCCGCTGCACCAGACCGCTCGCGTCCGTGGTCACCAGCTCCGGGGCGACGCCCTCCCGCACCCGCCCCGGGCGGCGTACGGCGACCCCGGCCAGTTCGACCGGGGCGCCGATGCGCGCGGCGAGGTCGTGCGCGTGCGTCGTCATGATGCGTGCCACCTCGGAGCCGACGACCCCACAGCCCAGCAGCGCCACTTTCAGCGGACGCGTACGCATCATTCGACCTCGCTCACATCTGTTGTGGTTGTCCAAGTCTCACGCACGGGTCCGGTTCGTCCACGCCCCATCCAGCATGTGGAACGCCCGTCTCACGCCTGCGCGCTTCGGTGGCCGGGTGCGTCCCGTTGTTCCGGGAACCCGCCGGCCCGGCGGCCGCCGGGCCGGGAGCCCGGCGGGCCCGTCCCGTCAGCCGACGTCCAGCCGCGCCAGGTCCTCCTCCGTCTCCCGGCGCACGATGACCCGCGCCTCGCCGTTGCGCACCGCGACCACCGGAGGCCGCAGCGCGTGGTTGTAGTTGCTGGCCATCGAGCGGCAGTACGCCCCGGTCGCCGGCACGGCGAGCAGGTCGCCGGGCGCCAGATCGGCCGGCAGGAACGCGTCCTTGACGACGATGTCGCCGCTCTCGCAGTGCTTGCCCACCACGCGGGAGAGCATCGGCTCCGCCTCGGAGGTGCGGGAGACCAGCGACACGCTGTACTCGGCGTCGTAGAGCGCGGTGCGGATGTTGTCCGACATGCCGCCGTCCACACTCACGTAGGTGCGCAGCCCCTCCAGCTCCTTCACGGTGCCGACCTCGTACAGCGTGAACGCCGTCGGCCCGACGATCGCGCGGCCCGGCTCCACCGACAGGCGCGGCACGGACAGCCCCGCCGCCCGGCACTCGCCGGTGACGATGTCACCGAGCGCCTTGGCGATCTCGTGCGGCTCCCGCGGGTCGTCCTCGGAGGTGTAGGCGATGCCGAGGCCGCCGCCCAGGTCGATCTCCGGCAGCTCGACGCCGTGCTCGTCCCGCACCTGCCGCAGCAGGCCGACGACGCGGTGCGCGGCGACCTCGAAGCCGGAGGTGTCGAAGATCTGCGAGCCGATGTGCGAGTGGATGCCGAGCAGTTCCAGGCTGTCCAGCTGCAGGACCCTGCGCACCGCCTCGGCGGCCTGGCCGTCGGCCAGCGCCAGGCCGAACTTCTGGTCCTCGTGCGCCGTGGCGATGAACTCGTGGGTGTGCGCCTCGACGCCGACGGTGACGCGGATCTGCACCTTCTGCACGGTGCCCAGCTCCCGTGCGAGGTGCGCGACGCGGGCGATCTCCTGGAAGGAGTCCAGCACGATCCGGCCGACTCCGGCCTCGACGGCCTGCCGGATCTCGGACGTCGACTTGTTGTTGCCGTGCAGGGCGATGCGGTCGGCGGGCATGCCCGCCGCCAGCGCGGTGTGCAGTTCGCCCGCGGAGCAGACGTCCAGGTTGAGGCCCTCCTCGTGCAGCCAGCGCACCACGGCGCGGGAGAGGAACGCCTTGCCGGCGTAGAACACGTCGGCCTCCGAGCCGAACGCGTCCCGCCAGGCGCGGCAGCGCTCGCGGAAGTCGGACTCGTCCAGGAAGTACGCCGGGGTGCCGAACTCCTCGGCCAGGTCCCGGACGTCCAGCCCGCCGACCGTGACCGCGCCGGTGTCGGCGCGGACGACCGTACGGGCCCAGATCTGCGGGTCGAGTGCGTTGAGATCGGCGGGCGGGCCGGAGTAGTGCCCCTCGGGCAGTACGTCGGCGTGGCGGGGCCCGGCGGGGTGTGCGGATCTGCTCATGAGCGTGGCTGGTTTCCCTCTACAGGTGTGCGGGTGCGGTGACACCGAGCTGGAACAGGCCGCCGGCCAGCACCGTTCCGCAGGCTTCGGTGAGAGCCAGGCGGGCGCGGTGGGCGGCCCCGGGTTTCTCGTCCCCCCGGGGCAGGGGCGGGCAGGCCTCGTGGAAGGCGTGGCAGGCGTCGGCGACGGCGGAGAGGTGGCGGGCCAGACGCCCGGCGTCCCCGGCCTCGGCTATCCGGCGCTGGTCGGCGAGCAGCGCCAGCAGCCCCCGCTCGGCGGGAGCGCCGTACCCGTGCCCGCCGGCTCCGGCCCCGGGCCGCAGGCCCAGGTCGGTGGCGTTGCGCAGCAGCGCCCGCGTGCGGGCGTGGGCGTACTGCACGCGGAACAGGGAACTGCCGTCCGTGCGCGGGAGCGACGCCTCCGGCGTCTCCCCCGTCGCCTCGGCCCAGCGGCGAGCGTCCTGTGCGGGCGCGTCGGGCGTGCTGTGGTCCGGCCCGGTCAGCGCGCGGACGAGGGCGGCCCTGCCGTCCGCGTCCAGCGTGACGTCGAGGAACCCCGGCCCCTGCACCTCGACCCCGGCGACGCCGCTCTCCCCGGCCAGGGTGTCGGCGACCGTGCCGGCGAGGCGCCGAGCGTCGTTCCCGCTCGCCCTGGCGGCCTGGAGCACCGCGCCCGTGGCGTAGTCGCCGCTCCCCCGGCGCGGCGGTGACTCCACCACCACCCGCCCCGGCGCGGCATCGCCCACCGCACCGCGCAGAACGTGCTGCACGGTGCTCGAGAGCTGGGCCGGTGTCACGTGGCCCAGCCTAGGAGAGGAGGGGCGGTATCGCGCCAACGGGTTCCGTCTGCTGGGACGGCGCGCCGCGCTTCCTCCCCCTGCTCCCCGCACCTCGGCCCACCTCGGAGCGGCAACTCCGCTGCCGCTCCCGCACACCCGCCGACCGCCTCAGCCGTGCGGCACCGACGGGGTACCCTTCCCGCCCCGGCCGCGCGCCGAGCGCGCCTGGCAGGCCAGCCGCCGCACCATCCCGACCAGCACCGAGGGCTCGAACGGCTTCGCCAGCACAGCGTCCACCCGTGCCGCCTCACGGTCCCCCAGGCCCCCAGCACCGCACGCCGACACCAGCGCCAGCGGGATCTCCCGCGTCCTCGGGTCCGCGCGCAGGCACGCCGCCGCCCGCAGCCCGTCGAGCCGCGGCATCACCACGTCCAGCGTGATCACGTCGGGGCGCACCCCGTGCACGACCTCCAGGCAGTCGGCACCGTCGTCCGCGGTCACGACCTCGAAGCCCTCCAGCTCCAGGTTGACCCTGATCAGCTGCCGGATCACCTCGTCGTCGTCCACGACGAGCACCCGGCCGGACGCGCCCTGCACACGCAGAGCGTATGCGTCCGATACGCCCCGCGTCCGCGTTTTGCCTGATTCCAACCGCCCCGGCCCACGCCCCCACGCCCCCGGGAAACCCGTTCCGACCCACCCCCTCCGGGCTGGTAGTGTTCTACCCGTCGGCACGCACAGCGCGCCACGCCCCCGTAGCTCAGGGGATAGAGCAACGGCCTCCGGAGCCGTGTGCGCAGGTTCGAATCCTGCCGGGGGTACTCCTTCTGAAGTGCCCAAAGACCCCGTGACCAGCGGAGACGCTGAGTACGGGGTCTTCGTGCGTGCGCAGTCGTATGCCGCTCGATGCGGCCGTATGTCGGGGCCCGTGGACTATCCGTGGACAGGATCTCGGCCCGTTTCCCCAGGTGAGCCCACGCACGACGAAGGTCTAGTACGGGACAGCGCAACACCCTTCCACCAGATGTGGAGTTCACCTCGCCCTGCTGGCGCGGGGATGGGAAGTGGGCCAGCAGGCTGCCGCACCAAGAGGTCGTCGTGTGGGTGTCTACGATGCGGCTGGTGAGACACGACTATCGCGCCCGAATAGTGCTGGCCTGCTGCGTCGTCGCCCTCTCCACGTTCGGGTGGTACGCAACCCAAACCGTGCGTCCATCCAGCTGTGAGGTCGCCTTCGGTGCATTCGTCGGAGGTGACGGGCAGCCTCTCCCAGAGAACGGGGAGGACGTGACCTGGGAAGAATTGGACGAGCGCGCCTACCAGGACTTGGTCGCCTCAGGACATTGCGAACCGCCAGCAGCCCGCTGGCGCCACTGGCTCAGCTGACACGGCAGTTGTAGTTCCGGTCATGGGTTGTCGTGGTAGCGGTGTCGCTGCTGCTGGCAGGGGCGGGCGATGGCTTGGTGACGGCGGCGCCAGGTGGTCCAGTGCAGGAAGTGGTCGCGGCTGCGGTTCATGGGCGGTAGGACCAGGACGCGCAGCAGACGGATGAGTTCTGGACAGGTCAGGGGACGAGCCGTACGGGGCTGGCGCCCCTTGGTGGTGATCCGGTGGCGCGAAGGGTGAGGGCGAGCACGGCTGCGGCGATCAGGGAGAACAGGCTTCCCCGAGTAGAAGGGGCGGTCGGCGGCATTGCGGTCGATCGGCAGGAGGGTACGAGGAGGGCGTACGCCTTGCGCGGTGCGGTGCGAACGGCCTCGGCAAGGGACGGCGCGAGTGCGGCCAGCATGTCGACGGCTTGGCGGAGGTAGCGGTAGGCGGTACGCAGGGCCGAACTCATGCCGACGCCGCCGGACATGGGCGAGGCGGCGCAGCCGACGGGCCGCCGCCGATGACGGCCCTCCGGGCGGCCACGGCCGCCCCCTCCTCACCGGGTCGAACTCCACCCCACGACCTCACGCCCTGCCAGAACCACAGGTCGCACGGGGACCTGGATGTCCGGGGCCCGGTCGCACGGGACCGGACTCCGTTCACCGGGGCCCGGTGGGTCCGGGACTCCTCCCAAGGACTCAACTGATGAAGGACTTCCCACC
>NZ_JAVREQ010000018.1:0-148756 GCF_031845485.1 Streptomyces hazeniae
AGTGCGGGCCCACGACGTTCCAGTGGATGTGCTTCAGCGTGAGCGCCAGGTCGTTGAGGGCGTGCAGCCGTCCCCGGAGCAGGCCGATGACCTGTCCGCCCTGCGCCCCGGTCATCCCGGGGACGGTGTACTTCGGGGTGGGAACGTCGCTCGTCATGGCACGCCTCTCTCGCGGGTTCGTCCCCCGCAGTCGAACACCGCTGGGCCGCTGGTGCCGGTATGACGCCCGTGGCATGGGCTGTCCGGCCCATCGACGGCACTCTTCGGGGGAACACAGCGTCGCTCCGGACGAGGAGACGGTGCGGAAGGAACTCGTGGCTGCCGAGTCGTCGCACCTCGCATGCCCTGGACCGCGTCGCCGGTCGCCACGAGCCGAACGCCAAGGCGGCCGTGACCGAGGACGGCATGGCCATGCTGTTGCGCGAGGATCCGCACGTGCGCAGGGTGCGGGACGAGGTGCGCCGCAGCCCGGCTACGAGGCGAGCATCCGGCTCGGCGAGGCGGTGGCTGCCGGCTTGCAAGACCGGGCTCGGCGCGCGGCCGACGAGGTCACTTAGCTCTGCCTGCTGCCGTTGGTTCCGGTGCGCGGGGTGGTGTGGGTCGCGGACCGGAGGGCCGACACCGCCGAGGAGGAACTGCGGGCGCCGGCCGCCGTCCACATGCGCGTCCGAGCCCTGAACGACATACTGGAGGCCGGGGAGATCAGCCTGCACGAGTTCGAGCAGGAAGAGGAACGGCTACTCGATCTCCTTGAACCGCCGGCTCCCCCGGCTCCAGCCGGGCGGGCCGACGCCACCCCTCTGCCGGGGAGGCACGGATGCCACAGAACAGCAAGCTGCTCGCGGCGAGCCTGGTGGGCGGTTACCTCCTGGGTCGCACCAGGAAGGCCAAGCTGGCGCTCGCCCTCGCCTCCTGGGTGCTGGGGCGGCGCAAGGGCCTCAACCCGCAACGGCTGCTCACCGAGGGCCTGAAACGGCTGACCGGGTCACCCGAATTCTCCCAGCTGAACGACCAGCTGCGCGGCGAACTGATGGCCGCGGGCCGTTCCATGGTGACGGCGGCCGCCAACCGCCGGCTGGACTCCCTCTCCAACGCACTGCGTGACCGTACGGACTCCCTCTCCGGCCTCGGCGGTGCAGCCGGAGGCGTGGCCGGCCGGGGACAGGCCGAGGACTCCGAGGAGGGTGAGGAACCCGAGGAGACGGCAGAGCAGCGTCCGGCCCGTGAGGCCCCGGCGAAGAAGGCCCCGGCGAAGAAGGCCCCGGCGAAGAAGACGTCCGCGAAGAAGGCCCCGGCGAAGAAGACCGGAGCGGCAGCGAAGAAGACGGCCGCGAAGAAGACGGCCGCGAAGAAGACCGCTGCGCGGAAGGCGGCCTCTCCCTCCACCCGACGGCCCCGAGGGAGGTAGTCGTCATGGCATCCACCGACAAGGCCGGAGACACGGCTGACACCGGCCTCGACCGGCTGCGTGAGGAGATCACCGCGTATCTGACGGCGCAGGCGGGGCATCTGGCCGACTCGCTCGGCAACCGCATGTCGAGCCTCACCGACGACCTGAACGACGCGGCCGTGAACGGCGGCACCCTCGGGTCGGTCGCCTCCCGTGTGGTGGGCGGCGGGGAATCGCCGGTCAAGGCGCTCGTCGCGGAGAAGGCGAAGGACGCGAAGGACAAGACGGTGGGCAAGGTGAAGGACCTGGTCGGCGCGGGCGGCGGCGGGGGCGGGAGCAAGAGCGACACCAAGGTCACGAACATCGTCGAGGTGCTCGACGTCGGCGTGCCCCTGCGCACCGCGTACGACAACTGGTGCGAGTTCGAGGAGTTCGGCACCTACATGAAGGGTGTGCGCAACGTCTCCCGCAAGGAGGACACCACCTCCGACTGGAAGGTGAAGGTCGGCCCGTCCACACGCGGCTGGGAGGCCACCGTCGAGGAGCAGATACCCGACGACCGCATTGTGTGGTCCTCGCAGGGCTCCAAAGGCAGTACCCGCGGCGCGGTTTCCTTCCACGAGCTGGGGCCGACGCTGACCCGCATCGTGGTGGTGGTCGAGTACACGCCCTCGGGCTTCTTCGAGAAGACCGGCAACCTCTGGCGCGCCCAGGGCCGCCGCCTGCGCCTGGACCTCAAGCACTTCCAGCGGTACGTGACACTCAACGCCGACGAGGACGTCGAGGGCTGGCGCGGCGAGATCCGTGACAGCGAGGTGGTCCTCAGCCACGAGGACGCCCTGGAGCAGGAGGAACAGGAGCCCGGAGAAGAACCGGACGAGGCCGCCGATGGCGAGGCCGAGGAGGAGTGGGACGAGGAGGACGAGGAGCCGGACGAGGGCGAAGAGGACGAGGACGACGAGGAGCCGGACGAGGGCGAAGAGGACGAGGACGACGAGGAAGACGCCTACGACGAGGACGAGGCGCGGGAGCGGTGACCCCGGATGCGCGTTTAGCACGTGCCGTGCCCGGAACCCGGGCGAGGCCGTCCGTACGTTCCGCATCTGAGGAGTTCCCATGGCCCTGGTCGCCGACTTCGTCGTCGAACGTCTGCGGGAGTGGGGTGTCAACCGCGCGTACGGCTACCCGGGGGATGGCATCAACGCCCTGGTCGGGGCGTTCGACCGTGCTGACGATGATCCGAAGTTCGTCCAGGCACGGCACGAGGAGATGGCTGCCTTCATGGCCGGCGGGCACGCGAAGTTCACCGGGGAGGTGGGCTGCTGCGTGGCCACCTCGGGCCCGGGTGCGGTGCACCTGCTGAACGGCCTGTACGACGCCAAGATGGACCACCAGCCCGTTGTCGCGGTGGTCGGTCAGCAGAAGACGCTCTGCCTGGGTTCGCACTACCAGCAGGAGATCGCGCTGGAGAACCTGTTCGCAGACGTCTCCGAGTTCTGTCAGATGATCGTGAACCCGGCACAGGCCCGGCACGTGATCGACCGCGCGTTCAAGACCGCGCTCACCACCCGCAGCGTCGCGACGATCATCCTGCCCGAAGACGTCTCCCAGTCGGAGGCCGTGCCCTCGCCGCCCAGGTCGCACGGCGCGGTCTACTCCAGCGTGGGCTGGTCCCAGCCACGCGTGCTCCCCGACGAGAACGAACTGCGGAAGGCCGCCGGGATCCTCAACGAAGGCGAGAAGGTGGCCATCCTCATTGGCCAGGGCGCCGCGAACGCCGAGGACGAGGTGGTGGAGACCGCCGAGCTGCTCGGCGCGGGGGTGGCGAAGGCTCTTCTGGGCCGGGAGGTGCTGCCGGACGACCTGCCGTTCGTCACCGGCCCGATCGGCCTGCTGGGGTCGAAACCCAGCGACCAGATGATCAAGGGCTGCGACACCCTTTTCATGATCGGTTCCAGCTTCCCGTACGCGGAGTGGCTGCCGGTCGAGGGCACGGTCAAGGGGGTGGAGATCGACATCGACGGGCGGATGATCGGCATCCGCTATCCGATGGACGCCCACGTGGTCGGCGACGCCAAGGAGACCCTGACCGCACTCCTGCCCCTGCTGCGGCGCAAGGAGGACCGCAGCTGGCGCGAGAAGATCGAGAAGAACGTCCGCGAGTGGAACACGGTGCTCGGCAAGCGTGCCGCGCAGCACTTCGACGGAAAGATCAATCCGCAGTCCGTGGCCCAGCAACTGTCCGAACGGCTGCCGGACCGGGCGCTGGTGACCGCCGACTCCGGTTCCGGTACCAACTGGTGGGCCCGCCACCTGAAGTTGCGCCGCGGCATGCAGGCCTCGCTGTCCGGCACGCTGGCGACGATGGGACCGGGCGTCCCGTACGCGATCGCCGCGCGCTTCGCCTATCCGGACCGGCCGGTGGTCGCCTTTGTCGGTGACGGCGCGTTCCAGATGAACGGCATGAACGAGATGATCACTGTCAAACGGTATGCGCAGGAGCTGGCAGGCGAGGCGCCGTTCGTCTTCTGCGTCTTCAACAACCAGGATCTGAACCAGGTCACCTGGGAGCAACGAGCGATGGCGGGTGATCCGAAGTTCGAGGGCTCGCAGCACCTCCCCGACTTCCCCTATGCGAAGTACGCGGAGCTGGTCGGCCTCAGGGGCGTCTACTGCGACGACCCGACGAAGGTCGGCGAGGCGTGGGACGAGGCGCTGGCGAGCGACCGGCCGGTGGTGCTGGAGTTCGTGGTCGACCCGGGCATCGCTCCGATCCCCCCGCACATCAAGGCGGAGCAGGGCAAGAAGGCAGCCAGGGCGATGGTCAACGACCCGGACAACGTGGGCATTGCCAAGCGTGGGGTGCGGCAGAAGCTCAGCGAATACGCGGAGCACCTGCCGGGCCGGGGGCAGTGAGGCCACGGCCTTGAAAGGGGGCGAGCGCCACGTCGAGGTGCCGCGTGCCCCGGCCCGCGGCACCGGCACCGGCCCTGCCACGCCAGCGGCGTCCTGTCGGTCATGTGTGCGGGACCCGACCGACCCCTGTCGTCACGCCTGTTGACTGGAGGAGGCAACACGAAGACGGCCGGGGTCGCCACCCCCCACAGGAGAGACCCCGGCCGTCGTCGTGTTCACGGACGCACCTACCAGCAGCGGCCCGCACTCCACTCAGCGCCGCCCCTCCGGAATGTGTTACGCCCCACTCTTCCGCTCACTCCTGCGGACTACTCCCGGGTCCGGCATGGACGCGGGCACTGACTTGGCCGTAGCGTGCATCCATCGCGTCGGCCCAGGTCGGTGCGGAGTGCGTGAGAACCGGTACGACGGCGCCCGGCCAGGGGCGTCGAGCAGATGCATCGCGACGTCGCGGAGTGGACGAGGACTTAGGGCGTGCAGGGGGACGACGCAGAGCTGACGGCTGCGGTGCGCGCGGCGCAGGAGGGCGACGAATGCGCCTTCCGCACGGTGTACCGGGCAGTCCAGCCACGCCTGCTCGGGTACGTGCGCACGCTGGTTCCGGACGCCGACGCCGAGGACATCGCTTCGGAGGCGTGGCTGCAAATCGCCCGTGACATCGGCAACTTCTCGGGCGATGCCGACCGGTTCCGGGGCTGGACGGCACGGATCGCCCGCAATCGGGCACTCGACCACATCCGGATGCGCGGCCGGCGCCCGGCCGTCGGCGGCGACGAGAGCGAACTCGTCGCGATGGCCGGCGGCGCCGACACCGCCGACGAGGCGATGGAGTCGCTGGGCACCGGAAACACCATGCGGATCATCTCCCGGCTGCCGCGTGACCAGGCCGAGGCGGTGGTTCTACGCGTGGTGATGGGTCTGGACGCCAAGAGCGCCGCGGAGGTACTCGGCAAGCGTCCGGGAGCCGTGCGCACCGCCGCCCACCGCGGGCTGCGCCGGCTCGCCGAACTCCTGGAGGCCGACGGCATGAACGGCGCGTCGCCCGGCGGCGGGCCCGGGGACGAGGGCGGCCCGGGCGGTGCCGGGGATGAGCCGAACGGGCGAGGCGTACCACCTGCTCCCCGCCGTCCGCCGGAGCGCGAGACGGCACGCGGTGTGACGCCCGAGGCCGCGCGAACGCTGAGGGAAACGTGATGCCCGACGACCGGTACCAGTGGCTGGACGAGGAGGCTGCGGAGCGACTGCTGCGCGGTCTGCCGGTCGACGGGCGCGACGGAACGCCCGGTTCGGCGGCGGGTGACGCGCGCGCGGAGACCGGTGAGACCACTGCGGCCGAACTCGCCGACGCCCTCCGGGCGCTGAGTGCCGAGTCGGCCGGAGCAGCCGCCCGCACCGCCCCCGGTGAGTCACTGAGCGGCGAGGACGCCGCCGTGGCGGCCTTCCGCGCCGCCCAGACCGGTGTGCTCCGCAGCGGCTCCGTCGGCGGCGGCGCCGCCGGACGCGGCGGCCGGGTGCGTACCTTCCTGTCCGCATTGACCGGGCGCCCGGTCAGTGCCGGACTCGCCGCCGCCCTCGCCGCCTGCGCGCTCGGTGGAGTGGCCGTCGCGGCGGGTACGGGCGTCCTGCCCACGCCGTTCGGTGCGGGGGGCGGCGGCTCGCCGTCACCTTCCGTGAGCGCCTCGCCCACCGGGACCGCAGGAGAAGGCCACGGCGGTGCCACCGGAGGCAACGGTTCGCGGAGCCCCGGCCCCGGGCCGTCCGGCGACGCCTCGCCGAGCGGTCCGGCCGGAACCGGCGGCCGGGACGGCGGCGGCCCGTCCGCCACCGGAGGCCCCACCGACCTGGACGGGATGTTCGGGGACGGTGAACTCACCGGCGCGGAGAAGAAGACGATCGCGCTGGCACTGTGCGACCTCTACGAGCGGGGAGCCCTCGACGCCGACGACCGGCGGACGCTGGAGGAGGCGGCGGGCGGCGCTCAGCAGGTGCGCGCCCTGTGCGACAGCCTCGGCGGCGGAGCGACGGACGACGGCGTCGTCGGTGAAGGCGGCGACGGGGTCGTGGGCGGCGTCGGCGACGGCGGCACCGACGGAGACGGCGGCACCGACGGCGAGGGGGAGGACGGGGCGGACGGCGGCGACGGAGAGCCCGGCAGCGGTGGCACGCCCGGCACGGGAGACCCCGGGGACATCGGTGGCACCGGTGGCACCGGTGGCACCGGCGGCACCGGAGGCGACGGTGGTGACGGTGGCGAGGTCACCGGTGGCGCCGGCTCACCCACGCCCAGCCCCTCGCTCGACCCCACGCCCCCGGCCGTCCCCACGCCCTCGGCCGCTTCGTAGCGGCCACCCGCGCCTCGGCCTCACGACTCCGCGACCGTCGCGGTCGGCCCCGTGACACACCCCCGCGTGCGCGGGCGGTCCACGCGCCCGCTCGTGCGCCGGTGTGGGGCCCCTCGGACATGCATCCGCACGAGCTTTCACGCCCCCGGCGAGGGGGTGTGACACTTTTCCGGGCCGCGGCGCAGAATGGAGTGAGCCGACTGGTCATCGGCGGCGCGTCACCCCGAGGTTCCCCCCGTACCTCCGGGATCGCGCATCGGCGCGGGTGGGGCACGTTCCCCCGGCCCCACCCGCGCCCTCTCTCTCTTCGGGCGGTCGCCCGGGATCTCCTCCCGGGCGACCGCCTTCCTTTCTGCCCCGGCCCCCATCCGCCCGCTCGCCGCGAACGGCGCCCTGCGGGCATGCTGTGAGGAAGATCCCGACCCCTGGGTCCCTCACCGTCAGCCCGCCCGCCACTACAGTCCGTGTCTCCGCTCTTTCCTGGCGCGACGTACTCCGGAGGCAGTTCATGGCACGCCACTCAGAGTCCGGCCGGCCCATCGAAACGGTGTACGGCCCGGATGCGCTGCGGGACTGGGACGCCGCCGAGAAGCTGGGGGAGCCCGGCGCCTACCCGTTCACCCGAGGCGTCTACCCGTCGATGTACACGGGGCGTCCGTGGACGATGCGGCAGTACGCCGGGTTCGGCACCGCGACCGAGTCGAACGCGCGCTACAAGCAGCTCATCGAGCACGGCACGACGGGCCTGTCCGTGGCCTTCGACCTGCCGACGCAGATGGGCCACGACTCCGACGCGCCGATCGCCCACGGCGAGGTCGGCAAGGTCGGCGTGGCCATCGACTCGGTCGACGACATGCGCGTCCTCTTCGACGGCATCCCGCTGGGCGAGGTGTCCACGTCGATGACCATCAACGCCCCGGCCGCCCTCCTGCTGCTGCTCTACCAGCTGGTGGCGGAGGAGCAGGGCGTCGACCCCGCCCGGCTGACCGGCACCGTCCAGAACGACGTGCTCAAGGAGTACATCGCCCGCGGCACGTACATCTTCCCGCCGAAGCCGAGCCTCCGGCTCATCGCGGACATCTTCCGCTACTGCAGGGCCGAGCTCCCGCGGTGGAACACCATCTCGATCTCCGGTTACCACATGGCGGAGGCCGGAGCGACGCCCGCGCAGGAGATCGCGTTCACGCTCGCCGACGGCATCCAGTACGTGCGCACCGCCGTCGCCGCCGGGATGGACGTGGACGATTTCGCGCCGCGGCTGTCGTTCTTCTTCGTCGCGCGGACGACGATCCTCGAGGAGGTCGCCAAGTTCCGCGCCGCGCGCCGGATCTGGGCGCGGGTGATGAAGGAGGAGTTCGGCGCGGAGAACCCGAAGTCGCTGATGCTCCGCTTCCACACCCAGACCGCGGGCGTGCAGCTCACCGCGCAGCAGCCGGAGGTGAACCTCGCGCGGGTCACCGTGCAGGGCCTGGCGGCGGTGCTCGGCGGCACCCAGTCGCTGCACACCAACGCCTTCGACGAGGCCATCGCGCTGCCCACCGACAAGTCCGCCCGGCTGGCGCTGCGCACCCAGCAGGTGCTCGCCTACGAGACGGACGTGACCGCCACCGTCGACCCGTTCGCCGGCTCCTACGTCGTGGAGTCGATGACCGACGACGTGGAGGCCGCGGCACTGGAGCTGATGGAGCAGGTGGAGCAGCGCGGCGGCGCGGTCGAGGCCATCGAGCAGGGCTTCCAGAAGAACCAGATCGAGCGCAGCGCGTACGCCGTGGCGCAGGAGCAGGAGTCCGGCGCACGCGTCGTCGTCGGCGTCAACCGCTTCGCGGGCGCTCGGGAGGAGCCGTACGGGTCGCTGCGCGTGGACCCGGCGATCGAGCGGCAGCAGGCGGACCGGCTGTCCAGGCTGCGCGCCGAACGCGACCAGGGCGCCGTCGACGCGGCGCTCGACGGGTTGCGGAAGGCGGCCGAGGGCGGCGACAACGTGCTGTACCCGATGAAGGACGCGCTGCGTGCGCGGGCTACCGTCGGCGAGGTCTGCAACCTGCTGCGCGAGGTGTGGGGCGCCTACGTGCCCAGCGACGTCTTCTGAGCACGGGAGGCTCTCGCGGGGAGGGGCGAGGCTCTGCACGGGGGAGGGGCGAGGCTGTCGCGGGGGCGGCCGGAGCGGTCCCCTCCTGATCCGTTCCGGCCGTCCCCGGCGCTGTGGCGGCCCGAGCGGGAGCTCGCAGGACATCCCGCTCGGGCCGCCGTCGTGACGGTCGGTCAGGTGATGGTGGGGATGACCGCCGTGCGCCGCGGCTCACCACCTGACCGGCCGGGCATCAATCCGCGACCGGCCCGTCCCGTACGTCCCCGGCGGTCACGTGGTTGTGCTCGCGTCCCATGCCGGGGAGCCTGACGTGTGCGCGATCATCCGGTCAACGACGTGGACACTCTGTTAAATAAGAACCTGTGTGAACGGCGCATGACACCGTCAGAGGCGCGGTGGACGAGAGGGTCCGGCCCTAAACTGTTCACGGGACGAGGCGGGCCCCAGGTCCCGGGCGCACCCGGCGGTAACATGCGGGCCACCCCCTCACGCCTCACGTCCGATGGAGGCAACGCAGTGCTCCCCACCGACGAGACCGCGAAACCCGGGGCGCCCGGTGCCCCCGACCCGGGGCGACCGGGCCGGACGGAGCCCCCCGGACAGCAGGGTGGGCCGGGGCAGCCCGGCCGCCCGAACGGCGCCCTGCACGCCGCGCTGCGTGACGGGCCCTTCGAGAGCGCTCTGGACACCGCCATCCGTGCCAGCGGACTGAGCATGGAACGCATCCAGCGCCGTCTCGCCGACCGCGGCGTCGAGGTCAGCATCACCGCCCTCAGCTACTGGCGGCGCGGCCGCAGCCGCCCCGAGCGTCCGCAGTCCCGGCGGGCCGTCCGGCTCCTGGAGGAACTCCTCGCGCTCCCCACCGACTCCCTGGTCGCCCTGCTCGGCCCGCAGCGCCCCCGAGGCCGCTGGACGGGCCGCGCGGACACCAGCCTCGCCCCCACCCGGCTGTGGCAGGGGTACCAGTCGCTGTCCGGCCTGCTGGACGACGTGGGCAACACCGACGACGGGCTCTCCCGCGTCGCCGTGCACGAACGCTTCGAGATCGACGCTCAGGGCGCCGAGTCCCGCTGGACGGCCTGCCTGGTGCTGCGTGCGGAACGGGACGACGTGGACCGCTGCGTGGTGATCAGCCGAGGAGACGAGCCGGGCCGCCCGCTCCCGGACCTGGTGGACGTGCGCAACGCCCGCCCCGGCCGGGTGCGCAGCGATCCGGACGTGCCGATCACCGTCACCGAGCTGCTCCTCGACCGCGTGCTGTCCAAGGGGGAGACCGCGGTCGTCGAGTACACCACGGCGTACCCGACCAGCGGGCGCGCCACCGACGAGTGCGGGCGCGGCTTCCGCACTCCCGCGGCCCTCTACACCCTGGAGGTCACCTTCCACCCGGACCGGGTGCCGGTCCGCTGCTACCGCTGCGCCGGGACCGCCGCCACCGGTTCGCTCCCGGTCGTCGGCCCGGTCTGGATCAGTCCCCGCGGCCGGGCGCACATGGTCGTCCAGGACGCGGCGCCCGGCTTCCACTCGCTGCGCTGGGAGTGGGACTGACGCCGGGCCCGCGCTGCGGCCGGCGTGCATCCGGAGCTCTTTCGTATGACTTTTCTTCGCGACCCCTTGAATAAGTAGTACCTAGCGCGTAACTTCCCGTTCCGGTCTTCGCCAGGGAGTTCGAAGTACGGAGTTTCGACATGGAAGCAATCGAGCCGGTCTACGGCACGGCGACGCTGCTGCTCATCGCGGCGGGCGCAGTCGCCCTGCTGCTGTTCCTGATCATGAAGGTGAAGCTGCACGCCTTCGTCGCCCTCGTCGGCGTCAGCGTCGTCACCGCCCTCGCCGTCGGCTTCCCGATGGCCGACATCCCCGACGTCCTGATGTTCGGCTTCGCCGACACCATCGGCTCGGTGGCCATCCTCGTCGCCTTCGGCGTCATGCTCGGACGGCTGCTCGAGGTCACCGGCGGTGCCCAGGTGCTCGCCGACACCCTCATCAACCGCTTCGGGGAGAAGCGCGCGCCCCTTGCGCTGGGCGTCGCCGCGCTGCTGTTCGGCTTCCCGATCTTCTTCGACGCCGGACTGGTCGTCTTCCTGCCGATCATCCTCACCGTCGCGCGCCGCTTCGGCGGCTCGCTGCTGTTCTACGCGCTCCCCGCCGCCGGCGCCTTCGCCGCGATGCACGCCATCGTGCCGCCGCACCCCGGCCCGGTCGCCGCGACCGAGCAGCTGCGCGGCGACATCGGCGTCACCCTGCTCGTCGGCATCCCGGTCGCCGTCGTCGCCTGGTACGTGGGCGTCTACCTGGTCTCCCGCTGGCTCGGCAAGCGCGTCTACGTCTCCGTCTCCGACGTGGTCTTCGGCCAGGTCCGCGACGAGCACGGCCGTACCGCCGAACAGCGCGCGGAAGCCGGTGAGAACGAGGGCACGCGCAAGGGCAAGGGCACGGCCAAGAGCGACGGCGCCGACGAGGGCAAGGCGGGCGACGCCGGTGCCCCCGCCGCCGACGCCCCGACGCTCGGCCACCGGCCGCCGGCCTTCGGCACCGTGCTGCTCCTGCTGCTCATCCCGCTGGTGCTGATCTCCTTCGACACCGTGCTGGACACCCTGGGTGCGGCGGGCGCGCTGGACGCGGACTCCGGCTTCCCGGCGTTCCTCGGCCTGCTCGGCAACACCACGGTCGCGCTGCTGATCACCGTGCTCGCCGCGATCCTCATGCTGGGCCGCCCCCGCACCTCGATGGCCGGCGTGCGCGGCATCGTCGACGAGGCGCTCGGCCCGATCTGCGCGATCATCCTGATCACCGGCGCGGGCGGCATGTTCGGCGGCGTCCTGGAACTCAGCGGCATCGGCGACGCGCTCAGCAACTCGCTGTCCGACCTGGGCATCTCCCTGATCCTCCAGGCGTTCATCATCGCCACGCTGCTGCGCGTCGCGCAGGGCTCGGCCACCGTAGCCCTCACCACCACCGGCGGCCTCATCGCGAGCGCGGTGAACGAAGCCAACCTGGGCGACTTCCAGATCGCGCTGCTCGTCGTCGCGATCGCCGCCGGCGCGACCGTGCTCTCGCACGTCAACGACTCCGGCTTCTGGCTGGTCAGCCGCTTCTTCGGGATGGACGAGAAGACCACCCTGAAGACGTGGACGGTCATGGAGACGACGCTCGGTCTGTCGGCGTTCGTCATCGCGCTCGGCCTGTGGGCCGTGTTCTGACGGCACCGCCCCGCCAGGCGCCCGGGCCGACCCGACCCCTCCCGGGACGGCCCGGGTCCCGCCGTCTGAGCGGCGGGACCTCCGGAGCGGCCTACGGCGCGAGCACGTCCAGCTCGGCCATCGCGCCGACGGTGATCTCCTTGGTGAGCTGCTCCGCCCGCTCCGGATCCCGCGTCCGCACGGCCTCCGCGACCTGCACGTGCAGCGTGACGGCCGCCGGATCCGGATCGGTGAACATGACGTCGTGCTCGGTCCGGCCGGTCAGCACCGCCGCCACCACGTCGCCCAGCCGGGCGAACATCTCGTTCCGCGACGCCCGCAGCACCACGCGGTGGAACGCGATGTCGTGCACCAGGTACCCGTCGAGCTGCTGGCCTCGGGAGGTGGCGACCATTCCCATCGCCTGCTCGGTCAGTTCCGCGCACTCCTCCGGCGTCGCGTACTGCGCCGCGAGCCGCGCGGCGGCCGGTTCCACGGCACAGCGCAGCATGGTCAGCGAACGCAGCTGCCGCCCCCGGTCCGCGCCCTGGAGACGCCAGGTGATCACCTGCGGGTCGAACACGTCCCAGGACTCGGTGGGGAGTACGGTGACGCCGACCCTGCGGCGCGACTGCACCAGGTGCATGGACTCCAGGACCCGTATCGCCTCGCGCATCACCGTCCGGGAGACCTCGAACCGCTGCTCCAGCTCGTCGGTGCGCAGCACGCTGCCGGGCGGGTAGTCGCCTCCGGTGATGGCCGGCCCCAAGCTGGCCAACACCTTTGCATGCAGACCCTGCCGCTGATTCTCCATGCTCCTCAGGTTACGGTGCTCCCCTCCGAAATATGTATGACTTTTAAGCCACATGCCCTTGAATACGTAGCACTTTTGGGCTTGGCTGTACGCGGTACCGAGAAGAGCGAGGTTGTACTGATGTCCGCACCCCGGGTCGTGGTCGTCATGGGCGTGTCCGGCACCGGCAAGTCCACCGTCGGCGCCCTGCTCGCCCAGGAGATCGGCGTCCCGTACGCCGAGGCCGACGACTTCCACCCGCCGGCGAACATCGAGAAGATGTCGGCCGGAACGCCCCTCGACGACGCCGACCGCGCGCCCTGGCTCGACGCCATCGGCGCCTGGGCGCGCACCCGCACCGACCACGGCCCCGGCCTGCAGGGCGTCGTCAGCTGCTCGGCCCTCAAACGCGCCTACCGCGACCGGCTGCGCGCCGCCGCCGACGGCCTCTACTTCCTCCACCTCGACGGCGACCGCGAACTGATCGCCGGCCGTCTCTCCGGCCGTCGCGGCCACTTCATGCCCGGCGCCCTGCTGGACTCCCAGTACGCCGCCCTGGAACCACTGGAAGCGGCCGAGGACGGCATCCGCCTCGACGTCACGGCCACGCCGGAGGAACTGGCCGCCGCGACCGTGCGGGCGCTGCGCGCCGCCGAGGCCCAGGCCGGCTGAGCGACCGCCCGGACGGTCGCTCGGGCCGGCCCGAGCCGGGTGGCCGGCACGGCCACCAGCACCGCCGGCGTCCAGCCGAGTACCCGCACCGCGAGCCGTTCGCGGCCGTCGTCGTCCCCGGGCCCGCCGGTGCGGCGGTGACGGAACGGGCCCTCGTGGCCTCCGGGGTGGTACGGCGGGCCGGTCGGCACACCACCCTGCCGGGCGTCCGCGCCACGCTTCCCGCCCCGCGCCCGTTCCGTGGCGCGTCCCACGGCCCCGGCCCGCCCTGCCCGGCCCCCGGCCCCGCCGACCGGGCGTCCGCGCCGGCGGCGCGCGTCAGCCGAGGCGCCGCCGCACGCGCCGGGCCACCCGCCGCACCGCGGCGTTCCGCGGGAGGAACGCCAGCGGCGCCGGCACCGCCCCCGGCAGGGCGAGCGACGTCAGCCGCCGCCGCTTGAAGTACCGCCACGTCCCCGCGTCCAGCCGCGTCGCCAGATACCGCTCCGCCTCCGGCCGCAGCGCAGGGAGGATCTGCGCCTGCATGCAGAACCCCACCGCCCGGACCAGCGCCGCGACCGCCTCGCCGTCACCGGGGCCCGGCGCACGCCAGGCGCGCACCGCCTCCGCGTCGGCCAGGTCCGGCAACAGCGCGTCCACCAGCGTCACCGGCACCCGGTTGCTGTTCTGGTACGGCGCCAGCCGGTCCAGCAGCACGTCGGTACCCGTCCGGGCCACCGGCAGCCCGTACACGGTCGCCGCCGTCAGCAGCGCCGTGGAGAAGCAGCCGACGACGAGCGCCGGACGCAGCCGCTCGTACAGCACCTCCGCGAGCACCGGCTCGTCCCGTACACGCAGCTGCACGCCCAGCTCCCCGGCCTCCTTCTCCAGCGTGCGCGAGTAGCGGGCCGGCGCGACCGGGTGCGGCTTGAACACCACGCTGCGGTGACCGAGGCCGGCCGCGCCGCGCAGCATCCGCACGTGCAGCCGCTCCTCCTCCTCGTCGGTGAGGATGCCCAGCGCCGCCAGGTACTGGCCGAGCAGCAGTGCCGGGGCGCCCTCCCGCGTCTCCCCGGGGGCCGGATCGTCGTCCGGCAGCTCCCGCAGCACCGACCGGAACGCGTCCGTCGGCACGACCTCCGGCTCCACCCCGAACTCCGTGAGCAGCAGCGGCCGCAGCCCCGGCACCAGATCCAGATGCAGCAGCCGCCGCACCCGCGAACCGACCAGCGGGTCGAGCTTGTTGCGCGTGGGGCCGTAGCTCATCAGGCCGTCGGCGTAGACGTCGATCGGCGCGTCCGGGAAGAGCTGCGCCACGGCCAGCGCCGGATGCACCTGGATCGACTCCAGCACGAGTTCCACGGCGTCCTGCCGCTGGTCCTCGCCCAGCCCCCACAGCATGCGCAGGTGCCGCTCCCACAGCGGCGCGTCGTCCGGGCGGGGCGTCCAGCCGCCGGGGTGGAACGGGCGGATCGCGTCGTTCCACGACACCACGCGGTCGAACCGGCCGCGCAGCCGCGCGAAGCCCGGCATCCGGTCCGGCGACGGCGCCGTCTCCGGATTCGGCGCGTTGTTGCTGACCAGCAGCAGCCGCCGGTCCGCCGGCCCGAAGCACCCCGCGTCCAGCGCGGCGGCCAGCGTCGCCGCGCCGTACAGCGTCGAGACGAAGAAGATCTGCGTACGCGTCGGCGCGGTCATCGGGCCGCCACCTCCCGGGAGTCGACCGGCCTGCGCCGGAGCCTGCGCAGGCGCGTCGCGCGCTGCACGTCCATCGAGTCCAGCGCCGCGTCCAGCACGTCGGCGGGCATCCGGCGCAGCGCGGCCGCGCTCTTCCGCCGCAGCGTGCGGGCGACGTGCGGCTCGAACCGTCCGCTGGTCAGATGGTGGGAGATGATCGCGCAGTACGTGCGCACCGCCTTGGGCAGCAGCACGTCCGCGTCCCGGTCCCGCGCGGTCTCCTCGACGACCTGGTCGAAGGCGCGCAGGAAGTCCAGCTGCCGCACGTCGCCGATCTGCGTCAGCGACGAGGCGACACCGCGCCGGTAGAAGACGCCCAGCAGCCCCACCACCGCGAACGAGGCCGCCTCCCGGTGCAGCCGCCAGATCCACGGCCGGTCCTCGGCCGTGCGCAGCCCGTCGGTGAAGTGCAGCAGCCCGTCGTCCAGCAGCCGGCGGCGGTAGATCCCTGCCCAGGCGTACGCGTAGTCGACGGACGTGGAACGTTCGGCCGGCAGTATCGCCGCGCGCGGGTCGGTCACCACGCCGCGACGGCCGTGCGGCACGCGCGCGAGCGTACGGGCGCGCGCCGTGCACTGCACGTGGTCGGTCCGCAGGAAGTCGCAGCCCAGCGTGCTGATCGCGTCGACCAGCTCGCGGTAGTAGCCGGGCGCCAGCCAGTCGTCGCCGTCCAGGAACGTGATGTAGCGGCCCGTGGCCGCGTCCAGGCCGGTGTTGCGCGCGGTCGCCAGACCGCCGTTCTTCTCGTGCCGGATCAGGACCGTGCCGGGAATTTCTCTTTCCGCGCGTTCCAGAATCTCCGGAGTGGCGTCGGTGGAACAGTCGTCGACCAGAATGAACTCGTAATCCGCCCGCGCGTTGTCGCGCAGACTTCTCAGAGTTTCCGGGGCGTACGACTGCACGTTGTAGAACGGCACGATGACGGAAAGCTCAACCACCCTCGAGACGTTATGCGCCGCCCCGGCATTCGTCGTGACCTGCGCCGTACGTGAAGGTGAACTCCGGGCGGCGGAATGGTGAACCACGGCTCCGCGCTTGCCGGTTGGCCATTCAGCGGCCCGCTGTTCACCGGGTGTTGGCCATGCGTTGGGCCGTGAATCGAAACGGCTTCCTAGCGTCGTCCACGTGCCATCCCGAATTCCTTCCCACCCGCTGTCGGCCGAGCGCGTCGCCGTACTCGCCGATTCGGACACCCGCTGGAAATGGGGCGCGCTGACCGCGCGCCGCCTCGCCCCGGACGCCCGGATCGACGGCCTGCTGCTGCGCGGCCGCGCGACCCCGACCCCCCGCCAGCTCGCGGAGGTCGGCGTCGCGACCGACACGCTCCGCGAGGTGACCGGCGCGCAGTTCGTGCGCGCCGCCCTGCGCGGGGACGAGCCGTACGACGTGGTGGTCCTCGCCTGCGTGGGTGGAGCCGTGCAGGCGATGCTGCACGGGCTGGCGCGCGCCGCCGCCGAACCGGTCGGGTCTCCGGCCGCGCGCCGGCCCGTGCTGGTCACGGGATACGTCGGCATCGTCTACGAGAAGCTCGCCGACGGCCTGCTGCTCCGCCACGGCGCCGACCTGGTGCTGGCCAACTCCCGCCACGACGCGGAACGGTTCCGCGACGTCTACCGGGGCGTCGGCGCCGACGCGGGCGGCGTCGTCGAGTGCGCGCTCCCCTTCCTCGCGGACACGCCCGGCGACGACGGCGCCACCTCCGGCACGACGGGCGCCTCCGCCCCGCCCGCCGGAGGCCGACCGTTCACCGTCACCTTCGCCGTGCAGCCGTCCGTGCCCGACAACCGGGCCGACCGCGCGTACCTGCTGCGCCGGGCCGCCGAACACGCCCGCGCCCACCCCGCGCGCGAGGTCCTGATCAAGCTCCGCAGCAGGCCCGGCGAGCACACCACGCACATCGAGGAGCAGCCGTACCAGAAGCTCGCCACCCGCGTGCCCGGCGGCCTGCCCGCCAACTGCCGCCTCGTCTACGGCCACATGGGCGAGGTCCTGGACCGTACGGACCTGCTCGTCACCGTCAGCTCCACGGCCGCGCTGGAGTCCCTGCACCGCCGCGTCCCCACCGCGGTCCTCACCGACCTCGGCGTGCGTGAGGCCCTCGGCAACCACCACTTCCTCGGCTCCGGCTGCCTCGCCTCCTGGGACGAACTCGACGCCGGCCACCTGCCCGAGCCCGACCCGGAGTGGACCGCCCGCCAGGGCGTCCGCCCCGACGGCGGCTACGACGCCGCGTTCGACGCCGCCCGCGCCCGCGTCGCCGAACTCGCCTTCGCGCCCGAACTCCCGGTGCCCGCGCCGTACTACACGCCCGTCACCGCGCCCGGCTACCTGCCGCGCATCCTCGCCCGCTACGGCTTCCGACCCGACGGCTCCCCGCGCCCCGGCGCCGACCCCGGCGCCCCCGGCGCCGCGAACGGCCTCCGCGCCGTGCTGCGCACCGCCGTTCGCGAGGCCGCCCGCGGCGCGTACCGGCACGGCGTGCAGCGCGTCGCCCCCGTCATCCGCCGCATGGGGGACCTGTGACCGGCACCCACGCAACCGCCCCGCACGCCCAGACCGCCCGGCTCGCCCAGGCCGCACCGCACGACCAGGCCGCACCGCACGACCAGGCCGCACCGGCCGCGAAGGGAACCACCACCATGGCCGTACCGCAGCCGCACGGCGACGCCGCCACCGCACCGCGCGTGCTCGCCGTCATCCCCGCCCGCGGCGGCTCCAAGGGCGTGCCCGCGAAGAACCTCGCCGAGGTCGGCGGCCTGCCGCTCGTCACCCGCGCCGTCCGCGCCTGCCTCGGCGCCCCGCTGGTCACCGACGTGGCCGTCACCACCGACGACCCCGGCATCGCCGCCGCCGCGTCCGCCGCCGGCGCCGAGATCGTCGAGCGCCCCGCCGACCTCGCCGACGACCTCGCCACCAGCGAAGCCGCCGTCCTGCACGCCCTGGACACCCACGAAGCCCGCCACGGCCACGCCGTCGACGTCGTGCTCCTCGTCCAGTGCACCAGCCCCTTCGTCACCGCCGACGACGTCCACGGCGTCGCCGCCGCCGTCACCGAGCACGGCGCCGACAGCGCCCTCACCGTCGCCGCCTTCCACGGCTTCGTCTGGCGCGAGACCACTGCCGACGACGCGGCGGCGGGCGACGGCCACGGCGTCAACCACGACAAGGCGCACCGCCCCCGGCGCCAGGACCGCCCCCAGGACCACCTGGAGACCGGCGCCGCCTACGCCATGGACGTGGCCGGCTTCCGCAAGGCCGGCCACCGCTTCTTCGGCCGCACCGCACTCGTGCACACCGACCCGGCCCGCGTGCTGGAGATCGACGACCCGCACGACCTCGCCCGCGCCCGCGCCCTCGCCCCGCTCCTCGACGGCGAGGCCGTGGCCGCGACGGGCGTGCCGGCCCCCACCGCGCAAGCCGTACCGCGTCGCGACGACGTCGACGCGGTGGTACTGGACTTCGACGGCACCCAGACCGACGACAGGGTGCTCGTCGACTCCGACGGACGGGAGTTCGTCGCCGTGCACCGCGGCGACGGCCTCGGCATCGCCGCGCTCCGCCGCGACGCGCTGAAGCTCCTCATCCTGTCCACGGAGGAGAACCCGGTCGTCGCCGCACGCGCCCGCAAGCTGCGGGTCCCCGTGCTGCACGGCATCGACCGGAAGGACCTCGCCCTGAAGCAGTGGTGCGAGGAACAGGGCGTCGCGCCGGAGCGCGTGCTCTACGTCGGAAACGACGTCAACGACCTGGGCTGCTTCGGCCTCGTCGGCTGGCCCGTCGCGGTCGGCAGCGCCCACGACGTCGTACGCGGTGCCGCCCGGGCGGTCACCACCGCGCCGGGAGGCGCGGGCGCGATCCGCGAGATCGCCTCGTGGATCCTCGGCCCCTCCCTGAACAACTGATCCCCTCCTCAACAGAAAGACCCCTGCCATGACTTCGCAGAACCGCCTCCGGACCCTCGGCGACAAGACCGTCGGCCCGGGCCGCCCCGTCTACGTCACCGGCGAGATCGGGATCAACCACAACGGCGACCTCGAGAACGCCTTCGCCCTCATCGACGCCGCCGTCGAAGCCGGCTGCGACGCGGTGAAGTTCCAGAAGCGCACCCCGGAGATCTGCACCCCGCGCGACCAGTGGGACATCGAGCGCGACACCCCGTGGGGCCGGATGACGTACATCGACTACCGGCACCGCGTCGAGTTCGACGAGGACGGCTACCGCGCCATCGACGCGTACTGCACCCAGCGCGGCATCCACTGGTTCGCCTCCCCGTGGGACACCGAGGCCGTCGCCTTCCTCGAGAAGTTCGACGTCCCCGCCCACAAGGTGGCGTCCGCCTCCCTCACCGACGACGAGCTGCTGCGCGCCCTGCGCGCCACCGGCCGCACCGTCATCCTCTCCACCGGCATGTCCACCCCGAAGCAGATCCGGCACGCCGTCGAGGTGCTCGGCAGCGACAACATCGTGCTCTGCCACGCCACCTCCACCTACCCGGCCAAGGCCGACGAGCTCAACCTGCGGATGATCCACACCCTGCAGGCCGAGTTCCCCAACGTCCCCATCGGCTACAGCGGCCACGAGACCGGCCTCCAGACCACCCTCGCCGCCGTCGCCCTCGGCGCCGACTTCGTCGAACGGCACATCACCCTCGACCGCGCCATGTGGGGCAGCGACCAGGCCGCCTCCGTCGAACCCGGCGGCCTCCAGCGCCTGGTGCGCGACATCCGCACCATCGAGGACTCCCTCGGCGACGGCGTCAAGAAGGTCTACGACAGCGAACTCGCCCCGATGAAGAAGCTCCGCCGCGTCAAGGGCGTCGTCGCCGAGACCGAGGAGCAGAACGCGGACCGCGAGCCCGCCTCCGTCTGAACGGCCCCTCCCGACGTGAGAGAACGCACCGAACCCCCCGAGCCGGACGCGGCGCACGCCGTCGGGCCGGCCGGGGGGCCCGCCCCCCGGACCGACGGCACCCTCGCCTTCGTCGAGAGCCCGGTCCAGCTCCTCAACGTCCTCGAATGGGCCCACGCCCACGCCTCCCGTACGCACGGCCCCCACGCCTCCCCTCCGCACGCCTCCTCCCGTACGGCTCCCGCAGGCCCCGAACCGCTCCGCATCGTCGTCCTCCCGCCCCACGACCCCATGACCCGCGGCCAGCTCCGCCGCATGGCCGAACTCGCCCGCGACGAGGGCCACCGGGTGGACTGGACCGAGGCCCGCGGCGGCACGGGCCCGCTCAAGACCGTCGCCGCCCTCTCCCGCCCGCTGCGCCGCGCCTCCCGCGTCGTGCTCGGCGACCCCTTCTCCCGCTACGTGCAGCTCCTGCTCGCGCTCACCACCGCGCCGCGCATCGTCGTGGTCGACGACGGCACCGCCACCATGGAGTTCGTCGCCCAGCTCGCCCGCGGCGACCGCCTCACCCGCTGGCACCGCACCGGACGCGGTAGCCCCGCGGCCACCCTCTTCGCCCCAGTCTCCCGTCGCGCCCGCACGCGCCTGGTGCCGTCCGCCGCCCGCCGCGTGGACCTCTTCACCGCCATGCCCGTCTCCGACGCCGCGGCCACCCTCGGCATCACGGTCCTGCCGCACGACTTCGCCTGGACCCGCGCCCGCTTCGGCCCGCCCCGCCTCACCCGGGGCACCGACCTGATCGGCACCTCACTCGTCGAGACCGGCGTCGTCGACCTCGACCGCTACCTCGCCGCCGTCCGCGACCTCGCCCACGCCCACGGCGCCACCCGCTACTTCGCCCACCGCCGCGAGAGCGCCGACAAGCTGCACCGCGTCACCGCCGAGACCGGCCTGGAGATCGTCCGCCCCGACCTCCCCCTCGAACTCGTCGCCCGCCGCGGCCCCGTCGGCCGTACCGTCCTCAGCTTCCCCTCCACCGTCGTCCACACCCTCCCCCTCGCCCTCGCCGGCACCGACGTCCGCGTCACCACCTGCGACATCGACCCCGCCTGGCTCACCCCCGGCGCCTCCCCGCGCGCCCACACCTTCCTCACCACCATCACCACCACCGCCCCCACCCCCCGCCTCCCCACCGGCCCGTGAAGGTGGGGGAGACAGCGCGAGGAGGCCGAGCGAACCCCGAGCCGTGCGCCAGGCACGTCCCCTGACTCGACTTGAGTCGTTGATCAGGCAGAACAGTGGCTTCACCACGGACCCGCACGGCGG
Organism: Streptomyces hazeniae; assembly: GCF_031845485.1. Classification (NCBI taxonomy): domain Bacteria; kingdom Bacillati; phylum Actinomycetota; class Actinomycetes; order Kitasatosporales; family Streptomycetaceae; genus Streptomyces; species Streptomyces hazeniae. The sequence goes on from NZ_JAVREQ010000018.1 coordinate 21,275, forward strand.
CTCCGAAGCCGTCCAGCACACGTACCAGTACTCGGGCGGAGGCGCCTGGCGCTACAACAACGACCCCATGACCCCGGCCAAGCAACGCACCTGGTCGATCTGGCGCGGCTACGGGAAGGTCACCCACCTCACTGGCGACGACGACAGCGATCAGCTCAAGACGGTCTCCATCTACCTGCGGGGAATGCACGGTGACCGCGTCCTCGGATCGGACGGCAAGACCCCTCAGCCCGACGAACGCAGAACCGTGAAGGTCACGGGCATCAAGGCCGGCGAGATCACCGACTCCGACCAGTACGCCGGGTACCAGCGCGAAACCGTCACCTACGACGGCGACAACGAGGTCAACGGCACCATCAACGACCCGTGGTCCAAGCGCACTGCCACCCAGCACAAGTCCTACGCCGACATCGAGGCGTACTACCTGCGGACGGCCGCCACCCACGAACGCGCCCGCATTACCAGCGGCAGCGCACCAGAGGACCGCGTCCGTACCACCAAGACCACCTACGACTCCTACGGCATGGCCGCCACCGTCCAGGACAACGGCGAGAACGCCGTCACCGGTGACGAGAAGTGCACCCGCAACTGGTACGCACGCAACGACGACCTCGGGATCAACAAGCTCATCTCCCGCGCCCGCACCGTCGCTCAACCATGCACCACGTCCGATGACGAGCTCGACCTGCCGGCCGACTCCAGCGGGCCCGGTGACGTCGTCACCGACACGGCGAAGGTCTATGACGACACTGACCAGAACGCATGGTCCGCATCTCAGGAGCCCACCAAGGGTGACGTCGTCTGGTCCGGCCGCGCCAAGTCCTACGGTTCCGACGGCACACCTGCCTGGCAGACCGTCACCAAGACCAGCTACGACGCACTCGGCAGGCCGTTGGAGATCAAGGACACCCACGGCCTCACGGCCGCCACCACCACCTACACCCCCGCCGTCAAGGGCCCCCAGACCGCCACCGTTGTCGAGAACGCCAAAGGCCATAGGACCACCAGCACCTTCGATCTGGGCACGGGCGCCCCGCTGAAGATCACCGACCCGAACAGCAAGATCACACAAACCGAATACGACAGCCTCGGTCGTCTCACCAAGGTGTGGCTGCCCAACCGGCTCAAAATACGTCAGAGCCCCAATCACACCTACGACTACAACGTCAGCAACAGCCACATGTCCTGGGTCGCCACCAGCAGCCTCAGAGGCGACGGCTCCGGGTACAACACCACCTACGCCTTCTACGACTCCCTGCTGCGCCCCCGCCAGGTCCAGGCCCCACACCCGTCGGCGGACGAATCATCTCCCTGACCCTCTACGACGACCGCCGTCTCCCGCCCCGGCAAGGGCACCTTCGTCAGTACGCGCAGCGACTTCGGCCACGCCTACGAGACCATCACCACCGACCTCGAACGCCTCATCCGCCAGGGCCACCTCACCCCCGGCGCGAAACTCCCGCCCCGCCAGCAATTGGCCGACCAGTACCAGGCACCCGTCACCGTCGTCGACGCGGCCCTGGACCGGCTCATCGACGGCCACTGGCTCCGCCGCGACGAGAACAGCACCGACGTCTACGTCCAGGACGCCGACGACCCCGCCATGGCGAACCGGCTCGCCCACGCTGCCCTGTCCCAGAAGATCGACGACGGCAGCCTCGCCGAGGGCACCGAACTCACCGCCGAGGCCGCGACTGACCTCCTCGACACGGACGCACGGACGGCACGGCAGGCACTGAATCTGCTGATCATGGAGCACAAGGCCACCCGCGTCCGACGAGGCGCCCCCTCGGGCGACGGCGGGATGAGGGTCGAGGAAGTCACCGTCATCGGACCCGGCCCAGCACAGGAAACACCAGGAACCCTGGAAGCCTTCACAGGCCCCAGCCCCGAGGAGGCGCAGGACCACATCCGCATGGACGCACTGGCAGACGCACTGGAGGACGCCATCGGCCAGATCCAGGAACTACGCGAACGACTCGACCGCCTCGAAGGCGGCCACCGCCAGGACTGATGACGGCAGGCCCGCTTGGCTGGTCAAGGATGTGCCGTGGTGAGGGTCGCGTCGATACTTTCTCTGCGGTTTCAAGGCGGGCCCGCTGACGCGGACCCGCGCGCGGCCGGATCGCGGGACCGGCCGCTACGGCGCCGCCCCTCGGCCGAGCGCCGGCCCCTGGCCGCGCAAGATCAGCACCCCGGAACGGCCTGGAAGCCACCAGAACACGCGACGCGTCAGCGCCCCGGCAGATCGGACCAGCCACAGGCGAGCCTTTACCGGGTGCAGGTGGAGGTCAACCGCTTCGCCGGGTCAACGCGGCCATCGGCGGGGGTGACGGCGGGGGAAGCTGCTGACCGGTGGGGGCGGTGCGTGCCAGACTGGCGGCATGGCCACTGATGCACTGCACTTGACTGCCGCGATCACCCACGAGGGCGAGTGGTATGTGGCGCGCTGTCTCCAGGTCGAGGTAGCCTCCCAGGGTGAGACCATCGAGGAGTCCCTGGAGAACCTCCGCGAAGCGCTGGAGCTCTACTTCGAGGACGCTCCCGCCCCCGAGGTGACCGATGTGATCACCGCCCCTGTGGAAGTGCGGCGCGCCGCGTGAGCCCCGCTGTCCCCACGGGTCTCTCTGGAGCCGCAGTAGCGAAGGCCCTGGAGCGGGGCGGGTTCGAGTACGTCTCCACCCGTGGCAGCCACGCCAAGTACCGCAGCGGAGAGCGGACCGCCATCGTCCCTCTCCACCGCAGTCTCGCACCCGGAACCCTCCGCTCCATCCTCCGCCAGGCCAACTGGACTGTCGATGACCTTCAGGCGCACCTGAAGTAGCCGGCCACCGGTTCTGACGGCAACGCTGACGGCAACCGGACCCGTCAACGGCATACGCCTGCGGACTTCCCCGGACACACGGATCGGCGCTGACCTGCAAAAACGCAGATCATAAGCCCCTGTCTAGCACACGTACTATGTGCTAGCGGGCGAGACCCCCGATCCTCGTTCACAACAGCAACTGCGGCATTCGCAAACACGACAAAGCCCGAGGTGCTGCAGGTGTCGATGAGATGACGGCGACGTTCGAAAAGTTCTACGACAAGTCTGACATCTACAGCGAGAGCTGCGGAAATGGACTTGATTTGTGGACTCCTTACGGTAGGCGTCAAGTGGACATCGCGGTCCGCAACCCGAACGGAAACCTTCACCTTTATGAGGTGAAGGTGAATAAATCGAATTACACAAGGGGTCAGCGAAGGAAGGACGAATGGCTAGCGAAGTCGTACGGGTTTGAAACCTCAGTCGTCCGGCGCGGTACAGAGTGTCCAATGTGCAACCCCTAACCTGAGAGAATGGCCTGTGAGCAGTGACTTCGGCTTCTGGAAGCGCTCTTCCGGGAACCCTGAGGAAGTTTTCGACAGCCTCGATGAGGGTGTCACCGGCGACCTTGTCGTGAGCCCCGACGTGTTGCGGTTCCGAGAGGAACTGCTGGCTAGGTGGTCAGATGTGGACGACGTTCTGGAGCCGTCTCGATTTGACCTGGAAGAGGAACCGGATGACGCGGGAAAGTACGTCCTCCTGACCCTCTCGGTTCGCCAGCTGGATTATCTCCCGGAGATTCTTGACATGGCGAAGAGGAACGGCCTCGTCGGATTCAGTGGAGTTGCAGGCGAGCCGATTTAGGCTTCCAGCTTGTTACGCATCCAAGCGCAAAGATGTGGCCCCTTTTCGGTGTCGCCTACAGGGGCCGTTTTGCGGCCTGACGGCAGTGAGCTGATTCCAACCTGGTTGGGTGGCTGTGCAGTTGTGCCGTAGGGGGCCGGTGTCCGGACGTGGAGAAGCTCCTGGTAGACGGGTTCACGACCAAGATCACCTGTCCCACCAGGAGCTTCCGCGTGCTTGTCTACCCGTCCGGCATCGATGTGTCCACCTCGACCCTGCGCTACCTGTCCGCCCGCCTGCGAACCCGGCGCCGGGAATGCGGAACACGGTGGCGCCGGTTGAGCGCGGGCCGCCAGGCTCTGCTCGTGCTCGCGCACCTGCGCTGCGGCCACACCTACGCCCAGCTCGCCGCGGGGTTCGGTGTCGGTACCGCCACCGCGTACCGGTACATCGCCGAGGCCATCGAGGTCCGCGCCGCCCTCGCACCGAGCCTCGCCGAAGCGATGAAGACCGCCTCCACCAAGGCGTACGTGATCCTGGACGGCACACTGCTGCCGATCGACCGCATCTCTGCCGACCGGCCCTTCTACTCCGGGAAACACAAGAAGCACGGCATGAACGTCCAGGTCATCACCGACCCGGCAGGCCGACTGCTCTGGGCCTCGCCCGCGCTGCCCGGAGCCGTCCACGACATCAAGGCCGCGCGAACCCACGGCATCATCCACGCTCTGACCGAAGCGGGCGTGCGGTGCTGGGCCGACAAGGCATACCGGGGCGCCGACGGCACCATACGCGTGCCCTACTGGGGCCGTTGGGCAAAGCTGTCCGCAGGTCAGCAGGCCGTGAACCGCTCCCACGCGAAGATCCGCGCGCTCGTCGAGCAGGCCATGGCCACCCTCAAGACCTGGCGGCTCCTGCGCAAGCTCCGCTGCAGCACCACCCGCATCACCAGCCTCGTCCAGGCCGTCCTCGCCCTGCACCTGACCTGCTCAAACTGAGGTTGAAATCAGCTCACTGCCACTCTTCCACAGTGGTACGATTTCTTGTACCATTGTGGAGTAGGAGGCCGTCGTGTCGATCACCGCCAGCGAGGCGCGTAAGAACCTGTTCCCGCTGATCGAGAAGGTCAACGACGACCGGGCGCCGATACACATCACCTCGCGCAACGGCAATGCCGTGCTGATCTCCGAAGAGGACTACACCTCGTGGCAGGAGACGATCTACCTCATGCGGTCGCCGGCCAATGCGCGGCGCCTGGCCGAGTCGGTCGCGGAGGCCGAGCGTGGCAACGTCGAGCCCCGTGAGCTGATCGACGTGGACGAGGTCGAGTGAAGACGGTGTTCACTGAGCAGGGTTGGGGCGACTACGTGCACTGGGCCGAAACGGACCGGCGCATGGTCAGGCGGATCAACCGGCTCATTGAAGAGAGCAAGCGCGACCCGTTCGGAGGCATCGGAAAGCCGGAGCCGCTCAAGGGCGACCTGAGCGGCTACTGGTCGCGGAGAATCGACGAGGAGCACCGGCTGGTGTACCGGGCGAAGGGGGACGAGTTGATCATCGTGCAGGCGCGGTACCACTACTGAGGGGCCGCGTGCGGGGTACTCGGGGAAAAACGAGAGGCATACCCAACCCAGAGTGGCCGTAACCGCCTCGCAGTGTAGTTTTCGGTCGCTGACGGGGATGAAATTTCGGTGATCAACTGTCAGTCCCCCCATGGATGGGCCTACGCTCCGGACATGAACCAACTCCTGTCCCCGGAGCCGGCGGCAGCGGCCGTCGGCATGTCCGCACTGCCCGGAACGCTGCCGGAGTCCCTCCGTGAGGAGCTCGTCGCCTTCCGCCGCGACCTTCACATGCACCCCGAGCTCGGGCATCAGGAGTTCCGCACGACCGCCGCGATCAAGGCGCGGCTGGAGGAGGCGGGGCTGGAGCCCCGGACGCTGTCCCTCGGCACGGGGCTGATCTGCGACATCGGGGGAGAGGTCGGCGGGGACGCCCTCGCGATCCGGGCGGACATCGACGCGCTGCCCATCCCGGACACCAAGGACGTGCCGTACCGGTCCACGATCGCCGACCGGGCGCACGCCTGCGGCCACGACGTGCATACCACCGTCGTGCTCGGCGCCGGGCTGGTGCTGGCGGAGCTGGCGAAGCGGGACCTGCTGCCGCGGCCCGTGCGGCTGATCTTCCAGCCGGCTGAGGAGGTGCTGCCGGGCGGCGCCACGGACGCCATGGAGTGCGGCGTGCTGGACGGCGTCGGCCGGATCATCGCCGTGCACTGCGACCCCCGTGTGGACGCCGGGAAGATCGGCCTGCGCACCGGCCCGATCACGTCCGCCTGCGACCGCCTGGAGGTGTCGCTGACCGGGCCGGGCGGCCACACCGCCAGACCGCACCTGACGACGGACCTGGTCACCGCCGCCGCGAAGCTGGTCACCGAGGTGCCCGCGCTGCTGGGCCGCCGGGTCGACGCCCGTTCCGGGCTGTCCCTGACCTGGGGGCGCATCGAGTCCGGGCACGCCTGCAACGTCATCCCGCAGCGGGCGGAGCTCTCGGCGACCGTGCGCTGCCTGGACCTGCCCGCCTGGCGCGAGGCGCCCGATGTGGTGCACGCGGCGATCGACGAGGTCGCGACGCTGCACCGGGCCAAGTCGACGATCGACTACGTGCGCGGCGTCCCGCCCGTCGTCAACGAGGTCAAGAGCACCGAGCTGCTGCGTGACGCGATGGTCGCGCGCGGCGGCGAGTACGCGGTCGAGACGACGGAGCAGAGTCTCGGCGGCGAGGACTTCTCCTGGTACCTGGAGCAGGTGCCGGGCGCCATGGCGCGGCTCGGGGTGCGGACCCCGGGGGACCGGACCAGGCGGGACCTTCATCAGGGCGACTTCGACGCCGACGAGAAGGCGATCACCGTGGGTGTGGAGCTGTTCACCGCCGCCGCGCTGCTCAGTGCCGGACGCCTGCCGTAGCCCTCTGACCTGCGCGGATGCAGAGCCCCGCCGGGGCCGTGGGAGGGGTGTCCGACCAGCGGCGCACACCCGCTAGACACCGATCCGATAACGGCCGTCGGACGGGGCTTTACCCCAGATCTACGCGCGTTAATCTGACCCGGAACAGCCAGCGCCGGGAAGAGGCGCTTCCGAGAGACGAAGGGAACGTCCTCTTGCGTCGGGTATCCAAGCTTGCAGCCGCGGTCAGCGCCACCGCGGTCCTCGCGCTGACGGCCACTGCGTGTGGCGAGAGCTCCACCGAGTCGGGCAGCGGCGAGAAGGACAAGGGCATCGGCCTGGCCTTCGACGTCGGCGGTGCCGACGACCACTCCTTCAACCAGTCCGCGAACCGCGGCGCGGAGAAGGCCTCGAAGGAGTTCGACATCCCCCTCGAGACCGTCACGGCCGGCAACAACGAGACCGAGTCGCAGCGCGAGCAGCGCCTCACCCAGCTGGCCTCGGCCGGCTACAACCCGGTCATCGGCGTCGGCTTCGCCTACGGCAAGTCGATCGAGAAGGTCTCCAAGGAATTCCCGAAGACCACCTTCGGCGTCGTCGACTCCGTGGTCGAGGGCGAGGAGAAGAACGTCGACAGCATGGTGTTCTCCGAGCACGAGGGTTCCTACCTCGCCGGTGTCGCCGCCGCGCTGAAGACCAAGACCGACAAGGTCGGCTTCATCGGCGGCGTGGACAACGCGCTGATCCAGAAGTTCGAGGCGGGCTTCGCGCAGGGCGTGGAGGACACGGGCAAGGACGTCCAGGTCGTCACCGAGTACCTGTACCCGAACAACCCGAAGGGCTTCAACGACCCCGCCGCCGCCAAGGAGAAGGCGAAGGGGATGCTCTCCCGGGACATCGACGTCGTCTACAGTGCCGCGGGCCAGTCCGGCGCGGGCTCGATCGAGGCCATCCACGACGAGGGCGACGGCGCCTGGGCGATCGGTGTCGACTCCGACCAGTACCAGCAGCCGGGCCTGGCGGAGTACAAGGACGTCATCCTCACCTCCGTGGTGAAGAACGTCGACGTCGCGGTCTACGACCTGATCAAGAGCGTGCACGAGGGCGACCCGATCACCGGCGTGAACTCGTACACCCTCAAGGAGGACGGCGTCTCGCTCGCCACCTCCGGCGGCTTCATCGACGACATCATGCCGAAGATCGAAGAGGCCAAGACGAAGATCACCAGCGGCGAGGTCAAGGTCAGCGACACCCCCGAGAAGTGACGGGTCCGCTCGACCGGGTCACCTGACCCGCGTGGCGTGGGCCCGGCGCGGAGGGCGCAGCACCGCCCTCCGCACCGGGCCCGCTTTCTCGGCGGAACGCTACGCGCGTAGCGTGCCTCGCACGCCACCACGCGCGATACCGTCACTCCCGCCCCACACGACACGCGTCACCCGCCCAGCCCACACATCTCACTCCTTCGCCCGGTCCCTCCGAGGAGAGTGCGTCATCAAAGCGTCCAGCAGCAGCCCCACGGCAGCCGGCCCACCGGCAGACAGCGCACCTGCCGTCGAGCTCCACGGCATCACCAAGCGGTTCCCCGGCGTCGTGGCCAACCACGACATCGACATCACCGTCCGGCGCGGCACCGTGCACGCCCTCGTCGGGGAGAACGGCGCCGGCAAGTCGACCCTGATGAAGATCCTCTACGGCATGCAGGCGCCGGACGAGGGCAACATCACCGTCGCAGGCGAGAAGGTCTCCTTCCGTACGCCCGCCGACGCCATCGCCCGCGGCATCGGCATGGTGCACCAGCACTTCATGCTCGCCGACAACCTCACGGTGCAGGAGAACGTCGTCCTCGGCGCCGAGAAGCTGCACGGCATCGGCGGCGGCGCGCGCCGGAAGATCACGGAACTCTCCGACGCGTACGGCCTGGCGATCCGCCCGGACGTGCTCGTCGAGGAACTCGGCGTCGCCGACCGGCAGCGCGTGGAGATCCTCAAGGTCCTCTACCGCGGCGCCAGCACGCTCATCCTCGACGAGCCCACGGCCGTGCTCGTGCCGCAGGAGGTCGACGCCCTGTTCGACAACCTGCGCGAGCTCAAGGCCGAGGGCCTCACCGTCATCTTCATCTCGCACAAGCTGGGCGAGGTGCTGACCGTCGCGGACGACATCACCGTCATCCGGCGCGGCACCACGGTCGCCTCCCTGCACCCGTCCGAGACCACCCCCAAGCAGCTCGCCGAGCTGATGGTCGGCAGCGAACTCCCGTCCCCGGAGACCCGCGAGTCGACCGTCACCGACGTCGAGATGCTGAAGGTCGACGAGCTGCACCTGTCCGCCACCGACCCGGACGGCAGCGTCCGCGCGGTCCTGGACGGCATCACCTTCACCATCCGCAAGGGCGAGGTGCTCGGCGTCGCCGGCGTCGAGGGCAACGGACAGGCCGAACTGGTCGAGGCCGTCATGGGCCTGCGCGACCCCGACGGCGGCAGCGTCACCCTCGACGGCCAGGACATCTCCCACCGGCCCACCCGCACCCGCCGCGAGGCGGGCATCGGCTACATCCCCGAGGACCGGCACCGGCACGGCCTGCTGCTGGAGGCCCCGCTGTGGGAGAACCGCATGCTGGGGCACGTCACCGAGGCGCCCAACAGCCGCGGCGCACTCCTCGACATCAAGGCCGCCCGCACCGACACCGCGCGCATCGTCACCGACTACGACGTCCGGACGCCCGGCATCGAGGTCACCGCGGCCAGCCTCTCCGGCGGCAACCAGCAGAAGCTGATCGTCGGCCGCGAGATGAGCCACCACCCCAAGCTGCTGATCGCCGCCCACCCCACCCGCGGCGTGGACGTCGGCGCGCAGGCGCAGATCTGGGACCAGATCCGCGAGGCGCGCCGCGAAGGACTGGCGGTCCTGCTGATCTCCGCCGACCTGGACGAGCTGATCGGGCTCTCCGACACCCTGCGGGTGATGTACCGCGGCCGCCTGGTCGCGGACGCCGACCCCGCCACCATCACCCCTGAGGAGTTGGGCTCCGCCATGACCGGCGCCGCCAGCGGCCACCTCGAAGCGTCCGAGAGCGGCTCCGCCGCAGGCGTCGAGGACGAGACGGGCGAGGGAGGGAAGCGGCTGTGAAGTCGTTCAAGCTCGACAAGAACCGCCTGATCCTCGGCCTCGCCGCCCCCCTGCTGGCCCTCGTGGCCGCCGTCGTCATCACCTCGGTCGTCCTGCTGGCCACCGGCAAGGACCCGCTCTACGCGTACTCGGTGATGCTCGACTACGGCTCCAAGAGCGACAGCCAGGTCTGGATCATCAACAAGGCGATCCCGTACTACCTGTCCGCGCTGGCCGTCGCCATCGGCTTCCGGATGAACCTCTTCAACATCGGCGTGGACGGCCAGTACCGCATCGCCGCGTTCTTCGCGGCCGTCGTCGGCGGCGCGCTGACGCTGCCCGGGCTGGTGCAGATCCCGCTGATCATCCTGGTCGCGGTCGTCGTCGGCGCGATCTGGTCCGGCATCGCGGGCTTCCTGAAGGTGACCCGCGGCGTCAGCGAGGTCATCACCACGATCATGCTGAACTTCATCGCCGCCTCCTTCATCGGCTACTTCCTCCAGGAAGGCCGGCTGGCGGTCAAGGACGGCAACCTCTTCCACACGCCGAACATCCCCGAGTCCAGCCACTTCTTCTTCCTGCCGACCAGCCCCGACCCGATCAACGGCTTCGTCTTCCTCGCCGCCGCCGTCGGCCTCGGCTACTGGTTCATGCTCAACCGCACCCGCTTCGGCTTCGACCTGCGCTCCGTGGGCCGCTCGGAGTCGGCCGCGCAGGCCAGCGGCGTCAGCGTGAAGAAGATGGTCGTCACCTCGATGGTGCTCTCGGGCGCGGCCGCCGGCCTGGTCGGCATGCCGATCCTGCTGGGCGAGGTCCACAACTACGGCAACGACTTCCCCGCCGGCATCGGCTTCACCGGCATCGCGCTCGCGCTGCTGGGCCGCAACAACGCGGTCGGCATGGCGTTCGCCGCCCTGCTGTGGGGCTTCCTCGACCGCACCGGCGGCCGGCTGGAGATCGAGGACTACGCGTCGGAGACCGTCGAGGTCATGAAGGGCGTCATCGTCCTCTGCGTGGTCATCGCCTACGAACTCGTCCGCCGCTACGGCCTCCGCCGCCAGCAGCGCACGGTCGGCGAGCAGCTCGCCAAGCAGGCCCGTAAGAACGACAAGGCGGAGGTGTCCGCGTGAGCACGAACCTCTCCGCCAAGGTCTCGGAGTCCCTCTCCTCGAAGGGGAAGGACACTGCGCCGCGCCGCAGGCTGTCCTGGCCGTGGATCCTGCTCGTCATCGCCGGCGCGCTGCTGCTGCTGTCCACACTCCGCGAGATCACCGGCGTCGGTGGCCTCACCGGCTTCGGCACCTACTCCACCGCGCTGAGCTGGTCGGTCCCCATCGGCCTGGCCGGCCTCGGCGGGCTCTGGTCCGAACGCGCCGGCGTCATCAACATCGGCCTCGAAGGCATGATGATCATCGGCACGTTCACGGCCGGCTGGATCGGCTGGCAGTACGGGCCGTGGGCCGCGGTCGTCGCCGGCATGGCCGGCGGCGCGCTCGGCGGCCTCGTGCACGCCATGGCCACCGTCACCTTCGGCGTCGACCACATCGTCTCCGGTGTGGCCGTGAACATCCTGGCGCTCGGCGCCACCCAGTTCCTCGCCAAGCAGTTCTTCGGCACCCCCGGCAGCGAAGCGGCCCTGGCCGGCGGCAACGACCGGCAGTCCCCGCCCATCGAGGACATGTCGGAGTTCTCCGTACCCCTGCTGGCCGACTGGCTCGCCTCACTGGAGGAACAGGGCTGGTTCTTCGTCTCCGACACCGCCGGCATCGCCCGCGCCGCAGTCGACAGCGTCTCCTGGGTGACGCTGCTCGCCGCCGGACTCTTCGTGATGACGTTCTTCGTGCTGTGGCGCTCGTCCTTCGGCCTCCGGCTCCGCTCCTGCGGCGAGAACCCGGTCGCCGCCGAGTCGCTGGGCGTCAACGTCTACAAGTACAAGTACGCGGCCATCACCATGTCCGGCGCGCTCGCCGGCCTCGGCGGCGCGTTCCTGGCCCTCTACGTGCACCACTACCAGGAGGACCAGACCGGCGGCCGTGGCTACATCGGCCTCGCCACCATGATCTTCGGCAACTGGCGTCCCGGCGGCGTCGCCATGGGCGCCGGTATCTTCGGCTTCATGGACGGCACCCAGCTCCGCGGCGGCGGCACCACCATCCACGCGCTGCTGCTCGTCTTCGCGGTGCTGCTCGTCGGCTACGGCCTGTGGAAGCTCTACAAGGGCTCGCGGACCGGCGGCATGGTCGCCGTCGCGTCCGGGATCCTCGTCGCCCTCTGGTACGCCGCCACCGACACCGTGCCGCGCGAGATCGTCGAGGCGAGCCCGTACATCACCACCCTCCTCGTGCTGTGTCTGGCGACCCAGCGGCTACGGGTGCCGAAGACCATCGGCAAGCCGTACCGGAAGGGCCAGGGCACGTGAGCGTGCACGCTCCGGACACCGACTGGGAGGCCCTGCGGGAGCGGGCCCGGGACGCCATGTCCCGGGCCTACGCCCCCTACTCGGGCTTCCCGGTCGGCGCCGCCGCCCTCGTCGACGACGGCCGCACGGTCTCCGGCTGCAACGTGGAGAACGCGGCGTACGGCGTCGCGCTGTGCGCCGAGTGCGGCCTCGTCTCCGAGCTGGTGGCGACCGGCGGCGGCCGGCTCACCGCCTTCACCTGCTGCGACCGCAACGGCGCCCGCCTCATGCCGTGCGGGCGCTGCCGCCAGCTGCTGTGGGAGCACGGCGGCCCCGAACTGCTGCTGGACACCGCGCGCGGCGTACGGCCGCTGTCCGAGCTGCTGCCGGACGCGTTCGGGCCCGACGACCTCGCCCGCTGACCGCCCGCCTCCACGAACCCTCCCCGGCTTAAGGAACTCATGGACGCCATCTCCGTCATCCGCGCCAAGCGCGACGGGCACCCGCTGAGCGACGAGCAGATCGACTGGGTCATCGACGCGTACACCCGCGGCGCCGTCGCCGACGAGCAGATGTCCGCCCTCGCCATGGCGATCCTCCTCAACGGCATGACACGGGCGGAGATCGCCCGCTGGACGGCCGCGATGATCGCCTCCGGCGAGCGGATGGACTTCTCCTCCCTCGCCCGCCCCACCGCCGACAAGCACTCCACCGGCGGCGTCGGCGACAAGATCACCCTGCCGCTCGCCCCGCTCGTGGCCGCCTGCGGCGCGGCCGTCCCGCAGCTCTCCGGCCGCGGCCTCGGCCACACCGGCGGCACCCTCGACAAGCTGGAGTCGATCCCCGGCTGGCGGGCCTCGCTGAGCAACGCCGAGATGCTGGGCATCCTCGACTCCGCCGGCGCGGTGGTCTGCGCGGCCGGAGACGGCCTCGCGCCCGCCGACAAGAAGCTCTACGCGCTGCGCGACGTGACCGGCACGGTCGAGGCCATCCCGCTGATCGCCAGCTCCATCATGAGCAAGAAGATCGCCGAGGGCACCGGTTCGCTGGTGCTGGACGTGAAGGTCGGCTCCGGCGCCTTCATGAAGACCGTCGAGGACGCCCGCGAACTGGCCTCCACCATGGTCGGCCTCGGCACCGACCACGGGGTGCGGACCGTCGCGCTGCTCACCGACATGTCCACGCCGCTCGGCCGCACGGCCGGCAACGCCCTCGAGGTGCGCGAGTCGGTCGAGGTCCTGGCGGGCGGGGGACCGGCGGACGTGGTCGAGCTGACCCTCGCGCTGGCGCGCGAGATGCTCGCCGCGGCCGGGCTGCCGGACGCCGACCCCGCGAAGGCGCTCGCCGACGGCTCCGCGATGGACGTGTGGCGCCGCATGATCGCCGCCCAGGGCGGCGACCCCGACGCGGACCTGCCCGTCGCCCGCGAGCAGCACGTGGTCACCGCCCCGACGAGCGGCGTCCTCACCTCACTGGACGCGTACGCCGTCGGCGTCGCCGCCTGGCGCCTCGGCGCGGGCCGCGCCCGCAAGGAGGACCCGGTCCAGGCCGGTGCGGGCGTCGAGCTGCACGCCAAGCCGGGGGAGCGGGTGGAGGCGGGCGCCCCGCTGATGACGCTGCACACCGACACCCCGGAGAAGTTCGACTACGCGCTCGCCGCGCTCGACGACGCCTTCGCCCTCGGCGACACGGCGGTCGACGTCCCGGCGTCCGTGGTGCTGGAACGTATCGCCTGACCTGCGACGCTCTCGTTCGGGTGAACGGGGCCGGTGGACCCCCACCGGCCCCGTTCGGCATGATGGCATCGGTGACGCATCGATAGAGGAGACTGCCATGACCGCACTCCCCGTCGACCACCGGCCGGACGACGGCTTCGGGTGGGATGACGCCGTGCGCCTCTGGGAAGGCACGAAGGCGCCCGAGGGCAGCAAGGTGGAGATCATCGAGGGGATCGTCACCGTGGCACCACCGCCCGCCAACGCGCGCAACGTCACCGCCGAACTCGTTCAGCGCCTGCTCTACTCAGTGATTCCTACGGACTGGGGTGTCTATCAGACACAGGGATTGACAGTGCCGACGGAACGAGGGCTGTACATTCCCGACCTCGCCGTCGTTCCCCGCGACGTGCTCGACGCCCCTGGGAACCGCGTACCGGCGGAGGCTGCGCAGCTCGTCGTGGAGATCACTTCGCGGGGCAACGCGAACCACGACCGGATCAGCAAGGTGCATGGTTACGCTCAGGCCGAGGTGCCCCTCTATCTCCTGCTCGACCCGTGGCAGTCGGACAAGCCCACCGGCACACTCTTCGGTGAGCCGCGAGGCGGCACCTACCGTGTGCTCGACTCCGTCGAGTACGGAGGCACGATCCGGCTGCCGGAGCCCTTCGGCGTAGACATCGACACCGCCGACTTCCCGCTCAACTGACGACGGGCCCGACGGACAGGACGACGGGCCCGCATCCCGTACCGCTCAGGCGGCGAGCGGGGCCGCGCGGCGGGCGCGGACGGCGCGGCGCGTGGCGTAGAGGGTGACGCCGGCCGCGCCGACCAGCGCGAGGAGCGAGAACGCGACCGTCGCCGGCCAGCCCCCGCCGTGGTACGCCAGCGCGCCGACCGTGCCGCCGACGGAACTGCCCAGGTAGTACGCCATCTGGTAGAGCGCCGACGCCTGCGCCCGCCCCTCGGTGGCCGTACGGCTCACCGAGCCGGACGCCACGGCGTGCCCCGCGAAGAAGCCCGCCGTGATGAGCACCAGTCCGCCCGCGACGGCGAGCAGGCTGTCCGCGAGGGACAGCAGCAGGCCGGTCGTGGTCGTCACGATCGCCACGTACAGCGCGCCGCGCCGGCCCAGACGTCCGTGCAGGCGGCCCGACGTCGCGGACGACACCGTGCCGACCAGGTAGATGACGAAGATCGAGCCCGCCAGCCCCTGCGACAGCCCGAACGGGTCGCCGACCAGGCGGTAGCCGATCACGGTGTAGACCGCGCCGAAGACCGTCATGAACAGCAGCCCGATGACGTACAGCCGGACCAGCAGCGGGTTCGCCAGGTGCGTGCGCACGGTCTGCGCCAGCGCCCGCGGGCTCACCCGCGACGGGGTGAAGTGGCGTGCCCTCGGGGCCAGTACGGCGTACGCCACGGCGCACAGCAGCGTCGCCACGGCCAGCGCGGCCAGCGCGGCGCGCCAGCCCCACATCTGGGTGACCCAGCCGGTGAGGATGCGGCCGGACATGCCGCCGATGCTGTTGCCCGCGACGAACAGGCCGACCGCGCCGACCAGCGCCCGGGCCCGCACCTCCTCGGAGAGGAACGCCATGGCCGACGCGGGAACGCCCGCGATCGCGACGCCCTGGGCCACGCGCAGCGCGGTCAGTGCGTCCAGTGACGGAGCCAGCGGCATCACCAGCGCGAGCGCCACCGCGACCGCCAGGGAGACGGTCATGGTCCGGCGGCGCCCGAAGCGTTCGGACAGGGCGCTCAGCGGCAGCACGGCGACGGCCAGGCCGATCGTCGCGCCGGACACCGTCCAGCTCGCCCGGCCCGCGGTGACGCCGAGGTCCGCCGAGATCGCCGGCAGCAGCGCCTGCGTGGAGTAGAGGAGGCCGAAGGCGACCAGGCCGGCGGCGAAGAGCGCGAGGCTCAGCCGGCGGTATCCGGGGTCGCCCGGCCGGTACTTGGTGGACTCGGGGTCGTCGGACCGGGCACCGGCGCGCGGGGATACGGCGCCCACTCCCCCGGTGGACGCCCTGGTATCAGCAGAAGGCATGCCCCGAACGTACGACCGCCCCCGCTCATGCGTCCAATGCACGAAACTGCAAGAATCGTTCCACCAGTGCATCAACCGAGGTGAGGGCCGCCCGTGTCACCGACCCGAAACGACGAAGACATTTCCGTGACATCCCCGACACCGGACACCGGGCACGACTGGGGACTGGAGCTGACACCCCGGCTCGCCCACTTCGCCGCCGTCGCGCGCCACGAGCACGTCACCCGCGCCGCGCAGCAGCTGGGCGTCCCGCAGTCCACGCTCAGCCGGGCGCTGGCCCGGCTGGAGGACGACCTGGGCGTCGCCCTCTTCGCCCGCCGCGGCCGGACGGTCTCCCTCACCCCCGCCGGACACACCTTCCGCGTCGCCGCCGAACGGGCGCTCGCCGCCGTGGAGCAGGCCGCCGAGTCCGTGCGCTCCGACGCCGACCCCGCGACGGGCAAGGTCGCGTTCGGCTTCCTGCACACCCTCGGCTGGGAGACCGTGCCGGGCCTGATCCGTGCCTTCCGCGCCGAGCACCCCGGGGTGCGCTTCGCGCTGGTGCAGAACTACGGCGAGGCCATGCTGGAACGGCTCGCCGCCGGGGGCCTGGACCTGTGCCTCACCTCGCCCATCCCGGACACCGCCGAACTCGCCGCGCGCGGGCTGGTGGCGCGACGGCTGGACGAACAGCGGCTCCGGCTCGTCGTGCCCGACGACCACCGGCTCGCCGCCCGCAAACGCGTCCGGCTCGCGGAGGCCGCCGAGGAGCCGTTCGTCACCCTGGAACCGGGCTACGGGATGCGGCGCATCCTGGAGGCGCTGTGCGCGCAGGCCGGCTTCCAGCCGCGCATCGCCTTCGAGGGCGAGGAGGCGGAGACCATCCGCGGGCTCGTGGCCGCGGGGCTGGGCGTCGCCCTGCTGCCCCCGCCGGCGGTACCCCGGCCGGGGGTGCGGGAACTGACGGTGACCGCGCCGCGGGCGGTGCGGGAGATCGGGCTCGCGTGGATCGACGGCCGTGACCCCGAGCCCCCGCCGGTCGCGGCGTTCCGCCGCTTCCTCCTCGCTCGCCGCGGCACGCTGCTGGGCTGACGCCCGGCCCGCTTGTCCGCACCCGTCCGCCTCGCCGTCGCCGAAGGCGCGGGGACTTCTGCGGGAACACGCCGCCGGCGCAGGGCTCCCCGGACCACGCCGGACCGCCCCGCAGCGTCGGAGTCATGGGGACCTCCAGGCCCGCCGGGGCCGTGGGGCGCATCGCGAGGCCGACGCACGCCCCTCGTACCCGTTCGCCCCGGCGACGCGACAACCGCGGCCACCCCTCCGGCAGGGAGGTACCCCGGCCCGACGGGCTGAGGGGGAGGGGCGCCGTGGCGTGCGCGGCGGGGCCCGGGCGATCCGCCGGGGCGGGGCCTAGCGGCGCAGCGAACGGCCGAAGCCCGTGGCCAGCGGCATCCGCAGGCCCAGCGGCGGAGGAGCCGCCATCGCGTCCGTGAGCGGCCGGCAGAAGTCCCGTTCGCACAAGGTGCCCAGGACGAAGTCCTCGGCCAGCGCCGCGACTTCCTGCCGGTGCTGGAACAGCGCGTGCCCGTCGGTGTGCACCTCGAACCGGCACACGTCCGCGTTCACCTTCTTCGCCCGCGCCGCCAGCCGGAACGACGTCTCCGGGTGGCTGTGCGCGTCGTCGGTGCCGTGCACCATCAGCACGCTGCGGCCCGCGAGTTGCCTCACCGGTTCCTCCTCCCGGCCGTCGGGCAGCCAGGGCGCCAGGGCGAGGACGGAGGCGACTGCCGGATGCCCGGCGGCGCGTAGCGCCGCCCGCGCGCCGACGTCGGTGCCGGCCAGGCACACCGGCACGTCGCCGTAGCGGCGCACCACCTCGTCGACCGCCCACTCCGCGTCGCCCGCCGTGTGCGCCTCGGCGCCGTTCCAGCCCCGGTACCGGTAGCGCACGACGTGCACCGCGAGGTCCGCCTCCCGTCCGGTGCGGGCGAACCTCCGGGCCAGCGGCAGCATCGCCGCGGTGGCGCGCGCCGAGGGCCGCCGCACGCTGTGCGCGGTGCCGCCCGGCAGCAGCAGGACCACGCCGCACACAGCACGGTCGCCGCCCCGGGGTCTGCCCAACCTCGCTTCCCTGACCGGCACTCGGTCCGGCAACGCCTGCTGAGTCATGGGCGCCACGATGGCAGACCCCGCGCCGCTGCGGGACGCCCCGTACAGCACCTTCACGACCCGCCGGGGGCTCGCGCGGGCGACCATGGCGGTCTACGCGCGTAGGCGCTACAGTACGAAAATGACGAGCGAGACACCCCTCACCATTCCGACACCGGAGCAGATTCGTCGCGCCCCGAAGGTGCTGCTGCACGACCACCTCGACGGCGGGCTGCGCCCGGCCACCATCATCGAACTGGCCCGCGAGGTGGGCTACGAGGGGCTGCCGGAGTCCGAGGACGCCGAGCGGCTCGACTCCTGGTTCCGGGAGTCCGCGGACTCCGGCTCCCTGGAGCGGTACCTGGAGACGTTCTCGCACACCTGCGCCGTGATGCAGACGCGCGACGCGCTGGTGCGGGTCGCCGCCGAGTGCGCCGAGGACCTCGCCGCCGACGGCGTGGTCTACGCCGAGGTGCGCTACGCCCCCGAGCAGCACCTGGAGGCGGGCCTCACCCTGGAGCAGGTCGTGGAGGCGGTCAACGAGGGCTTCCGCGAGGGCGAGCGCCGGGCGCGCGAGGCGGGCCGCCGCATCCGCGTCGGCGCGCTGCTCACCGCGATGCGGCACGCGGCCCGGGCGCTGGAGATCGCCGAGCTGGCGAATCGTTACCGCGACCTCGGCGTCGTCGGCTTCGACATCGCGGGCGCCGAGGCCGGCCACCCGCCCACCCGCCACCTCGACGCGTTCGAGTACCTCAAGCGGGAGAACAACCACTTCACCATCCACGCCGGTGAGGCGTTCGGCCTCCCGTCGATCTGGCAGGCGCTCCAGTGGTGCGGCGCCGACCGGCTCGGACACGGCGTCCGCATCATCGACGACATCCAGGTCGCCGACGACGGGCAGGTCAAGCTGGGCCGGCTGGCGTCGTACGTGCGCGACAAGCGGGTGCCGCTGGAGCTGTGCCCGTCGTCGAACCTCCAGACCGGGGCGGCCGCCTCGTACGCGGAGCACCCCATCGGGCTGCTGCGCAGGCTCCACTTCCGCGCCACGGTCAACACCGACAACCGGCTGATGAGCGGCACCAGCATGAGCGGCGAGTTCCAGCACCTGGTGGACACCTTCCGCTACACGCTGGACGACATGCAGTGGTTCACCGTCAACGCGATGAAGTCCGCGTTCATCCCTTTCGATGAACGTCTCGCCATGATCAACGAGGTCGTCAAGCCGGGCTACGCCAAGCTGAAGTCCGAGTGGCTGTTCCACGACCCGGCTCCGGGCGCGGCTCCGACCAGCGGTTCCGCGGACTCGGCAGGCTGATCCGGACCCGTGGGCGACGCGGCCGGGGAGAACGGCGACACGCCCCTCCCCGGCCGCCTCCACCTGTTTGCGGGTGATCCACGGGCCTGGCTACGTTCGCCGGAACCGCCCGAAGATCCCCCACGACAGGACGTGTCACCCATGAAGCACGGAACGATCAAGGCTCTCGGCGTCACCGCGCTCGGCGCCGCCTTCGCGGCCTCCGGCGCCGGCGCCGCCTCCGCCGCCGACCTCGGCGAGACGGTGGAGACCACGGGCCGCCAGCTGGTGTCCGCCCCGCCGGTGCAGGACGCGATGGCCGGCGGAGACTCCGTCGCCCGGATGCCCACCGCCTCCGACGACGTGGTCGCCTCCACCCTGCCGGCCGACGTGGCGAAGGCCGAGGGGGGCGAGGGCACGGAGGGCGGCGAAGGCGGTCCGGGGAAGATGCTCGGCGGCCTGCCCCTCGCCGGTCAGCTCGCCGGCAACAGCGGCCCCACCGAGACGGTCACCGACACCCTCGGCGGCGGTCTGCCCACGGACGGCCTGCCGCTCACCAGCGGCTCCCTCGGCGGTGGCGGTCTGCCGCTGGGCTGACCGTCCGGCGCGGTGATCTCCCGCCGGTCCCGGTCCTCACCAGGTCGGCTGCCGCTGGGCGTTGGGGAGGAAGATCCACAGCGCCAGGTAGATCAGGAACTGCGGTCCGGGAAGCAGGCACGAGACGAGGAAGATCACGCGCATCGTCCCCGGCTTCATGCCGAACCGGCGGGCGAGTCCCGCGCACACCCCGGCGATCATCCGGTTGTCCTGCGGGCGTACGAGTGCGGCCATGACGGCGGCTCCCATCTGTGTGCTCTCGAAGCGTTGCACCGGTCCCGGCGGTTCCCGGACCGTGTGATCCACCGTAGGAGGGCAACAGGGCGGAAAGCGTCCCGCTACGGGGCGATCCCGACCCTGGAACCTCTCGGGGTACGTCCCCGAGTACCCTCCTCCGCGAGACCGATCCGGGGCCGGTCGTCCCGGTCCCGGGTGAACGGGCCCGCGGGTAGGCGCAGCAGCCGCCGGCGCAGCGAGGGGTACAGCAACAGGTGCGCGAGGGCCACGCCGGCGGCGTTGAGCATCATCGCGTCCACCGTCACCGGGCGGCTCGGTGCGCCGCTGCGCAGCACGGCCACGCCCAGCGCGAGGAACACCCCCATCAGCACCGTGCGCAGGGCCGTCGCCACCCGGGGCCCGTACAGCCGCCCGGCGGCGAGCGGGAGCAGCACGCCCACGGGGGCCAGGAGCAGCAGTTCGCCGCCGATGCCGATCAGCGCCGCCTGCGGCCCGGCCGCCAGGTCGGCCTGGATGGTCACGAAGGGCTGGAGGTTCGACGGCGGCACCCACGGGACGGTGCGGGGGCGCAGCATGAGCCAGCCGACCGTAAGGAGGTGGGCGCCGAGCAGAAGGGCGGCCGCCGCCCGGATACGGGACGACGTGGCGCGCCCGGGGACATGACCGTGCACAACGGGGGAGACGCGGGCTTCCTCGCCCGCGGTTCCGGCCACCGCTCCCACGCTTCCGGGTACCCTCGCGACCGGCCCCCGCCTCGCGACCGGTCCCCGTCTTGCGACCGCATGCCGGCTCACGACCCGACCGGCGTGCCGGCCCTGTCCGCCGCGTCGGGGCTGTTGCGCAGCTCGGTGGTGCAGGCGATGCGCCGTGGCGGCTCCGGCACGGGGGCGTCCGCCGGCCCGGCCAGGACCACGGTGCCCTCCTGCGGCGCGCCGGCCTCCGTCTCGGCGAAGGTGCACACGATCTGCGCGAGGGCGAAAGGCGGCAGCCCGGCCGGGGCCGTGCTGAGCCGCAGGGTGCCCGGCGGATCGGTCCGCGTGCCGGGCCCCACCTCCAGCCCGGGCGGCACCTGGCTGGCGAACCCGGCCGCTCGCTCCCGGGGCCCGGGCTCGTCGGACAGCGTCCCCAGCAGCGCCCCGGCGACGTCCGCCCGTCCCTCGGGCAGTCGCACGGACCGCTGCACCGGGCTGACCCGCGAGCCGCACACCAGGTAGACCCGCACCACGGTGTGCCGCGGCGCGGGGGTCGTCGGTCCGTCGTCGGGCAGCACGCAGGCCACCCGCGAGGGCGCGGCCCCCGCGTCCACCGGCACCGACGTCGGCTGGATACCGCAGCCGGCGACCGCCAGCAGCGGGAGCGCCGCGAGGGCCCCGGCGAGCGCGGCGTACGAACGCCGCGGAGCGGCCGGAGCCGCGGGACGCGGCGGAGCGGTCCGGATCATGCCTCGTTCTCCCTGCCGGCGTCGTCGTCCCAGCGCGCGTCCCCGTGCTGCTCACCGTCCGCGTCCCGTCCGCCGTCGCGGCCGCGGTCCGGGTGCCGCCCGCGCGGCCGACGCCCGGCCGCGGCGTCCCCCTCCGGCTCGGCCAGCTCGCTCGCGTCCCGCGGCAGCAGGAGGGTGAACACCGCGCCCTCGTCGGGCGTCTCGCCGTTCCGTGCGCGGATGGTGCCGCCGTGGATGTGCGCGTTCTCCATGGCGATGGACAGCCCGAGGCCGCTGCCCTCCGACCGCGGCCGGGACGCGCTCGCCTTGTAGAACCGGTCGAAGACGTGCGGCAGCACGTCCTCCGGGATGCCCGGTCCGTGGTCCGTCACCTCGATCACCAGCGCGTCGTCTCCCGACGGCGCCGCGCCCGGACGGACCCGCACCGACACCCGTACCGGAGAGCCGCCGTGCTTCAGCGCGTTGCCGATCAGATTCGCCAGGATCACGTCCAGCCGCCGCGGGTCGAGGCGGGCCGTGATGCCGCGGTCCGCGTCCAGCTCCACCGCGTCCAGCCAGGCGCGGGCGTCGATGCACGCCGTCACCATGTCCGCCACGTCCACGTCGTCCAGCACCAGACGTGCGGTGCCGGCGTCGAAGCGGGTGACCTCCATGAGGTTCTCCACCAGGTCGGCCAGCCGCCGCGTCTCGCTGACCACCAGGCCCACGGCCGGGGCGATCATCGGATCGAGGTTGTCCTGCTCCTCCTCCAGCACCTCCGTCACCGCTGAGATCGCGGTGAGCGGCGTCCGCAGTTCGTGCGACATGTCGGCGACGAACCTCCGCGAGGACGCCTCACGGGCGCTCAACTCCGCGACCCGCTTCTCCAGCGAGGCGGCCGTGGCGTTGAACGTCCGGGACAGCTGCGCCAGTTCGTCCGTGCCGGAGACCTTCAGCCGGGTGTCGAGTTTCCCCTCGCCGAGCCGCCGGGCCGCGTCGCCCAGCCGCCGCACCGGCCGCAGCACGGTCGTCGCCGCCGCCTGCGCCAGCAGCATCGCGCCGATGAGGGCGAGCGCCGTCGCGATGCCCAGTGACCAGGACAGCGACGACAGGTCGTCCCGCTCGGCCGCCAGCGACTTCAGCATGTAGCCGCTGGGGGAGGGTTGCCGGCCGATCAGTTTCGCTCCGCCCACCAGGTAGGGGTCCTCCTCGCGGACCACGCGCTGCCAGTACAGGTGGTACGGGAACCGGTTCGCGTCGTCGACCTCGCGGCGCCGGTCGACGGCGCTCCGCAGGCTCTCCGGCACGTCCGAGTACGTGAAGAAGCCCGGTGCCGAGGCGGCCCGGCAGGCGCTGCCGTTCCGGTCCTCGCCGAGCAGCACCACTTCGTACCCCTGGGTGCTGTTCGCCATCCGGCCCGCCGCGTCGCGCAGTTGCGCGCAGTCGTACTGCCGGGGCAGTTGGCCGACGTGGTCCTCCATCGCCTTGCGGAAGTCCTTCAGCGCCGCGTCCTGCGCACGGGTCAGCACGGCGTCCCGGTTGAGCCAGTACGCGATCCCGGACGCCGACACCGCAGCCGCCAGCGCCACCAGCGCGAACACCACCACCAGCCGCAGCCGCAACGTGGGCAGCAGGCCCGCCAGCCGGCCCCGAAGGCGCGTCAGAGCACCTCTCACGACGCCGCGTCCCTCCCCGGAACCGGCCGCACCGGCGCGGCGGCGGCCGTCACTGCGGGGCGTCCAGCCGGTACCCGACCCCGCGCACGGTGCGGATCAGCGTGGGGGAGGACGGCACGTCCTCCACCTTGGCGCGCAGCCGCTGCACACACGCGTCGACCAGGCGCGAGTCGCCCAGGTAGTCGTGCTCCCACACCAGCCGCAGCAACTGCTGCCGGGACAGCGCCTGCCCCGGACGGCGACTCAGCTCCAACAGCAACCGCAGCTCGGTGGGCGTCAGTTGCAGGTCCTCGCCGTTCTTGGTGACGGTCATCGCGGCCCGGTCGATCACCAGCGAGCCGAACGTCGCCGAGTCGCTGGCCTCCCGCTCGCCGCGCCGCATCACCGCGCGGATGCGGGCGTCCAGCACCCGCCCCTGCACCGGCTTGACGACGTAGTCGTCGGCGCCCGACTCCAGGCCCACCACCACGTCGATGTCGTCGCTGCGCGCGGTCAGCAGGATGATCGGCAGCTGATCGGTCCGGCGGATGCGGCGGCACACCTCGAAACCGTCGATGCCCGGCAGCATCACGTCCAGCACGATCAGGTCCGGACGCTGCTCGCGCAGCATCTTCAGTCCGTCCTCGCCGGACGCCGCCGTCACCACCCGGTGACCCTGCCGCGACAGGCTCATCTCCAGGGCCGTACGGACCGCGTCGTCGTCCTCGATCAGCAACAGGAAAGCCACACGCGCCATTCTGTCCCATGCGCCCCGCACACTTCGACCGCACGGCGCTCCCGGCATCCCATCGGACGACCCGGTCACGGCCCCGCGGCGCCCTGTGACAGGCCTGTGACAGTCGGGGGACCCCCTGATGAAACTGGCGCGGCAGTGTAGTCACCAGCAAGCAGGCGAACGGGCCGGCACCGGAAGAGGGAGGCGCGAGATGAGCACTCTGCACAGCACGAGGAGCAACGCAGCAGTCATCCAGACGCGTCTGCACACCACGACGGTTCCGCAGGCCCGCGTCGCGGAGAAGCCCGGCACGGTGAGCGGGCGGGGGTGCGCTCGCCGTGCCGGTCACAGCCGTCCGCCGCACATCGCAGCGGTGGAGGGCACCGGGGGGAACGCCGGCACCGGGGAGGCCGCGCGGGAGCCGCGCAGCGCCTCCTCGGAGGTCGAGTTCACGGACTACGTCCGCGAGCGCCGCGCCTCCCTCTACGCCACGGCCTACCACCTGACCGGCGACCGGTTCGAGGCCGAGGACCTGCTCCAGAGCGCGCTGTTCTCGACCTACCGGGCCTGGGACCGGATCACCGACAAGGCGGCCGTCGGCGGCTACCTGCGGCGCACCATGACGAACCTGCACATCAGCGCCTGGCGTCGCCGCAAGCTCAACGAGTACCCGACGGAGGAGCTGCCCGAGTCGCCCTCCGCCGACCACGACGCGATGCGCGGCACCGAACTGCGCGCCGTGCTCTGGCAGGCGCTCGCCCGGCTGCCCGAGACGCAGCGCACCATGCTGGTGCTCCGCTACTACGAGGGCCGCACGGACCTCGAGATCGCCGACATCCTGGACATCAGCGTGGGCACGGTGAAGAGCAGCATCTGGCGCTCGCTGCGCCGGCTGCGCGACGACGAGGCGCTGAGCCTCGGCCGGGACCAGGAGGAATGCTTCGGAGAGCTGGTCGCCTGACGCGACGGGCCCCGAGGGGGGAACGGGGGACACGGGGGAAGCACGGGGGAACGGGGGACGACGGGTGCGGCCGGACGGGGGGTCCGGCCGCACCCGCCTTCGTGCGTCCGCGAACGCCGAGCCCGCGCAGGGGTCTTCCGTCTTACGCGTGGACCGAGCCGCGCTCCGTCACCCGGAGGCCGGAGATCCTGCGGAACGCCTCGTCCCGCGCGCACGCGTGGGCACCCAGTCCGCGGTGCCGCGCCACGATCGCGCCCTCGGCCCGCATCAGGGCCCAGCCCCGGCGCACCAGGAACGGAACGGACTTGCGCCCCTCCCGCACGTCGCGCAGGAGCCTGCGGCGGAAGGTGGTGAAGGGCCGTCCGCGCAGGCAGATCGCGTCCGCGAGCACGTCCGCGGCCGCGCAACGGGCGGCGATGTCCGCCGCGAAGATGCCCTCGGCGACGAACAACGGGGCGCCGTGCAGCGCGAACTCCGCCGCGCCGGTACGGGAACTCGTCGCGATGTCGTACACCGGCACGGTGGTACGGCCGTGCGCGCACAGGTCCGTCAACGCGGCGAACGCGGCGTCCGCGTCCCAGGAGCCGGGCGCGTCCCAGTCGGTGGCGCCGTCGGGCAGCCGGGGCAGCGAAGGGTCGCCGGTCTCCTTGTAGAAGTCGTCGAGGCGCAGCACGGGGAGTCCGGTGCGGGCGGCGAGTCGTGACTTCCCGGCCCCCGAGGGGCCGGTCAGCAGAATCACGCGGGCGGGGACGTCGTTCGCGGGGCGGGCGCTGGAGGTCACGAGACACCATTGTCGCTCATCCGTGCGACATCGACGCCCCCGCGTCCGGAGATTCCCGTCCGGGTGAATCCCGGGCGGAAGAGCGGGTTCGCCCACCCCTGCGTACTACGCTGTGTGCTGATCTCGTCACACGTACGTCAGGCAGGTGGATCGTGACTTCTCGCCCGCGGCACGCTCGGAGGAAGGAATCGCGGCGCGCGCAGGCAGTCCTGCGCGTCGGGCTGACCGTGACGGCGGCCGGAGCCGCCCTCGCCGGAGCCGGAGGGCTGGCGCACGCAGCGGAGCCCAGCACCGTCGAGACGCCGGTCGGCGCACTCGACACCTCGGTGGTGCACGAGCCGCAGGAGACGCTGCAGTACGCGCTGGAGCACAGCGCCGGCGGCGCGCTGCGGCCGGTGGCCGACCTGCCGATCAACCCGATGGCCGGCACCGGCTCCGACCCGCTGGACAACGGCATCGGCACCCAGGTCGCCGATTTCAAGCCCATCGGCACCGAGACGGTGACCGGCCCGCTGGCCGACGGCGCCTCGCTGGACGAACTCCCCGTGGTGCAGGCCCTCGGCGGCATGCTGCGCCGCTGAACGCTCGCCCACGTGTACGCGCGGCGCGTGCCCCGGCCGCCTCCGCAGCCCCGGGCACGCGCCGTGTCACGTGCTCAGACACCCATCGGGTGCCACACCGTCTTCGTCTCCAGGAAGGCGGTCATCCGCTCGGTGCCGGGCTCGGCGAACCAGTCGGTTCCCGTCCCGGGCCGCAGCACCCGCTTGACCGTGTCCGCCGCCGCGACCTCCAGGTCCTTCGCCAGACCGGCGTCCGCGCCCGCGAGGTCCACCGCATTGACGTCCTGGTGCGCGGCCAGCGAGGGGGCGATCTCCGCGGCGCTGCCGGTCAGCACGTTCACCACGCCACCCGGCACGTCCGACGTCGCCAGCACCTCGGCCAGCGACAGCGCGGGAAGCGGCGCGTCCTCCGCGGCGACCAGTACGGCCGTGTTCCCGCTGACGATCACCGGAGCCAGCACCGACACCAGGCCCAGCAGCGACGACTTCCGCGGCGCCACCACGGCGACCACGCCCGTCGGTTCGGGGGAGGACAGGTTGAAGTACGGCCCCGCGACCGGGTTCGCGCCGCCCACGACCTGGGCGATCTTGTCCGACCAGCCCGCGTACCAGACCCAGCGGTCGATCGCCGCGTCCACCTGCGCCGCGGCCTTGGACTTCGACAGCCCGTCCGCCGCGCCCACCTCGGCGGCGAACTGGTCGCGCCGGCCCTCCAGCATCTCGGCGACCCGGTAGAGCACCTGGCCCCGGTTGTACGCCGTCGCCCCGGACCAGCCGCCGAACGCCTTCCGCGCCGCGGCGACCGCGTCACGGGCGTCCTTCCGCGACGCCTGCGGGGCGTTGGCCAGCCACTGGCCCTTGGAGTCGGTCACCTCGTACACCCGTCCGCTCTCCGAGCGGGGGAACTTCCCCCCGACGAAGAGCTTGTACGTCTTGAGAACACCCAGCCGTGCGTCAGACATCGAGGTAGGCCTCCAGACCGTGGCGGCCGCCCTCGCGGCCGAACCCCGACTCCTTGTAGCCGCCGAACGGCGAGGTCGGGTCGAACTTGTTGAACGTGTTGGACCAGACGACGCCCGCGCGCAGCTTCGACGCCATCTTCAGGATGCGCGAGCCCTTCTCCGTCCAGATGCCCGCCGACAGGCCGTACGGCGTGTTGTTCGCCTTGGCGACCGCCTCGTCCGGGGTACGGAAGGTCAGCACGGACAGCACCGGGCCGAAGATCTCCTCCCGCGCGATCCGGTGGGCCTGCGACACGCCGGTGAACAGCGTCGGGGCGAACCAGTAGCCCGAGGAGGGCAGTTCGCACGCGGGGGACCAGCGGTCCGCGCCCTCCGCCTCGCCGGCCTCGGCCAGCGCGGTGATCCGGGCCAGCTGCTCGGCGGAGTTGATCGCGCCGATGTCGGTGTTCTTGTCCAGCGGGTCGCCCACGCGCAGCGTGCCGAGGCGGCGCTTCAGCGACTCCAGCAGCTCGTCGGCCACCGACTCCTGCACGAGCAGCCGGGACCCGGCGCAGCACACCTGGCCCTGGTTGAAGAAGATGCCGTTCACGACGCCCTCGACCGTCTGGTCGATCGGCGCGTCGTCGAAGACGATGTTGGCGCCCTTGCCGCCCAGCTCCAGCGTCAGCTTCTTGCGCGTGCCCGCGACCGTGCGGGCGATCTCCTTGCCCACGGCCGTCGAGCCGGTGAAGGCGACCTTGTTCACGTCCTCGTGGGCCACCAGTTCGGCGCCGACCGGGCCGTCGCCGGTGATGATGTTGACGACACCCCGGGGCAGCCCGGCCTGGCGGCAGATGTCGGCGAAGAACAGCGCCGACAGCGGCGTGGTCTCGGCCGGCTTGAGCACCACCGTGTTGCCGGTGGCCAGCGCCGGGGCGATCTTCCAGGCCAGCATCAGCAGCGGGAAGTTCCACGGGATGACCTGCGCGGCCACGCCCAGCGGCTTCGGGTCCGGCCCGTACCCGGCGTGGCCGAGCTTGTCCGCCCACCCCGCGTAGTAGAAGAAGTGCGCGGCGACCAGCGGCAGGTCGGCGTCCCGGGTCTCCCGGATCGGCTTGCCGTTGTCCAGCGTCTCCAGCACGGCCAGCTCGCGCGACCGCTCCTGGACGATCCGCGCGATGCGGAACAGGTACTTGGCGCGC
Organism: Streptomyces hazeniae; assembly: GCF_031845485.1. Taxonomy (NCBI): domain Bacteria; kingdom Bacillati; phylum Actinomycetota; class Actinomycetes; order Kitasatosporales; family Streptomycetaceae; genus Streptomyces; species Streptomyces hazeniae. The sequence goes on from NZ_JAVREQ010000018.1 coordinate 49,651, forward strand.
TCGGCACCCGGCAGCGCCGACCACTTCTCGAACGCCCGCCGTGCGGCCTTCACCGCGGCCTGCACGTCCTCGGAGCCCGCCTGCGCGACCTCCGACAGCACCTCCTCGGTCGAGGGGGACACCGTCTTGAACACCTTGCCGTCGGCGGACTCGCGGAACTCGCCGTCGATGAACAGCCCGTAGCTCGGGGCGACGTCCACCACCGAGGCGGACTGGGGAGCGGGTGCGTACTCGAATGCAGACATCAGTCCACCGTCACGTAGTCGGGACCGGAGTAGTGGCCGGTGCTGAGCTTCTGACGCTGCATCAGCAGGTCGTTGAGCAGGCTGGAGGCGCCGAAGCGGAACCAGTCGGGGTGCAGCCAGTCCTCGCCGGCCGTCTCGTTCACCGTCACCAGGTACTTGATGGCGTCCTTGCTGGTGCGGATGCCGCCGGCCGGCTTCACGCCCACCTGCGTGCCGGTCGCCGCGCGGAAGTCGCGCACCGCCTCCAGCATCAGCAGCGTGTTCGGCAGCGTCGCGTTCACCGCGACCTTGCCCGTCGAGGTCTTGATGAAGTCCGCGCCGGCGAGCATCGCCAGCCAGGAGGCACGGCGGATGTTGTCGTAGGTCGACAGCTCGCCGTTCTCGAAGATCACCTTCAGGTGTGCGGTGCCGCACGCCTCCTTCACGGCAAGGATCTCCTCGAAGACCTTGCCGTACCGGCCGGCGAGGAAGGCGCCCCGGTCGATGACCATGTCGATCTCGTCCGCTCCCGCGGCGACCGCGTCGCGGGTGTCCGCGAGCTTCACGTCCAGGGCCGCGCGGCCGGCGGGGAAGGCGGTCGCGACCGACGCGACGTGGATGCCCGACCCGGCCAGCGCCTCCTTGGCGGTGGCCACCATGTCCGGGTAGACGCAGATCGCGGCGACCTTGGGCGTCGTACGGTCCGACGGGTCCGGGTTGGCGCCCTTGGCGCACAGCGACCGCACCTTGCCGGGGGTGTCGGCACCCTCCAGCGTGGTCAGGTCGATCATGGAGATCGCCAGGTCGATGGCGTGGGCCTTGGAGGCGTTCTTGATGGAGCGCGTGCCGAGCATCGCGGCACGCGCCTCCAGCCCCACGGCGTCGACGCCGGGGAGGCCGTGCAGATACCGGCGCAGCGAGGTCTCGGACGCGGTCACGTCCGCCAGGGGGCTTCCCCCCGGAGGGGCACCGGGGGCGGTAGCGGTGGGCGCAGAAGACATGGTCACCACACGAGCATATCTACACGCGTAGCGTCCCACGACGGGGCGCCCCCGGATCGATGCCGGACCGCAATATCCGCCATGCGGACGGTCGGGCACAATCACCCCCATGACTTCGCAGAACCCGCCGGTGGCCGACCGCTGCTACCGGTCGCCGGCCGCACTCGCCGCAGGCGTGGCGCTCCTGGCCATCGCCCTCTGGCTCGGCTCCGACGCGCTGATCCGCGGCTCCGGACGCCAGCAGATCACCGTCGGCGCCGGCCTCCTGTGCTTCGTCCCGCTGGTCGTCGCCTTCACCCTGCGCCCCGCCGTCTTCGCCGGGCGCGAGCGCCTCCGGGTCCGCAACCCGTTCCGCACGATCAGCATGTCCTGGCAGTCGGTGGACTCCCTGCGCTCCGGCTACACCAGCGAAGTCGTCGCCGACGGCACCACCTACCAGCTGTGGTCCGTCCCCGTCTCCCTCCGCGCCCGGAAGGCGGCCATCCGGCACAACGCCCGCGTCGACGCCGGCCACAAGCCGTCCCGCGGCCTCTTCGGCGTGGGCCTCAGCGAAGCCGTCACCGGCGAGGGCGAGGGTGGCCGGAAGACGGCCACGTCCGACAGCGTCATCCACGAACTGCGGGACCTCGCCGCCAAGCACGGCGAGGACGGCACGGCGCCGGCCCCGAGCGCGCCGGTCACCGTGCGGTGGGCGTACGAGGTCCTGGCCCCGCTCCTGGTCGGCGCCGCCGGCCTCGCCTACGTCCTGGCGACCTGACCCCGCCCGTCCGGTCCGTCAGAGTCCGGCGGCCTTGGAGAGATCGGCGGCGAGCCCGTCCAGCACCTCGCGGGCCCGCTGGCGCGCCCGCTCCAGCCCGGAGGCGTCCGCCACCGGCACGACCGCCTCCAGGTAGCACTTCAGCTTCGGCTCGGTGCCGCTCGGACGGACCACCACACGGGCCTCGCCGTCGCCCACCCGGTACCGCAGGCCGTCCGTCGGCGGCAGCCCGCCCACGCCCTCCCGCAGATCCTCCGCCGCCGTCACCCGCAGCCCGGCGAGCCGCTTCGGCGGCGCCGCCCGCAGCCGGCCCATCACCTCGTCGATCAGCGACAGGTCCTCCACCCGCACGGAGAGCTGGTCCGTCGCATGCAGGCCGTACTCCACGGCGATGTCGTCCAGCAGGTCCGCCGGCGTACGGCCCTGCGCCTTCAGCTCCGCGGCCAGCTCCGCCACCAGCAGCGCGGCCGTGATGCCGTCCTTGTCGCGGACCCCGTCCGGGTCGACGCAGTAGCCCAGCGCCTCCTCGTACCCGAAGCGCAGCCCCGGCACCCGGGACAGCCACTTGAAGCCCGTCAGCGTCTCCTCGTAGGCCAGACCCGCGCGCTGGGCGATACGGCCCAGCAGCGACGACGACACGATGGTCGTCGCGAACGTGCCGCGGGCACCCTTGCGCACCAGATGCGTGGCGAGCAGCGCGCCCACCTCGTCGCCGCGGAGCATCCGCCAGCCGTCGGGCGCCTCCTCGTCCGGCACCGCGACCGCGCACCGGTCGGCGTCCGGGTCGTTGGCGATCACCAGATCCGGTCGCACGGCACGTGCCGCGCCGAACGCCAGGTCCATCGCGCCCGGCTCCTCCGGGTTCGGGAAGGCGACCGTGGGGAAGTCCGGGTCCGGCTCGGCCTGCTCGGCGACCGCGACCGGTGCGGTGAAGCCGGCCCGGACGAACGCCTCCCGCAGCGTGTCGGCGCCGACGCCGTGCAGCGCCGTGTGCACCACCTTGAGCGGCCCGGGGCCGCTCGACCCGGCGGGCCCGTCGCCCCCGGCGGTGGGCAGCGCGGCGCCGCCGTTCAGCACGGTCGCGCTGCGGTCCAGATACGCCTCGACGACCTCCTCGTCGAGCACCTGCCAGCCCGTCTCCGGCAGCGGCACGTCGGCGAGCGCGCCGACCGCGTCGATCGCGGCGGCGATCTCCGCGTCCGCAGGCGGCACGATCTGGGAGCCGTCGCCCAGGTAGACCTTGTAGCCGTTGTCCCGCGGCGGGTTGTGGCTCGCGGTCACGGTCACGCCCGCGACGGCGCCCAGATGACGCACGGCGAACGCCAGCACCGGGGTCGGCAGAGGCCGGGGGAGGAGCGCCGCCCGCAGGCCGGCGCCCGTCACGACGGCAGCGGTGTCGCGGGCGAACTGCGCACTCTTGTGGCGCGCGTCGTAGCCGATCACGACCAGCCCCGGCTCGCGCGTTCCGGCTGCGTTTCCGGCTGCGTTTCCGGCTGCGCCGGGTGCGTGTCCGGGCGCGCCGGGTGCCTCCGCCTCGCCGGCGTGGCCCTGCGCGCGCAGGTACGCGGCGAGGCCGGCGGCGGCGCGGATCACGACGGCCCGGTTCATCCGCATCGGGCCCGCGCCCAGCTCGCCGCGGAGGCCGGCGGTGCCGAACTGGAGGGTCCCGGCGAAGCGGGCGGTGAGCGCGTCGACGTCCTCCGCCTCGAGCAGCTTGGCCAGCTCCTCGCGGGTCTCCGGGTCCGGGTCCTCGGCGAGCCAGGCTTGCGCCTGGGCGATGACGTTCTCCACGACGGTTCCTGTCTGTCGACGGTGCGCCGCTTCGCGGCGGGGTGGGCGGTGGGCTCGGTGTGGGCGCGGCGTGCTGTCGGGGTGTGGGTCGGGGGCGTGGGCTGCGGTCCGGGCCGACGACCCGGAAACCCATGATTTACGGGCCGCGTTCTCGGTGAACGGTGGGCACGACTCTTACTTCGCGGCCCACACATCACGGGCAAGTGTTTCCGGGCGCATCGGCCCTGCCCTCCACCCACGCCCCCTCACGTCCCGGTTCCCTCGGCCCACCCCCGTGCCCTTGAGGGAGGGTGGGCCATTCGGAGCGGGACCGGCGAACTCGGGCGGGCTCGAAGGCCAGACGGTGCGCTGCACCCATGGACATGGCGCCCTGATCAGACGGTCAGACGCGCTGGAGGACCTGGGCGAGGAGGGAGCCCATGTGGCTGGCGGAGTCGCGACCGGCCTGGAGGACCTCCTCGTGGTTGAGTGGCTCACCGGTGATGCCTGCGGCCAGGTTGGTGACCAGCGAGATACCCAGCACCTCGGCGCCCGCTTCGCGGGCGGCGATCGCCTCCAGCACCGTGGACATCCCGACCAGGTCGCCGCCCAGCACCCGGACCATGTTGATCTCGGCCGGCGTCTCGTAGTGCGGCCCGGGGAACTGTACGTACACGCCCTCTTCGAGGGTGGCGTCGATCTCCTGGCACATCGCGCGAAGGCGCGGCGAGTACAGGTCGGTGAGGTCGGTGAAGTTCGCACCGACGATGGGAGATGCGGCCGTGAGGTTGATGTGGTCGCTGATCAGCACCGGCTGACCGACCCGCATCCCGTCGCGCAGCCCGCCACAGCCGTTGGTGAGCACGATCGTCTTGCAGCCGGCGGCGACTGCCGTACGGATGCCGTGGACGACCGAGGCGACGCCGCGGCCCTCGTAGTAGTGGGTGCGCCCGAGGAAGACCAGGGCCCGCTTCTCGCCGACCTTGTAGGAACGGATCTTCCCCGCGTGCCCCTCCACCGCAGGTGGGGGGAAGCCCGGCAGGTCGGTGACGGCCAACTCGTGCTCGGGTGCGCCGAGGGCGTCGGCGGCGGGGACCCAGCCGGACCCCATGACCAGCGCGACGTCGTGGGTGTCCACCCCGGTGATCTCGCGCAGCCGCTTCGCGGCTGCCGCTGCGTGGTCGTGCGGGGACTCGTCGATAGGCGCAGATACGTTCACGCGAAGCAGGGTAGCCTGATTCCGCCTACGCGCGTAGAGCCCCCTGGTGATCCCACCCCGATTGGGTGCCAAGCCACACCCCGGTTCGTGTTTTCTGCCAGGACGTATCCCTCCGGGGCGGCGGGCCGGATCACGCCGGGCTCAGCCTCTGCGTCCAGTACGAGTTCCGCCCGGCGAACCGGGTCGGCGTAGGGCGAACCTGGGAACGACGCCGCTCCACCGCCGGTGCGGGTGACCGCCCCTCCACGTGGACCGCAACCGACCGTCCCACCCCCCGACGGCTGCCGAAACCCGCACAAGGGCACGTTCCTGCGCCGTGCACCCGTCGCACACCCCTCCCCCCCCCGGGGGGCGCGGGGGTGGGCCGAGGGAACCGGGACGTGAGGGGGCGTGGGTGGAGGGCAGGGCCGGCGCCCCCGGAAACCTCCGCCCGTGTTTGCGGGGTGCCGCTCGTGCATCCCCTCCTTCAAGGGCGCGGGGGTGGGCCGAGGGAACCGGGACGTGAGGGGGCGTGGGTGGAGGGCAGGGCCGGCGCCCCCGGAAACCCCTGCCCGTGTTTGCGGGGTGCCGCTCGTGCATCCCCTCCCTCAAGGGCACGGGGGTGGGCCGAGGGAACCGGGACGTGAGGGGGCGTGGGTGGAGGGCAGGGTCGATGCGCCCGGAAACACTTGCCCGTGATTTGTGGGCCGCGAAGTAAGAGTCGTGCCCACCGTTCGCCGAGAACGCGGCCCGTAAATCATGGGTTTCCGGGTCGTCGGCCCGGACCGGAACCCACGCCCCCGACCCGCACCCCGACAGCACGCCGCGCCCACACCGAGCCCACCGCCCACCCCGCCGCGAAGCGGCGGAACGCCGCTCAGCAGGGCCGCTTCCGCAGCTCCATCACGTAGTCGTGCGGCGCCCCCGCCGACTCCGCCGCGTCGGCGATCTCCCCCAGGTAGCGGGCCGAGGGCAGCCCGCCCTCGTATCCGTTCAGCACGTAGCACCAGGCCGCCGCGTCGCCGTCCAGCGTGTGCACCCGCACCCGCATGCGCCGGTAGATGTCGAGGCCGACGCCCTCCCAGCGGTCCATCGCCTCCTCGTCCATCGGCGCGATGTCGTAGAGCGCGACGAAGACCTGGGAGCGCGGCGCCTCCACCACCGTGGCCAGCGCGCCTTCCCAGCCCATGTGCTCGCCGCCGAAGGTGAGGCGCCAGCCGTCGAGCCAGCCGGTGCCGCGCAGCGGGGAGTGCGGTGCGCGGCGTGACATCAGCCGCGCGTCGAGGTTGCCGGCGAAGGCGGCGTAGAGCGACATGGCACGAGGGTACGGGAGCGGCACCCGCTCGACACGGCACCGTTGCGAGGGTCACGGTGCGGCACCCGCACCCCGCACCCCGCACCCCGCACCCCGCACCCCGCACCCCGCACCCCGCACCCCCGGCGCGCACACGTCGTGCCGCGCGGACCGTACCCGCCCCCCACCCCGCCGTCAGGCGGGAACGTGCGGGACACTGGGAGGCGTGACTCGGATCGTGATCATCGGTGGCGGACCTGGCGGCTACGAGGCGGCACTGGTGGCCGCCGAGCTCGGAGCGGAGGTGACCGTCGTCGACAGCGACGGTCTCGGCGGGGCGTCGGTGCTGACCGACTGCGTGCCGTCGAAGACGCTCATCGCGACCGCCGAGGTGATGACGAACTTCGACTCCTCGCACGAGGAGCTGGGCATACGCATCGAGGACGACACGCCGCCGCTCGAGCAGTCGGCGCGGGTGGTGGGCGTCGACATGGAGAAGGTGAACCGCCGTGTGAAGCGGCTCGCCCTCGCGCAGTCGCACGACATCACCGCGTCGGTGACGCGTGCGGGCGGCCGGGTGCTGCACGGCCGCGGTCGGCTGGAGCCGGAGCGGGCGGCGGACGGTACCCGCACCGTCGTGGTGACGACGGCCGAGGGCGACGAGGAACGGCTGAGCGCGGACGCGGTGCTGATCGCCACCGGCGGTCATCCGCGCGAGATCCCGGACGCCCGGCCGGACGGCGAGCGGATCCTGAACTGGACGCAGCTGTACGACCTGGAGGAGCTGCCGGAGCGGCTGATCGTGGTCGGTTCCGGTGTGACCGGTGCCGAGTTCGCGGGCGCCTACCAGGCGCTGGGCTCGCAGGTCACGCTGGTGTCGTCGCGGGACCGGGTGCTGCCCGGGGAGGACCCGGACGCGGCTGCCGTGCTGGAGGACGTGTTCCGCCGGCGTGGGATGGACGTGATGTCGCGGTCCCGCGCCGCGTCCGCGAAGCGCGTGGGTGACGGCGTCGAGGTGACGCTGAGCGACGGCCGTACGGTCTCCGGCTCGCACTGCCTGGTCGCGGTGGGCGCGGTGCCCAACACGCGCGGGATCGGCCTGGAGGAGGCCGGTGTGCGGCTGAAGGACTCGGGGCACGTGTGGACGGACAAGGTGTCCCGCACCTCGGCGCCGGGCGTGTACGCCGCGGGCGACTGCACCGGGGTGTTCGCGCTTGCTTCCGTGGCGGCGATGCAGGGACGGATCGCGATGTACCACTTCCTGGGCGAGTCGGTGGTGCCGCTGAACCTGAAGGCGGTGTCGGCGAACATCTTCACCGATCCGGAGATCGCGACGGTCGGCTTCTCCCAGGCGGATGTGGAGGAGGGCCGGATCAGCGCGAACGTGGTGAAGCTGCCGCTGGTGCGGAATCCGCGGGCGAAGATGCAGGGCATCCGGGACGGCTTCGTGAAGCTGTTCTGCCGCCCGGGCACGGGCATCGTGGTGGGCGGCGTGGTGGTGGCCCCCCGTGCGAGTGAACTGATCCACCCGATCTCGATCGCCGTGGACACGAATCTGACCGTGGAGCAGATCGCGAAGGCGTTCACCGTCTACCCGTCGCTGACCGGGTCGATCGCGGAGGTCGCGCGGCAGCTGCACACCCGCAAGGAGGGCGACGGCGGCTGACGGCATAGCACGTTCCGGTCGCGGAGACGTACAACTTTCGATAATCGGCGCAAACTGCTGAAAGTAGACGGTCGACGGCGTTACTGTCGGTTCCGTGTTCGCTGCAGAACGTCGCCAATTGATCCTCGAAATGGTGCGGGCCAACGGAGCGGTGTCGCTCCGGGAGCTCGCCCGCGTCGTCCAGACCTCCGAAGTGACCGTCCGGCGTGACGTACGGGCCCTGGAGGCAGAAGGACTGCTCGACCGCCGGCACGGCGGTGCGGTGCTGCCGGGCGGTTTCAGCCGCGAGTCCGGCTTCCCCCAGAAGTCGCTGTCCGCGACCGCGGAGAAGACGGCCGTCGCCGATCTCGCCGCAGGTCTCGTGGAGGAGGGCGAGGCCGTCGTCGTCGGCGCCGGTACGACCACGCAGGAGCTGGCCCGCCGGCTGGCCAGGGTGCCGGGCCTGACCGTGGTGACCAACTCGCTGCTGGTCGCGCAGGCGCTGGCGCATGCCAACCGCGTCGAGGTGGTGATGACCGGCGGCACGCTGCGCGGCTCCAACTACGCGCTGGTGGGGAGTGGCGCGGAGCAGTCGCTCCAGGGGCTGCGGGTGACGCGGGCCTTCCTGTCCGGCAGCGGGCTCACCGCGGAGCGGGGGCTGTCCACGTCCAACATGCTGTCGGCGAGCGTCGACCGGGCGCTGGTGCAGTCCGCGGCGGAGGTGGTGGTCCTGGCGGACCACACCAAACTGGGCACCGACACGATGTTCCAGACGGTGCCGACGGACGTGATGACCCGTCTGGTGACGGACGAGCCGCCGCCGCACGACGACCGGGCTGCGACGGAGCTCCAGGCGCTGGCGGACCAGGGCGTGCAGATCGCCGTGGCGGGCGCGCAGGGGCGGCCGGCTCCGGCGGGGCGGCGCGAGGCGCCGCTTCCGGGCCAGCGCCGTACGCATCCGGTGCAGCCTCCGGGTCCGCAGCTCCGCGTGGCGGACCTGGGCCGGCACTGACCATCGGCGCGGGCGGGTGACGCGACGTCGCCGGGCGGGCCGGAAGCGGCACGCCCGGCGACGGGAACGCGGTCAGTCCTTGATCTCGCAGATGACCGTGCCGGCGGAGAGGGACCCGCCGACCTCGGCGGTGAGGCCCTTGACGGTGCCGGCGCGGTGGGCGTTCAGCGGCTGCTCCATCTTCATCGCCTCCAGGACGACGACCAGTTCGCCCTCGGCGACCTGCTGGCCCTCCTCGACGGCGACCTTCACGATCGTGCCCTGCATGGGCGAGGCGAGGGCGTCGCCGGACGCGGCCGAGCCGGACTTCTTCGCGGCCTTGCGCTTCGGCTTCTTCGTTCCGGCGGTCGCCGCGGCGGGGGCGACGCCGAGCGAGGCGGGCAGGGACACCTCGAGCCGCTTGCCGCCGACCTCGACGACGACGGTCTCGCGCGTGCCCTCGGCCTCGTCGTCGTCCTCTGCGCCGGGTGCCGTGAAGGGCGTGATCTCGTTGACGAACTCGGTCTCGATCCACCGGGTGTGGACGTCGAACGGGTGGCCCTGGCGTCCGTGCACCTCCGGCCCGAACGCCGCGTCGCGGACGACGACGCGGTGGAAGGGGAGGGCCGTGGCCATGCCCTCGACGCGGAACTCGTCCAGTGCGCGGGCGGCGCGCTGGAGGGCCTGCTGCCGGGAGGCGCCGGTGACGATCAGCTTGGCGAGCAGCGAGTCCCAGGCCGGGCCGATGACGGAGCCGCTCTCCACGCCGGCGTCCAGGCGGACGCCCGGGCCGGCCGGCGGGTCGAACAGCGTGACCGTGCCCGGGGCGGGCAGGAAGTTGCGCCCGGGGTCCTCGCCGTTGATGCGGAACTCGAAGGAGTGGCCGCGCACCGCCGGGTCGTCGTAGCCCAGCTCCTCGCCGTCGGCGATGCGGAACATCTCGCGGACCAGGTCGATGCCGGTGACCTCCTCGGTCACCGGGTGCTCGACCTGGAGGCGGGTGTTGACCTCGAGGAAGGAGATGGTGCCGTCCTGGCCGACGAGGAACTCGCAGGTGCCCGCGCCCTCGTAGCCGGCCTCCTTGAGGATGGCCTTGGACGCGCGGTACAGCTCGGCGTTCTGCTCGTCGCTCAGGAAGGGCGCGGGCGCCTCCTCGACGAGCTTCTGGTGCCGGCGCTGGAGGGAGCAGTCGCGGGTGGAGACGACGACCACGTTGCCGTGCTTGTCGGCCAGGCACTGGGTCTCGACGTGCCGCGGACGGTCCAGGTAGCGCTCGACGAAGCACTCGCCGCGCCCGAAGGCGGCGACGGCCTCGCGCACGGCGGACTCGTACAGCTCGGGGACCTCGTCGAGGGTGCGGGCGACCTTCAGGCCGCGGCCGCCGCCGCCGAAGGCGGCCTTGATGGCGATGGGCAGGCCGTGCTCCTCGGCGAAGGTCACGACCTCCTCCGCACCGGAGACGGGGTCGGGGGTGCCCGCGACGAGGGGGGCGCCGGCGCGCTGCGCGATGTGACGGGCCGCCACCTTGTCGCCCAGGTCGCGGATCGCCTGCGGCGGCGGGCCGATCCAGGTGAGGCCGGCGTCGAGGACGGCCTGCGCGAAGTCGGCGTTCTCGGAGAGGAAGCCGTAGCCGGGGTGGATCGCGTCCGCACCGGAGTCCGCGGCGGCCTTCAGCACCTTCGCGACGTCCAGGTAGCTCGCCGCCGGGGTGTCGCCGCCGAGTGCGAAGGCTTCGTCGGCCACCCGCACATGGAGCGCGTCGCGGTCCGGGTCGGCGTAGACGGCGACACTCGCGATACCGGCGTCCCGGCACGCTCGAGCAACCCGGACAGCGATCTCGCCGCGGTTGGCGATGAGCACCTTGCGCACGATGACTCCCTACTTGGCGCTGCGCCGCAAACAGAAGTGAACGGCGCGATTTTAGCTAGTGGTGACACCCCACGCCGAGTCGCCCACAGGGGTGAGCTTGCCCACACGGAGTGTGATCCGAGGGCAGGTCCACCCCCGCGTTGCCTTGTCATCCCACGGTACGCCCGGTTCCAGGCGCCCACCGACGAACGGCGGTGTGGGCAAGGTCTCTGTGTGACCGCTCGTGCTCAACTCCTGCTTCTTTGTGGGGTTCCTACTAAGTTCGGCGGTGAGATGGAGTAAATCCCCGCAACTGCTCCCGGCTCTTGCCACCGGGTGTACCCGCCAGTAGCGTGCGGGGGCCATTGTTCGTACCCGGAGTAACGACGAAGTGGGCAGGTGGGGTGGGTGACCCGCAGACCGGTGGCCGCGATCGCCGCGGTCGTACTGACGTGCGAGGCCGTGGGGTTCGTGCTGCTCCAGGTGTTCATGGGGATGGTCGTGGACAAGCAGCAGATGTCCCTGGCCGGCCTCGACCCCGACATGATGAGCACGGGTTCCGTCGTCGGCGGGGCGCTGCTCGGTGCCTACCTCCTGTTCTGCGCCGGCGTGCTGGTGGTGATGGCCGTACGGGACCGCGCGCCCGGCAAGGTACCCCGGCTGCTCCTCATCAGCGCCGCCGTGCTGCACGCTGTACTCGGGGCGTTGACGATCGGCCTGGTGGGCTGGTCGGCGTTCGGCTTCATGATGCTGGTGCTGGCCCTGCTGGTCTGGACGCTGGTGTCGTACTCCCGGCTGCCCAAGCACCGCCGTACGGACGGTGGTTCGGCGCCGCAGCCTAGCGCGGAGCCCACAGCCGGGTGATCGGCACGCCGAGGTCGGCGAGCATGCTCCGGAGCGTCGGCAGCGACAGCCCGATGACGTTGCCGGGGTCGCCGTCCACCCCGTCGACGAACGGCGCCGAGAGGCCGTCCAGGGTGAACGCGCCCGCCACGTGCAGCGGTTCGCCGGAGGCGACGTAGGCAGCGATCTCCTCGTCCGACGGGGTGCCGAAGCGGACCGTGGTCGAAGCGGTCTCGCTCATCTTCGCGCCGCCGCGCCGGTCGATCACGCAGTGCCCCGTCCGCAGCACCCCGGAACGGCCGCGCATGGACTTCCAGCGTGCGGTGGCGTCCTCCGCGTCGTCCGGCTTGCCCAGGGCCTGCCCGTCGAGTTCGAGAACCGAGTCGCAGCCGATCACCAGCGCGTCCGCGGTCTCCGGCCGGGCGGCGACCGCCTCGGCCTTGGCCTCCGCGAGTATCCGGGCGAGTTCCGCCGGGGTGTCGGCTCCGAGCGCGTCCTCGTCCACACCGCTGACGATCACCTCGGGGTCGAGTCCGGCCTGGCGCAGCAGTCCGAGCCGGGCGGGGGAGGCGGAGGCGAGGACGAGGCGGCGTGCGGGACCGTGCTGCTGGGCGTTCATGCGGCTCATCGTAGCGACGGCCGGTCCTCAGCGGGCCTGCACGGCGAGGGCCGCGGCGACCATCGCGGCGACGGCGAGGACCCAGGCCATCCGCCGCAGCATCGCCTGGGCGGCGCGCAGCTCGGCGGGCGGCTTGTTCTCGGGGTCGGACCACAGCATCCCCCGATCATGCGACGCCACCCGGCCGGAGCGCCTGAGTACGGATACTCATCACGGCGCCCCGGCCACGATCGCGCCCCGACGGAACGCGATCGTGGCCGGGGCGCCGTGGGAGAAGCCCGGTGCTCAGGCCGGCCAGAAGGTGGTGCGCCAGGCCTTGGGGCCCGGGTGCGGGAGCAGTCGCCGGGGCACCGTACGGGCCGGGTCGGACCACTCCGCCCCCCGGTGTGCCGCCTCGCCCGCGGCGGCGGAGGCGGCCGCCCGGGCCTGGACCACCGCCAGTGCGGCGGCCAGCTCCTCGGGCGTCGGGTTGCCCCGTATCACCTTGATCATGGGCTCCACGTCCCTTCCTACAGCGGGATGTTGCCGTGCTTCTTCGGGGGCAGCTGCTCGCGCTTGGTGCGCAGCGTGCGCAGGCCGCGGACGATGTGGCGTCGGGTCTCGGCGGGAAGGATGACGGCGTCCACATACCCGCGTTCGGCCGCGACATACGGGTTCAGCAGCGCGTCCTCGTACTCCTGCGTCAGCTCGGCGCGCAGCTCCTCGCGCTCCTCGTCGCCCTCGACGGCCGCGAGGCGGCGGCGGTGCAGGATGTTCACGGCGCCCTGGGCGCCCATCACGGCGATCTGCGCGGTGGGCCAGGCGAAGTTGAGGTCCGCGCCCAGGTGCTTGGAGCCCATGACGTCGTAGGCGCCGCCGAACGCCTTGCGCGTGATGACGGTGATCAGCGGGACGGTCGCCTCCGCGTAGGCGTAGATCAGCTTGGCGCCGCGCCGGATGATGCCGTCGTACTCCTGGTCCGTGCCGGGCAGGAAGCCGGGCACGTCCACGAACGTCAGCACCGGGATGTTGTACGCGTCGCAGGTGCGGACGAAGCGGGCCGCCTTCTCGCTGGCGTCGATGTCCAGGCAGCCGGCGAACTGCATCGGCTGGTTGGCCACGACGCCGACCGACTGCCCCTCGACCCGGCCGAAGCCGGTGATGATGTTGGGCGCGAAGAGCGCCTGGGTCTCCAGGAACTCGCTGTCGTCCAGCACGTGCTCGATGGCGCTGTGCATGTCGTACGGCTGGTTCGCCGAGTCCGGGATGAGCGTGTCCAGCTCGCGGTCCTCGTCCGAGGTCTCCAGGTCGGCCTCCTCGGGGAAGACCGGCGGGTCGGTGAGGTTGTTGCTCGGCAGGTAGGACAGCAGCGCCTTGACGTACTCGATCGCGTCCTTCTCGTCGCCCGCCATGTGGTGCGCCACGCCGGAGGTCGCGTTGTGCGTCCGGGCGCCGCCGAGCGCCTCGAAGCCGACGTCCTCACCGGTGACCGTCTTGATCACGTCCGGGCCGGTGATGAACATGTGCGAGGTCTTGTCGACCATCACGGTGAAGTCGGTGATCGCCGGGGAGTACACCGCGCCGCCCGCGCAGGGCCCCATGATCAGGCTGATCTGCGGGACCACGCCGGAGGCGTGCACGTTGCGGCGGAAGATCTCCGCGAACAGGCCGAGGGCGGTGACGCCCTCCTGGATACGGGCGCCCCCGCCGTCGTTGATGCCGACGACCGGGCAGCCGGTCTTCATCGCGAAGTCCATCACCTTGACGATCTTCTCGCCGTACACCTCGCCGAGCGAGCCGCCGAAGATGGTGAAGTCCTGCGAGTACACGCAGACGGGGCGACCGTCCACGGTGCCGTAGCCGGTGACGACCCCGTCGCCGTACGGCCGGTTCTTCTCGATGCCGAACGCCGTGGAGCGATGGCGTGCGAACTCGTCGAGTTCGGTGAACGACCCCTCGTCGAGCAGCAGTTCCACGCGCTCCCGCGCGGTCAGCTTGCCCTTGGCGTGCTGCTTCTCGATGGCCCGCTCGGACCCCGCGTGCGTCGCCTCGTGGGCGCGCTGCCGGAAATCCGCGATCTTGCCCGCGGTCGTATGGATGTCGGGGCTGGTCTCCTGCTCGGACACGGCCTGCGGCTCCTCGCTCCTGCGTTTCGCTCCTGCGTCGGCTACTCATTCGTAGGCTATCCGCGCGCGGCGGCTCCGACGCTGCGGCGTTGGCCACACTTCCCGCCGTGTGCGGTAGGCCGGGGGCGTCCGGGCCGCCCGCGGCGCGAGGCGCGGGCCTAGGTCGTGTTTCGAAAGTCCCGCCTGCGGGGCGGCGCCATGCACGCACATCTGCTGCGTGGTCGGTCGTCAGCGCAGCCCGCTGCGCTTTTCTCCCTCCGCCTTGCATCTGCACGCTCCCCCAGGGCTTCGCCTGGGAGGTGCCCCCATGACGCCGCCCCGCCCGCCCTCCGGGCGGACGGCGCTACTTTCGAAACACGACCTAGGGTGACCGCATGAGCTCCGAGAACCCCGGCGACCGGGGAAGCCGCTGGTCCGACCTCGACCGTCCGCCGCTCAACGCCACAGCCCTCCGGGACGCCCTCGTCCGCCCGGACACCCTGTGGACGTCCCTCGACGTCCTGGACAGCGTCGGCTCCACGAACACCGTCCTGGTGGAGCGGGTGCGGGCCGGCGAGGCGGGCGAGGGCTCCGTGCTGGTGGCCGAGGAGCAGACCGCCGGCCGCGGCCGGCTGGAGCGCGGCTGGAGCGCCCCGGCCCGTTCCGGGATCTTCCTCTCGGTCGCCCTGGAACCCGCTCCGCCGGTGCAGCGCTGGGGCTGGCTGCCCCTCCTCACCGGGGTGGCGGCCGCGGCGGCGCTCGCCCGCGCGGGGGGTGTGGACATGCTCCTCAAGTGGCCCAACGACCTCCTCACGGAGATCGGCGACGAGGAGCGCAAGATCGGCGGCATCCTCGCCGAGCGGGCCGGGGAGCGCATGGTCGTCGTCGGACTGGGCCTGAACGTCTCGCTGCGCGAGGAGGAGCTGCCGGTGCCGCAGGCCGGGTCGCTCGCCCTGGCCGGGGCGCCGGGACGGGACCGGGACCCGCTGCTGCGGGCCCTGCTGCGCTCCCTGGAGACCTGGTACGGCCGTTGGCGTGACGCGGACGGCGACCCTGCGGCCTGCGGGCTGCTGGAGGCGTACGCGGCGGGCTGTTCCACGCTCGGGCGCGAGGTGCGCGCGGAGTTGCCGGGCGGCGAGTCGGTCACCGGCGAGGCCGTCGCGGTGGACGGGGACGGGCGTCTGGTGCTGGCCACCCAGCAGGGTCTGCAGCGGCCGGTCGGCGCAGGTGACATCGTTCATCTCCGCCCCGCCCGAGGAGAGTGAGCGGGGGCACACCTGACGTATTGTGGTCATTCGGCGGACCCGGGAGAGATCGGAAGGGCAGTGCACAGGGGCGACGGGACCTGGCAGGGCCGACAGGGAGCGGGCAGTGGCCGTGGATGAGCCGGACGAGCCGGACACCCCCGACGACCCGTCGACCGCGCCCGCGCCCCCGTCCGCGGAGGCCGGTGCGGAGGCGGGCGGGGACGCCCGTCCGGAGGGCGACTCGGGGGCTCAGGCGCCGAGCGACGGGCCGAAGGGACTGAGCGACGATCCCAGCGCGCTGAGCATCGAGGAGCTGATCCTCGGCGCCGGGCGGCAGTACACCCCCTTCCAGGCGGCCCGTGCGGCGGGCGTGCCGATGGAGCTGGCGTCCCGTTTCTGGCGGGCCATGGGGTTCGCCGACGTGGGGCAGGCCCGCGCGCTGACCGAGGCGGACGTGCTGGCGCTGCGGCGTCTGTCCGGTCTGGTCGAGGCGGGGCTGCTGAGTGAGCCGATGGCGATCCAGGTGGCGCGTTCCACCGGGCAGACCACGGCCCGGCTCGCCGACTGGCAGATGGACTCCTTCCTGGAGGACCTGACCGAGCCGCCCGAGCCCGGCATGACCCGCAACGAGGTCACCTACCCACTGGTCCAGCTGCTGCTGCCGGAGCTCGAGGAGTTCCTCGTGTACGTGTGGCGGCGGCAGCTCGCGGCGGCCACCGGCCGAGTGGTGCAGGCGCAGGACGACGACGACACCGTCGCCCGCAGGCAGGCCATCGGCTTCGCCGACCTCGTGGGCTTCACCCGGCTGACGCGCCGGCTGGAGGAGGACGAGCTCGGTGAGCTGGTCGAGGCGTTCGAGACGACGGCCGCGGACCTCGTGGCGGCGCACGGCGGGCGGCTGATCAAGGCCCTGGGCGACGAGGTGCTGTACGTGGCGGAGGAGGCCGGGACCGCGGCGGAGATCGGGCTGCGGCTGATCGAGACGCTCGGCAACGACGCGACGATGCCCGAGCTGCGGGTGGGGATCGCCTTCGGGACGATGACGAGCCGGATGGGCGACGTCTTCGGCAACACCGTGAACCTGGCGAGCCGGCTGACGTCGATAGCGCCGAAGGACACGGTGCTGGTGGACGGGGCGCTGCGGTCGGAGCTGACGGGGGCGGGGCATGCGCCGGAGTCGGAGAAGGAGACCGAGGACCTGTCCGGGTTCCGGTTCGCGCTGCAGCCGCTGTACCAGCGGCCGGTGCGAGGGCTCGGTGTGGTCGAGCCGTGGCTGCTGACGCGGCGTTCGTGAGGGGCGGGCGCGGGCGCGGGGCGGTGGCTGGTGTGTGGGTGTGGGTCGGGGGCGTGGGCTGCGGTCCGGGCCGACGACCCGGAAACCCATGATTTACGGGCCGCGTTCTCGGTGAACGGTGGGCACGACTCGTATTTCGCGGCCCACACATCACGGGCAAGTGTTTCCGGGCGCATCGGCCCTGCCCTCCGCCCACGCCCCCTCACGTCGACGGGGGCGCGCGCCTGCCCCTGGGCCCGTGCCTTCGGAGGTCGGTCGTCGCCGTTCGGGCTGGGGGCTGCCGCGGGTACGCTCGCGCGGAAACGAGCGTTCACAAGGGAGGCGGCTGTGAGGACGACCAGGTACGGCGAGTTCGTCGAGGTGCGGGTGGACGAGGCCACGCATGTGGCGGAGCTCGTGCTGGACCGGCCGAAGGCGATGAACGCCGTGTCGACGGGGATGGCGCGGTCCGTCGCCGAGGCGTGCGAGGCGGTGGCGGGGGACGCCGGGGCGAGGGTGGTCGTGCTCACGTCGACGCACGAGCGGGCGTTCTGCGTGGGTGCGGACCTGAAGGAGCGGAACTCCTTCACGGACGCCGAGCTGGGGCGGCAGCGGCCGCACGCGCGGGCGGCGTACACCGGGGTGCTGGAGCTGCCGCAGCCGACGGTGGCCGCGGTGCACGGGTATGCGCTGGGCGGCGGGTTCGAGCTGGCGCTGTCGTGTGACGTGATCGTCGCCGACACGACGGCGGTCGTCGGCCTGCCGGAGGTGTCGGTGGGAGTGATCCCGGGCGGCGGTGGGACGCAGCTGTTGCCGCGCCGGGTGGGTGCGGCGCGGGCTGCGGAGCTGATCTTCACGGCGCGGCGGGTGGAGGCCGCGGAGGCGCGGGAGCTGGGGCTGGTGGACATCCTGGCGGCCGAGGGTGCGGACCGCGAGGAGGCGCTGGAGCTGGCCGGGAGGATGGCGGGGAACTCGCCGGTGGGGCTGCGGGCGGCCAAGCGCGCGCTGCGGACCGGGTGGGGGATGGACCTGCGGGCCGGGCTGGAGGTCGAGGACGCCGCATGGCGGACGGTCGCGTTCTCCGGGGACCGTGCGGAGGGCGTCGCGGCGTTCAACGAGAAGCGCAGGCCGGAGTGGCCCGGAGAGTGACGCCCCCTGTCGGAAATGGCGTGCTCTGCACTGTTTCAACGGAAAACTTCTAGTGTGGACGCATGGCAGAGGACGGGCGGCTGCGGGCGGTCGTGGAGTTGGCGCAGGCCATGGCGGCCGCGCACACCTCGGTCGAGGTCGCGCACGCGGCCGCCGCGGGGGCGCTGCACGCCATAGGGGGTTCGTTCGCGGCGGTGTCCCAGTGGGAGCGGGAGCACGGCCGGCTGCGCGTGCTGGTGAACGTCGGGGACCTGGTCGGTGGGGAGGAGGAGTTCCCCGCCGACGAGTCCTACCCGGTGTACGACTTCCCCGAGATCACCGAGGCGCTGCACGAGCGCTGGGTGGCGGGTGGCGAGCCGCACGCGTGGATCGAGACGGCGGACGGGCCTCCGACGGGGAGGGTGGCCGGGCTGCGGCGGCGGGGGAGGTCGTCCTGTGTGGTGGCGCCCATCGTGCTGCACGGCCGGGCCTGGGGTGAGCTGTACGTGGCGCGGGGCGCCGAGGCGGAGGCTTTCGGCCGGGTGGACGCGGATTTCGCGACGGTGCTGGCCGCGATCATCGCGGCCGGCGTCGCGCAGAACGAGCGGCTGGAGGAGGTGCGCAGGCTCGCGTTCACCGATCCGCTGACCGGGCTCGCGAACCGGAGGGCGGTGGACGTGCGGCTGGACGAGGCGCTGGAGCGGCACCGCCTGGAGGGGGAGGTGGTCAGCCTCGCGGTGTGCGACGTCAACGGGCTGAAGCGGGTCAATGACGTGCACGGGCACGAGGCGGGGGACCGGTTGCTGGCCCGCTTCGGCGCGGTGCTGTCGTACTGCGGGGCGCTGCTGCCGGGGGCGCTGGCGGCGCGGCTGGGCGGTGACGAGTTCTGCCTGCTGTCGGTGGGGCCGACCGCGGACGAGGTGGTGCGGGCGGCGGAGGAGCTGTGCCGCCGGGCGGGTGAGCTGGAGCTGGGCGACGGGGTGTCGGTGGGCATCGCCTCGACGGGCGACCCGATCGGGCAGGTGCTCTCGGCGCGGCGGCTGTTCCGGCTCGCGGACGCGGCGCAGTACCGGGCGAAGGCGGCGCGGGCGCGGAAGCCGGTGGTGGCGGGGCGGGACGGCGGGGTGGACGACCCGGTGGTGCGGATGGCCGACGCTCCGGCCCGGCCCGGCCGGGAGCGGCGACGGTTCCGCGGGGCGTGAAGAATCGTTTGGCCGCCGTGACAGATCTGAATTCAGTCTTTAGGGTGACTGAATATGAGTATGCACACCGTCGTGGTCGAGACGTCCGGACTCCGCGCCGAGGACGTCGTCGCCGTCGCCCGTGACGCCGCCCGGGTCGAGCTCTCGAAGGACGCCCTGAACGCCGTCGCCGCCGCGCGACGGCACATCGACGAGCTGGCGGCCAAGCCCGACCCCGTCTACGGCGTCTCCACCGGCTTCGGTGCCCTCGCCGTCCGCCACATCAGCCCCGAGCTGCGCGCGCAGCTCCAGCGCAACATCGTCCGCTCGCACGCGGCCGGGACCGGCCCGGCGGTGGAGCGCGAGGTCGTCCGCGCGCTGATGTTCCTGCGGTTGAAGACCGTCGCCTCGGGCCGCACGGGTGTGCGTCCCGAGGTCGTGCAGACCATGGCCGACGTGTTGAACGCGGGCATCACCCCCGTCGTGCACGAGTACGGCTCGCTGGGGTGCTCCGGCGACCTGGCCCCGCTGTCGCACTGCGCCCTGACCCTGATGGGCGAGGGCGACGCGGAGGGGCCGGACGGGACCGTGCGGCCCGCGGGGGAGCTGCTGGCCGAGCACGGCATCGCGCCCGTGGAGCTGCGGGAGAAGGAAGGGCTGGCACTCCTCAACGGCACCGACGGCATGCTCGGCATGCTCGTCATGGCCTGCGCCGACCTGGCGCGGCTGCACACCTCCGCCGACATCACGGCCGCGCTGTCGCTGGAGGCGCTGCTGGGCACCGACCGGGTGCTGGCGCCGGAGCTGCACGCGATCCGCCCGCATCCGGGGCAGGCCGCCGCGGCCGCCAACATGCTCAAGGTGCTCGAGGGCTCCGGCCTCACCGGCCACCACCAGGACGACGCGCCGCGGGTGCAGGACGCCTACTCGGTGCGCTGCGCCCCGCAGGTCGCGGGCGCGGGCCGGGACACGCTGAGCCACGCCCGTACGGTCGCCGAGCGCGAGCTGGCCGCGGCGGTGGACAACCCCGTGGTGCTCCCGGACGGTCGCGTCGAGTCGAACGGCAACTTCCACGGGGCCCCGGTGGCCTACGTGTTGGACTTCCTCGCGATCGCGGCCGCCGACCTGGCCTCCATCTCCGAACGCCGCACGGACCGGCTGCTGGACAAGAACCGCTCGCACGGTCTGCCGCCCTTCCTCGCGCACGACGCGGGTGTCGACTCCGGGCTGATGATCGCGCAGTACACGCAGGCGGCGCTGGTGAGCGAGCTGAAGCGACTGGCCGTGCCGGCCTCGGCGGACTCGATCCCGTCCTCCGCGATGCAGGAGGACCACGTCTCCATGGGCTGGTCGGCGGCGCGGAAGCTGCGCACCGCGGTCGACAACCTGACGCGCGTCGTGGCCATCGAGCTGTACGCCGCCGCGCGTGCGGTGGAGCTGCGCGAGGCGGACGGTGGCACGGCGTCGCCCGCGAGCCGTGCGGTGCTGGCGGCCGCCCGGGACGCCGGCGTCGGCGGGCCGGGCGAGGACCGCTTCCTGTCACCGGACATGGCGGCCGCCGAAGTGTTCGTGCGGGGCGGCGGTCTGGTGGCGGCGGCGGAGTCGGTCACGGGTCCGCTGGCCTGAGCACGCGGGTCCGGCGCGCGTGATCTGCGTCGCGCGCCGGGGGCACGGGAGCTGTCAGCGGCGCGCGCGGACGGCGCGGGTGCGGGCGGCCAGCAGTCCGCCCGCACCCGCGAGGCCGACGGCGCCGAGTACGTACGGGGTGGTGTCCGCCCCGGAATCCGGGTGCAGTCGGGGACCGGCCACCGCGCCGGGGTCGGCGGCGGCCTGGACCTCCGCGGCGGCGGTACGCATCTGCTCGCCCGCCGGTGGTTCGGAGGAGGCCTGCGCGGACGGCACGAAGCCGAGCGCGAAGAGCAGACCGGCTGCGGCGGCTGCCGTCGCAAGTGGCCGCCGGTGCGCGGACACAGTGGACAAAACGGGCATGAAGCCCCCTCGGTGCATCGCCCTCGCGAGGCGGGGGACGCGTGTGGTGCGGACGGTGCGGCGGCTCATGTTAGTGATCATCATCCTCACGCGGAAGACCCGTTGGCGCGTCGGGGAGGTGTAGCTCCCACGAGGCTGGGCAGGCACCCGTAACGGCCCGGGCTGACCTGGGCGGCTGGACAGGGTCGCATCCGGGGCCGAAGACTCTCCCGGGGGCGCGGGTGTGCAAGTCCCGCGCCATGCACGGCAGGGCGAGAGACATCACAGGGCATCACGATCAGGTGTCGTGCCCCACAGTTTCATCCGAGGTGGAACGGATCACAGACAGATTGCGTTTCCTTCCGTAGAGCTGGGAGATGCCTTGCCCGTTTGCCGGTAAGGCCCCGCAGCTGGTCTGGTCGGGGAGTCCAGGGACTCAGCAAGCAGATGGAGAAGGTGTGATGACGGTGGGGAAGCACCGCAGGGGCATAGCGGCGGCGGCTGCGCTGCTGAGCGGTGTTCTGACGCTGACCGCCTGCGGTGGCGGTGACGCCTCCGGCGAGGAGGGCGGCGAGAAGAAGGCCGACTCGCAGAGCAAGGTCGACCAGGCCGCCGCGGAGGACGCCTCGGCGGCGAGAATAGCCATCTCTCCCAAGGATGGCAGCGACGACGCGAGCATCAACAGCGCCGGCAAGGTCACCGTCGCCGACGGCAAGCTCGTCGAGGTGACCATGACCGCGTCGGCGACCGGCGCGGAGGTGGCCGGCACGCTCTCCGGCGACGGCAAGTCCTGGAAGCCGGACGGCCAGCTGGAGCGGGCCACCCGGTACGAGATCCGAGCGGAGGCCGAGGACGCGGAGGGCCGCGAGGCCCACGAGGCCTCGTCGTTCACGACGGTCTCCCCGGAGAACAGCTTCATCGGCTACTTCACGCCGGACGACGGCAACACCGTCGGCGTCGGCATGCCGGTCTCCGTCAACTTCGACAAGCCGGTCGAGAACAAGGCCGAGGTCCAGAAGGCGATCGACGTCAACAGCTCCAGCGGCCAGGAGGTCGTCGGCCACTGGTTCAGCGACACCCGGATCGACTTCCGTCCCGAGGACTACTGGCAGGCCGGTTCCGAGGTCACCCTCGACCTCGACCTCGACGGCGTGGAGGCGTCCAGCGGCGTGTCCGGCGTCCAGGACAAGACGGTCACCTTCCAGGTCGGCCGCTCGCAGGTCAGTACGGTCGACGTGAAGGCCAAGAAGATGACGGTGATGCGGGACGGCAAGACCGTCAAGACCTTCCCCATCTCCGCGGGCAGCGCCGAGAACCCGACCTGGAACGGCGAGATGGTGATCTCCGAGAAGTTCGAGGAGACCCGGATGAACGGCGCCACCGTCGGCTTCACGGACGACGACGGCGAGGGCGAGTACGACATCAAGGACGTGCCGCACGCCATGCGGCTGTCCACCTCCGGCACCTTCATCCACGGCAACTACTGGGCCGCCGACAGCATCTTCGGCTCCGCCAACACCAGCCACGGCTGCGTCGGCCTCAACGACGTGAAGGGCGCGGACGACCCGGCGCAGGACGGCGCCTGGTTCTTCGAGAACTCGCTCATCGGCGACGTCGTCGTGGTCAAGGGCTCGCCGGACAAGGAGATCGAGCCTTCCAACGGCCTCAACGGATGGAACATGTCCTGGGCCGACTGGCAGGCCGGCTCCGCGATCTGACCCGCCACGGGCCGCAGGCCCGGCACGGCATGCGAAGCGCCCCCGAACACCGCGGTGTTCGGGGGCGCTTCGCATGCCGGTCACCCGCTCGCGCCGCTCGCCTTCGCGAACTCCTCCAGGAACGCCGCCTCGAACGCCTTCAGGTCGTCCGGCCTCCGGCTGGTCACCAGCGTGTTCGGGCCGTCGGCACACACCCGCACCTGCTCGTCCACCCACGTCGCCCCGGCGTTCCGCAGGTCCGTCGCCAGGCTGGGGAACGAGGTGAGGGTGCGGCCCCGCACCACGTCTGCCTCGATCAGCGTCCACGCCGCGTGGCAGATCGCGGCGACCGGCTTGCCCGCGCTGAAGAAGCCCTTCACGAAGGCCACCGCGTCGGGGTCCATCCGCAGCAGGTCGGGATTCGCCACACCGCCGGGCAGCACCAGCCCGTCGTAGTCGGCCGCCGTCACGTCGTCGACCTTGCGGTCCACGGGGAAGGTGTCGGCCTTGTCCAGGTGGTGGAAGGCCTGCACACGGCCGTCCGTCGTGGACACCAGCTCGGGTGTGCCGCCCTCGTCGGTGACCGCCCGCCAGGGGTCGGTCAGTTCCATCTGCTCCGCGCCCGCGGGAGCCACGAGAAATGCCACCTTCACGCTCGTCACGTCCTCTCCGGCACATCGGTTGTTCCGGCCGCAGGGGCGCCGGAACCGCTGCGGCGGGCACGGCCCGGGTGTCCGCACCGGAGCGGTTCATGCGGGCGGGGTGACGAGTTGCAGGACCCCGGTGCCCTCCCTAGCGTGAAAACGCAGCCGGTCACCACGTGACTACGGAAAGTGCTGCCTTCCCGGACTCCCGTCCCCTGGAGTCCCCGTCCCCTGGAGAACACATGCTTCACTCCACCATCAGCAAGCTGGCGGTCTTCGTCGCCGGCGGTGCCGTCACCGCGCTCGCCGCCGTCGGCCCCGCGGCCGCCGCCCCGGCCCTCCCCGAGGGCGGCGGCAAGGTCCACAAGGGCTGGACGAAGACCTGGACCTGGGTCCACGAGCGCCCGAGCCACCGTTCGGACAAGATCGACAAGCTGCGCCCGCACACCAAGGTCTACATCAAGTGCAAGGTCCGCAACGAGGGCGAGACCTGGTACAAGCTGGCCAAGCGCCACGGCTGGGTCGACGCGGACAAGGTCAAGACCCACGACTGGATCCCGCGCTGCCGCTACACCGGCTGGAACGACATGTCCGAGTCGGGCCCGCTGTCGGACTACCAGTCCGCGCCGGCCGCCGACTTCGGCGGTGAGCCGCTCGGCTGACCGTCGCGCGCCACACCCCGCGCGGGGCCCTGATCGCGGGCGGGGAGGGGCGGAGGCCGGGTGCACTCCACCCGAGGCCGCCGCCCCTCCCCGCCCCGCGGCGCGTCCGGACGACGGGTCCGGGCGCGCCGGCGTGTGCGGGCGACGGAGCCGGTGCGGCTACTCACAGCTCACGTTCCAGGCGGATCGCCCGGCGCAGGTCCTCCCGGGCCGTGGTCCCCTCGCCCTCGTAGTGCTCGAGCATCGCCTCCGCGATGGCGTCCAGCTTCTGCTGGATCGCGTGCTCGGCGCGTCGCTCGGAGTTCTTCAGCAGCGCGAGGAGCAGCAGGTTCACCGAGGTCAGGGCGTCGCCGGCGAGGACCAGCCAGGGCACCGGCACATGCACGAAGTGGACGGCGACGACGCCGGCGATCATCAGGATGCAGGCCGCGAAGAACAGTGGCGAGCTCGTCACGTTCGACACGCGCTCGGAGAACCGCTCGAAGACTCCGCGTTGGCCGCCGCCGCGTTCGGCCGGATGCTCAAGTGTCATGCTCACCGGGTTTCCCCGGGTCCGGGCGGCGACCCCCGCCCCGCCCGGCCGGGTGACCCGAACGGCGCAGCGGGGCCGCACGATCCTCGGATCGTGCGGCCCCGCTGCGCGGGTGGGCCGTGGCCGTCAGATGCCCGCGGCCCCGGCTCCGGTGCTGCTCACCACGACCGCGATGATGATCGCCTCGGCCTGGTCGATCGCCCGGCGCACCGCGGGCTGCACCCACTGGCCCTTCGCGATCTCCTCCATGCGGGAGTCGACCTTGCGGCGGTCCTCGCCGGGGAAGGCCAGTTTGCCGAGCTTGGCGCCGCGGATCAGCGCCACCAGCGACGCCGTACGCTCGTCCGGGTCGGCGCCGCGCAGCACCACCGCGCCCAGCCGCGCGCGCAACTCCTCCTCCGGCGCGCCGTCCGCCTCCGGATAGCGGGTCACGGGGAAGAGGCCGAGCACCTTCTTCTTCTCCTCGCGCACCAGCCCGCGCGCGATCAGTGACTCGGTGGTGCCCTCGCGCACGCACTTCGCCCGTTCCATGGCCTTCTTGACCTTCAGGTCCGGCCCCTTCTCCGCGATCGCGGCCAGCGCCGTGTCGAGGTGCGGCACGCCCAGCGGCGACGCGTCCACGACCTTGGCTCTGTCGTCCTCGACCTCGACCCGTCCGGCGAGGACCAGCTCGACCAGCGCCCCGCCCGCGAGCGCCCAGTGCGTGCCGTCCTTCGCCTTGGCGGCACCGCTGTCGTCGTCGAGGGAGAGGAGCATGACCTCTTCGGCCAGTGTGAGTCGCGTCATGCCACGCCGCCTGCCCGGCCGGTACCCGGCCAAACGCCGGCCGCGCCGGCGCAGGGCGGTTCCTCAGTGGCTGCCGGACGAGGCAACCGCGCCGGGCGTGCGCGCGTCCTCTACTCGCCCACCCTGCCGTCGATCCGTTCCCGCAGCAGGTCCGCGTGACCGTTGTGGCGGGCGTACTCCTCGATCATGTGCACCAGCACTTCGCGCAGCGAGAGCGGCTGCCCGTCGTGCTCGACGGTGAGGTCCATGCTCGGGGCGTCGGCGGCGAACCTCTCCGCGAACGCGACCTCCTGCCGCCAGACCCGCCACGCCTCCTCGACCGCCGCCGCGTCGCCCACGGCGCCGTCGAAGTCCCAGTCCCGGTCGTCGGGCCTGCGGAACGGCCGTTGCCCCTGCTCGCCGGCCAGAACCTTGCGGAACCAGGCGTGTTCGACTCCCGCGAGGTGCCGGACCAGGCCCAGCAGCGACATGTTCGACGGCGGCACCGAACGCCGTGCCATCTGTTCCGCGTCGAGGCCCGCACACTTCACCTCCAGCGTGAGCCGCTGGTCCCGCAGGTAGCCGGTGAGCGTGGCGCGTTCGCCCTCGTACGGGTCCTGCGACCGCGGGTCGTCGTCGGGGTGCACGAACATGTCCTCCCACGCGAAGGTGCGCGTGGGCGTCTGCTCCGGGTCTGTGGTGTCTGCCATCCCCGGAGCATCCGTCATCGCGGCACGGGGCGCCACGGGATTTCCGCGCCGGGGCCGTGCGTCCGGCGCGCGGTGACGCGGCTGCGACCGCGAGTTCAGCCGTCGGTGCGGGCGACGCCGACCGGGCAGGAGACGCCCGTGCCGCCGATCCCGCAGTAGCCGCCCGGGTTCTTGTCCAGGTACTGCTGGTGGTAGGCCTCGGCGGGGTGGAACGGCCGGTCGGCGGCGGAGAGCACGGTGGTGGTGATGTCCCCGTGCCCTGCGTCGGCGAGGACCTTCCGGTACGCCTCGCGGGACGCCTCGGCCGTCGCCTGCTGGGCGGGGGAGTGGGTGTAGACGGCGGAGCGGTACTGGGTGCCGACGTCGTTGCCCTGGCGGTTGCCCTGGGTCGGGTCGTGCGCCTCCCAGAAGACCCGCAGCAGCTCCTCGTAGGAGAGCTGCGCAGGGTCGAACACGACCCGGACGACCTCGGCGTGGCCGGTCATGCCGGAGCACACCTCGTCGTAGGTGGGGTTCGGGGTGTGGCCGCCCTGGTAGCCGACCAGGGTGGTCCACACGCCGTCGGTCTGCCAGAACTTCCGTTCCGCGCCCCAGAAGCAGCCGAGACCGAAGTCGGCGACCTCCAGGCCCTCCGGGTAGGGGCCGGCCAGCGGGTTGCCCAGCACCGTGTGCCGGTCCGGCACACCGAAGGCGGGCTCGTCGCGGCCGGGCAGTGCCTCCTCGGCGGTGGGCAGCGTGTTCTTGTGTCGGCCGAAGAGCATGGTGTCTCCCTACGGGGGCGGGGCGAGGGGCCGGTGACGGACGTCAGGCGTGCCGCGTGCCGCCGCCCGCCTTCTTCGCGGTGTCGGTCGCGGACTCGGAGGCCGGGGCCTCCTCGAAGTCCACGCGCTTCATGTGTGTGTTCATGGACTTCATCAGCATCCACACCGCCAGGCCGATGACGGCGAAGACGAGGAAGCCGAGGACGCCGGGGCTCACCTTGCTCTCGTCCAGCTCCTTCGCGAGCGGCAGGAGCTGGACGAGGCTGGTCTGTGTCGCGCTCATGGGGTCAATTCTCCCGGATGCCGGAGAAGAGGTCGTCCTCGGGGAGGGAGGTGTCCACGAGCGACTTCGCGAGCTCGTACTCCTCCGTCGGCCAGACCTCCCGCTGGATCTCCAGCGGGACGCGGAACCAGCCGCCGTCGGGGTCGATCTGGGTGGCGTGCGCGATGAGGGCCTTGTCGCGGATCTCGAAGAAGTCCCCGCAGGGCACGAACGTGGTCAGCTCGCGCTCCTTGCGCTGGAACTCCTTGAACCGCTCCAGCCACTCGCCGTACGGCGACTCCAGGCCGCGCTCCAGCAGCGCCTCGTGCAGCGCGCGGGTGCGCTGCGGGTTGAAGCCCTGGTTGTAGTAGATCTTCTGCGGCTGCCAGGCCGGGCCGGCGTCCGGATACCGCGTGGCGTCGCCGGCGGCCTCGAAGGCGGCCATGGAGATCTTGTGGGTCATGATGTGGTCGGGGTGCGGGTAGCCGCCGTTCTCGTCGTACGTGGTCATCACGTGCGGACGGAAGGAACGGATCAGCCGTACCAGCGGCTCGGCCGCCGTCTCGACGTCCTGGAGGGCGAAGCAGCCGTCGGGCAGCGGCGGCAGCGGGTCGCCCTCGGGGAGGCCGGAGTCGACGAAGCCGAGCCACGCCTGCTCGACGCCCAGGATCTCGCGGGCCTCGTCCATCTCCTTGCGGCGCACCTCGTGGATGTTCGCCTCGATGTAGGCGTCGCCCTGGAGCTTGGGGTTGAGGATGGAGCCGCGTTCACCGCCCGTGCAGGTCGCGACCAGCACGTCCACCCCCTCGGACACGTACTTCGCCATGGTCGCGGCGCCCTTGCTCGACTCGTCGTCGGGGTGCGCGTGCACGGCCATCAGTCGGAGCTGCTCAGTCAAGGCTCGATCCTCGTTGTCTCGTCACGTCAGACGGCTTCTATAGTGACCGAACGAGACCCCCGCCGTATTCCCGCCCCACCCGAGTAGGACCTGCCATGGCCGACACCCGTGCCCGCCCGCCCGAGGGCCGCTACGGCCGCTCCGGCGCGGTTGCCGGCGGCCGCGACTCCGAACGGGGCCTGCGCACGGTCGGCGCCGTGCTGGGGGTGGCGCTGCTCGCTCTGGTCGGCTGGTTCGGCTGGTCCTACGTCGCCGGCTCGGAGGTGAGCGGCTCGGTCATCACCTTCCGCAAGGTGTCGGACGAGTCGGTCGAGGCGCGGCTGGAGATCCACAAGGACGCCGGTGTGACCGGGGTGTGCACTGTGCGTGTGCTGGGTATCGAGGGCGGTGTGGTCGGAAGGAAGGACGTGCGCGTCTCCGGCGGCGCCGAACGTGTCGACCCGGTGGTGACCGTGCGGACCACGGGCCCGGCGGCCCGCATGCAGCTCGTCGGCTGTCACGGGGCGGCGGACGGCTGAGCGGCCCCGGGCGGACGGTCGCGCGGTCCCGCGGCGTGCGGGGAGAGCGACGTCACGCGAACGGAGGGACACCGTCCGTCCACACTTCTTCCCTTTTCCGCCGGAATTGTTAGGCTCGTTGTTTCCGCCCGCCCGTCTCGGCGCAGCCTTACGGGCAGGGCGTTGTTTTGTGTACCCGGTACCGACGAGGAGCGACCGTGACCCAGACCAGCGACAACGTCACCTGGCTGACCCAGGAGGCGTACAGCCAGCTCAAGGCGGAGCTGGAGTACCTGTCGGGTCCTGCACGCACGGAGATCGCCAAGAAGATCGAGGCGGCGCGTGAGGAGGGAGACCTCCGCGAGAACGGCGGCTACCACGCGGCCAAGGAGGAGCAGGGCAAGCAGGAGCTGCGCGTGCGGCAGCTGACGCAGCTGCTCGAGACGGCCAAGGTGGGCGAGGCCCCGGCGGACACCGGTGTGGTCGCCCCCGGCATGGTGGTGACGATCGCGTTCGACGGTGACGAGGACGACACGCTGACGTTCCTGCTCGCCTCCCGTGAGTACGCCAGCGCCGACGTGGAGACGTACTCCCCGCAGTCCCCGCTGGGGAACGGCGTGAACGGCAAGAAGGTCGGCGAGGACGCCGAGTACGAGCTGCCGAACGGGAAGATGGCGTCGGTGCGCATCCTGGAGGCCAAGCCCTACCAGGGCTGAGTGCCGCCACCACGGACACGGCGAAGGGCCCGGACGCCGCGCGGCGTCCGGGCCCTTCGCGCGTACCGCGGTCCGGTCAGCCGGAGGCGGACTTGTACTTCCGCACCGCCAGTGTCCGGAACACCGCGATGATCAGCACCGACCAGATGAGCGAGGCCCACGCCGGGTGCTGCATCGGCCAGGCGTCCGGCACCGGATAGCCGGGCGCGACGTTGCCGAACAGCTCGCGGGCCGCCTGCACGGTGGCGCTGAACGGATTCCACTCGGCGATGTGCTGGAGCACGGTCGGCATGTTCTGCGACGGCACGAACGCGATGGAGATGAACGTCAGCGGGAACAGCCAGATCAGGCCGCCGGAGGTGGCGGCCTCGGGAGTGCGCACGCTGAGGCCGATGAGGGCCCCGATCCAGGTGAACGCGTAGCCCAGCAGGAGCAGCAGGCCGAAGCCGGCGAGCACCTTCAGGGCGTTCTCGTGCGTGCGCCAGCCGACGAGGAGCGCGACCAGCGCCAGCACCACCAGGGTGAGGGCGGTCTGCACCAGGTCGGCGAGCGTACGCCCGGTCAGGACGGCGCCGCGGGCCATCGGCAGCGACCGGAAGCGGTCGATCAGGCCCCTGTGCATGTCCTCGGCGATGCCCGCGCCCGCGCCCGCCGTGGCGAACGTGACGGTCTGGGCGAAGATGCCCGCCATCAGGAACTCGCGGTAGGCGCCGGGGTCCAGACCGGCTCCGGGCACGTTGATCGACCCGCCGAAGACGTAGGAGAAGAGCACCACGAACATCACGGGCTGGATCAGTCCGAAGATGACCATCTCCGGGATGCGCTTCATGCGGATCAGGTTGCGCTTGGCGACGATCAGCGAGTCGGTCACCGACTGGCTCAGGCCGCCCTTGGCCACGGGCGCCGGCTGCGCCGCGACCTTGCTCTCGGTGACGCTCACCGGGATGCCTCCTTCGTGGTCCCGGCCTGGCCGGTGGTGGTCGTGTCGTCGGCGGCCGCGGCGTCGGGGCCCGGCCGGCCGTTCTCCCGCTCCTCGGCGGCGTGGCCGGTGAGGGAGATGAAGACGTCGTCGAGGGTCGGGCGGCGCAGGCCGATGTCGTCGATCTCCACGCCGCGGGTGTCGAGTTCGCGGATGACCTCGGCGAGCAGCTTCGCTCCGCCGGTCACCGGCACGGTGAGCTTGCGGGTGTGCTCCTCGATGACGGTGTCCCCCTTGCCGAGGCCGCGCAGCACGGTGTCGGCGGTGGGGAGGTCGTCGCGGTCGTGCACGACGACCTCGACGCGTTCGCCGCCGGTCCTGGCCTTGAGCTGGTCGGACGTGCCGCGGGCGATGACCTTGCCGTGGTCGACGACGGCGATGTCGTGCGCCAGGCGGTCGGCCTCCTCCAGGTACTGGGTGGTGAGGAGGAGCGTGGTGCCGCCGGCGACCAGCTCCTCGATGACCTCCCAGAGCTGCTGGCGGTTCCGCGGGTCGAGGCCGGTGGTCGGCTCGTCCATGAACATCACGGGCGGGCTGACGACGAGCGCCGCGGCGAGGTCGAGCCGGCGGCGCATGCCGCCGGAGTAGGTCTTGGCGGTGCGGTCGGCGGCGTCGGCGAGGTTGAACCGCTCCAGCAGCTCGCCCGCCCGCCGCTTCGCGTCGCGGGCGGACATC
The DNA here is from genome assembly GCF_031845485.1 of Streptomyces hazeniae. Lineage (NCBI taxonomy): Bacteria > Bacillati > Actinomycetota > Actinomycetes > Kitasatosporales > Streptomycetaceae > Streptomyces > Streptomyces hazeniae. The sequence continues at coordinate 80,520 of NZ_JAVREQ010000018.1, forward strand.
TGGTAGAGCTGCCCGACCATCTGGAGGTTCTCCCGGCCGGTCAGGTACTCGTCGACGGCGGCGAACTGGCCGGACAGGCCGATGTTGCGGCGGACTTCGGTGGGACGGCTGAGCACGTCGATCCCGGCGACGACGGCTCTGCCGCTGTCCGGTCGCAGCAGGGTGGTCAGGACGCGGACGGCGGTGGTCTTGCCGGCGCCGTTCGGGCCGAGCAGACCGAGCACGGTCCCCTCGGGCACGTCGAGGTCGACGCCGTCCAGAGCCTTTACGTCGCCGAAGGTCTTGACGAGACCTTCGGCGTGAATGGCGCCTGGCATGTGGCACTCCTGGTGAAGGGTCGGAGGACTTCGGAAAAGGTGCGGGCCGCGCGCGGGGCGCGGCGTGGGTGCGCGGTCCCGGCCGGGAGTCGGCGCGGGTGCGGGTGGGCGGGGGTGCCGGGCGGTGCGGCGGGACGACCACTCTCCCCCCATGCGATATATCGCGTCAACCGGAATACGAGACAGTCGCGAGTGCCCTGCGCCGGTGGTCCGACGGGTGGCGGTGGGGGCGAGGTGCCGGCCGAGGTGCCGTCGCCGGGCGGGGCGGCCGCTTCCGCGTCGCGGTGGACGCGTCGCGTCGGACGGGCGGCTTCCGCGGACGTCAGCTCACGACCGTGTAGCCCGCCGCGCGCAGGGTCGCCGACAGCTCGACGCAGTGCTCGGGTCCCTTGGTCTCCAGATGCAGCTCCACCTCCACCTCGTCGAGCCCGAGCCGTGGTTCGGTCCGGACATGACTCACGTCGAGGACGTTAGCGTCGGCCACTGACAACTCCCCCAGGAGCGCCGCCAGCGCGCCCGGCCGGTCCGACAGGCGAAGCCGCAGCGACAGGTAGCGCCCGGCGGCCGCCATGCCGTGCCGCAGCGTCCGCTGCAGCAGCAGCGGATCCACGTTCCCTCCGGAGAGCACCGCGACGAGCGGGCCCTCGAAGGCGCCCGGGTCGGTCATCACCGCTGCCACGGAACTCGCCCCCGCAGGCTCCACGACCAGCTTCGCCCGCTCCAGGCAGAGCAGCAGTGCGCTGGACAACGCGTCCTCGGAAACCGTACGGACCTCGTCCACGAGAGCGCCAACGATTTCGAACGGTACGTCTCCCGGCCGCCCCACCTTGATGCCGTCCGCCATGGTCGACATCGCGTCCAGCGCCACCGGCCGGCCCGCCGCCAGCGACGGCGGATAGGCCGCCGCCCCCTCCGCCTGCACCCCGACGATCCGCACATCCGGACGGAAGCGCTTCACCGCCACCGCGATCCCGGCCGCCAGCCCGCCGCCGCCGACGCCCACCACGATGGTGCGCACCTCCGGGCACTGCTCCAGGATCTCCAGCCCCAGCGTCCCCTGTCCGGCCACCACGTCCGGGTGGTCGAACGGATGGATCAGCACGCCGCCGGTCTCCGCGGCGTACTCCTCGGCGGCCCGCAGGGACTCGTCCACCACCTGCCCCTGCAGGACAACCTGCGCCCCGTAGTCCCGCGTCGCCGCCACCTTCGGCAGCGGCGCCCCGACCGGCATGAACACCGTCGAGCGGACGCCGAGCAGCGCCGCCGCCAGCGCCACGCCCTGCGCGTGGTTCCCGGCGCTCGCCGCCACCACCCCGCGGGCCCGGTCCTCCGGGGACAGGCCCGCTATCCGCACGTACGCCCCCCGCAGCTTGAACGACCCGGTGCGCTGGAGGTTCTCGCATTTGAGGTGCACCGGCGAGCCGACCAGCCCGGTCAGGTAACGGCTCCCCTCCAGCGCGGTCGTACGGGCCACGCCCTCGAGGGTCTTCTGCGCGGCCCGGACGTCGTCGACGGTGACGGCGAAGGCGGACGGGACGGCGTCGTCGAGCGGAGTGGAGGGGGTCGTAGGGGCGGCGGCTTCTTCCGGGCCGGCGGAGTACGCGGCGCCCGCACCGGGGGTCCCGGTGCGGGGCTCGTCGGGGCGGGTGACCATGCGGTCAGTCTGGCACCAGCCGCGCAGTCCGGCCCCTCCGATGCCGAACCGTTTCGCCTCCCCGTCCCCCCCGCCCGCCACGCGCACAGGGCCCGAACCCCCGCTCTCCGAAGGCCAACCGCCGCCGTCGCAGCGGTACGCCACCGGGGCCGTTGCGCGTACTGTGGTCCACACACTCTCCCCGCCGTCCACCCTCTGCATCCACCGAAGAAGCGAGCATCCCGGCCATGCCCACGCACCCGGAACTGACGACCGAGAACCCCGACACCCCCGAGGCGTCCGGCCGCGCATCCGCGCCCGCCGCCGAACCCGCCGCCGACGGCCTCCTGCCGCCCGACGGCTCCGCGGCGGACGGCGACGCCGCGGCATACGGCGGCGACAGCGCGGACGACGCCATGGCATGCGTCTTCGACGCCATGCAGCACCAGGTGGCCGTTTTCGCGCGCCGCGCAGAGCAGACCCGGCTCGGGGGTGTGGGGCAGGCCCGCAACTCCATGGACCGTGCCGCCTACCTGCTGCTCCACCGCCTGGACCGGGAGGGCCCGATGGGAGTCAAGGCCCTCGCCGCCGGCATGGGCATCGACTCCTCCACCGTGACCCGGCAGGTCGCTCCGCTCGTCGACTCCGGCCTGGTCAAACGCACCTCCCACCCCGAGGACGGCCGCGCCGTCGTCCTCCAGCTCTCGCCGCGCGGCTCCACCCGGCTGGAACAGGTCCGGTCCTCCCGTCGCGCCCTCATGGAACGGCTGACCGACGGCTGGAGCGAGAGCGAACGCGCCACCTTCTGCTCGCTCCTCACCCGCTTCAACACCGCCCTCTCGACCGCCGGGCTCCTGCCCCGGTAGCCGGCGGCACCCCCGACACCTCCCGCACCCCCGAGGGCGCTCGCGCGCCCCGGGGGAGACGGGACGGCTCCCGCATCGGCCCCCATGAGTGGCCCGGCCCCCGCACCCGGCCGCCCCACGTCGCGATCCGGGTGATCCCGGCCCCACCGTCCTCTTGATTCGATCACCGTTCCTGCATTCCCATGAGGAGAACGGGAGGCGAACATCGGTGGAGACGCGTCAGGTGTCGCAGGAACGTCGCCGCGCCCAGGAATTCGAAGCGTTCGTCGCGGGAGCCGGCGGGCGGCTGCTCCATGCCGCCACGCTGCTCACGGCAGAGCCGGCGGAGGAGTCCCCGCTCGCGGAGGACCTCCTGGTCGGCGCCCTCGCCCGCACCTACGCCGACTGGGAACGGCTGCGCGGCGACGACCCGTACGACCACGCGCGGCTGGAGCTCGCCGGCCGCTTCGCCCACAACGCCTGGCGCTACCGCAGGGCCCGAGGCGGCCTCCTCGGCCGTCTCGCCCCCCAGGAGCGGCTCATCCTGGTGCTGCGGCTGTACGAAGGGGTCGCCGAGGAACAGGTGGCCGCCGCGCTCGCGCTGCCCGTCGAACGGGTCCGCACGCTCTGCAGGCGCGCGACCACGACCCTGCGGTCCCGCCCCCCGGCCGTCCCCGAGGGCACTTCGCGGGGGAACCCGCCGGCCGCCCAGTCCGGCCCGGCACGGGAGAAGGTGGCGCCGTGAGCCCGTTCGACCGCAAGGAGAGCGAGGTCCGGCGCATGCTGGACGCCGCCCACACTCCCGTCCCCGCCGACCTGGCCGCCCGGGCGAGCGCCCGCGGCGCCCGCCTCCTGCGCCGCCGCCACGGCCTGCACGTGACGCTGTGGACGCTGGCCGCCGTCGCGGCCGTGCTCTTCGCCGCATGGGCGGCGACCACCCAGCCCTGGGCCGTGCCGCACACCCAGCCGCCACCCGTCTTCACCTGGTGACACGCCGACGCCGGGCGCCCCTGCACAGGGGACGCCCGGCGTCGGCGTGTCCGGCGACGTGCCGGTCCGGCGGCGTACGGGTCAGGCGGCGTACGGGTCAGGCGGCGTACGGGTCAGGCCAGCGCCTGCGACAGGTCCGCCACCAGATCGTCCGCCGACTCGATGCCCACCGACAGCCGCACCAGGTCCGCCGGGACCTCCAGCGCCGATCCCGCCACCGAGGCGTGCGTCATCCGGCCCGGGTGCTCGATCAGCGACTCCACACCGCCCAGCGACTCGCCCAGCGTGAACAGCTTCGCCCGGTCGCACACGCGCACCGCGGCCTCCTCGCCGCCCCGCACCCGGAACGACACCATGCCGCCGAAGCCGCGCATCTGCTTCGCCGCCACCTCGTGACCCGGGTGCGACGGCAGACCCGGGTAGTACACCTCCGTCACCGCGGCGTGCCCGGTCAGCAGGTCCACGATCCGCGCCGCGTTCGCGCTGTGCCGGTCCATCCGCACCGCGAGCGTCTTGATGCCGCGCATCACCAGCCAGGCGTCGAACGGGCCGGCCACCGCGCCCATCGCGTTCTGGTGGAAGGCCAGCTCCTCGCCCAGCGCGTCGTCGTTCACCACCAGCGCACCGCCGACCACGTCCGAGTGGCCGCCCATGTACTTGGTGGTCGAGTGCACCACCACGTCCGCACCGAGCGCCAGCGGCTGCTGCAGGTACGGGCTGGCGAAGGTGTTGTCCACCACCAGCTTCGCGCCGGCGGTACGGGCCACGTCGGCCAGCGCCGCGATGTCGCTGATGCCCAGAAGCGGGTTCGACGGCGTCTCCACCCAGATCACCTTGGTGTGCTCGGTGACCGCCGCACGCACCGCCGCCGGGTCGGAGGTGTCCGCCACCGACCACTTCACGCCCCAGGCCTCCACGACCTTCGCGAACAGCCGGAACGTGCCGCCGTACGCGTCGTTCGGGATCACCACGTGATCGCCGGGGCGGAGCAGGGCGCGCAGCAGGCAGTCCTCCGCCGCCAGGCCCGACGCGAACGCCAGGCCGCGCCGGCCGCCCTCCAGCGCGGCCAGGTTCTCCTCCAGCGCGGTACGCGTCGGGTTCGCCGAGCGGCTGTACTCGTAGCCGCCGCGCAGGCCGCCCACGCCGTCCTGCTTGTACGTGGACACCTGGTAGATGGGCGGCACGACCGCACCGGTCGCGGGGTCCGCCGCCTGCCCGGCATGGATGGCCAGGGTCTCGAAGCTCTGAGGGTTCCGGTCGTTCATGAGGCCCACGGTAGCGGGCCGTACCGTGGAGGCAGACACGCTCGACCGAACCCCGGTCGAATCCCTCCACCCGCCGGAGAACGCCGTCATGGAAGCGCTGTTCCTGCTGATCGTCCTCGCCGCCCTGTTCGGCGTGCTCGTGGTGCCCGCGATGCGGCGCCGCCGGCTCGCCCGCGAGGCCGCCGGCGGGCACCTCACCGCGATCTCGCCCGAGGCCGCGTACGGCTTCGCGGCCCCCGCGGAGCTGGACGTACGGCTGCCCGGCCCCGACCCGCAGCTCGTGGACGCCCTCGACGAGGCCCGCACCCGGCAGGACTGGGAGCAGATCGCCCGGCTCTTCGCCCTCACCGGCGACGAGTGGGAGCTGCGCTGGCAGCGCGTGCAGTCCGCCGCCGGCGCCGCCGCCAAGGAACTCGCCGAGGCCCGCACCGCCTCGCCGGCACCGGAACCGGACGCCGCGCCCACGGCCGACGCCGTGTCCTTCCGCAAGGACCCGGCGCCGACCGCCGCCGTCCCGGACGCGAGCTGGCTGCGTCAGTGGCGCGCCGAACGGCCCCAGGACCCCTCCGCCGCCCAGGTCTACGCCCAGTTCCTGGTCTGGCAGGGCCTCGCCGAGCCGCCCGGCACCGACTCCCACCGCATCATCCTGGAGGAGGCCCGCACCGTCTGCCGCGAGGCCGCCGCCCTCGCCGACGCCGACCCGACCCCGTACCTCACCGAACTGGTCGTCGCCCGCGCCCTCGGGGACCGCACCGCCGACTTCGAGGCGCTGTGGTCCGAGGTCACCCGCCGCGCCCCCCACCACATGGGCGCCCACCTCGCCGCCCTCCAGTACTGGGCCGAGAGCGGCCGCGGCTCCAAGCAGCAGGCCGACGCCTTCGCACAGACCGCCGCCGCGCACGCCCCCGAGGGGACCCTGCTCCCGGCCCTCCCGCTCTTCGCCCTCTACGAGCACCTTCCCGAGGTCAACGTCGTCCGCGGCCTCTACCGGAGCGCCGACGTCGAACGGGCCATCGAGGCCGCGGAGTTCGCCGTCGACCAGGTCGAGGACGACCACCCGGTCCGCCCGCACGTCCTGCACCTGCTGGTCTGCCTCCTGGTCCGCGCCGAGCGCTACGAGGAGGCGCTGGAGGCGCTGCGCGTCGTCGACGGCTACGTCGGCGCCCTCCCCTGGGCCGCCGCCCCCGACCCCGTCGCCGCCTACGTCGCCTACCGGGCCCTCGCCGTCGCCGGCCACCACTCCTCCGCGGACCCCCGCTCCCCCCGCACCTGACGCCGTCGGCCCTCGGCATCCGGCCTCCGGACGGGGGCCGGGGGGCTCCGCCGTCGCGTCGGGACCGGTCTGTGGCACGGGTCGGGTCGTGCAGGGCGGCGTCGTGCACGACCCACGACCCGCACCGGTGCCGGCACCGGTGCGGAAGAAGACGTCTGCGCGGCCTGAACTCAGGTGCGGGGCAGGCTCTCCACGGCAAGGGATGCGTCGGCAGGGAGAGGGCCACCGTTCCGGGCGGGTCGGGGGGCGTTGCGCTCTACCGTGATCGCCGTGGCGACGTGGCCGCCACTCGTGGCCCACCGCCCGTGGAATCCGGTCAGGGGCCGCCCCAGGAGGTGTGGACCCCGGGTGTGGAGCCGGGCCGTGAACGTGCCGTCCGGCACGATCACGATCGTCGCCTGCTGGAACCCCAGCCATCTGCGGGCCACGGGGAACCAGGCCTTGTAGACCGATTCCTTCGCGCTGAAGAGGAGGCGGTCCCAGGCGACCCCTCCCGCAGCCGGCAGTCCCGCCAGCATGTCGAGCTCCTCGGGGCGTGCGACGGCCCTCAACACCTTCCCGGGGAGGGCCTCGTGGGGCTCGGCGTCGATCCCGAGCGTGACCACGTCGGCGCTGTGGGCCACGGCGGCGGCACGGTACCCCGGGCAGTGCGTCATGCTGCCGACCACGTGGTCCGGCCAGCTGGGCGCGCCGTACTCACCGGGCACCAGGGGGACGGGGGCGTGCCCGAGGGTCGCGAGGGCGTCCCGAGCGCAGGCGCGGACGGTGGTGAACTCGGCCTTCCGGCGGGCGACCGCGCCGGCGACGACGACCTGTTCCTCGGGGAACAGCGCGGCGTCGAGCCGGTCCGTGGAGGACTGCGATCCGCACACGGCCGGAGGCAGGATGTTCTCCAGCACGTGTCAACCGGCGAGTGAGTCTTCGATCCTGCGGAGTTCCTGAGCGACCTCCATGAGGTCGTCCGCGCAGGCCGAGAGCAACTCCGCGACAGCGGTGCGGCCATGCATCGGGATGGCGGGGGCGAGCCGCTTCCAGTCCTCCGTGCTGCACAGCTGTGTACGGAGCTGGTGCAGCACGAACCTCCCGTTCTCGCTGAGCCGGAGCGACGGATCCTTGCGGAGCCTGTTGAACATCTCGATCCGCTGCGCGGGGTCGGAGACGGCCTCGACGACCTGACGCTCGACCACGACCGGGATGCTCGCCGGGGATGCGTCCAACCCCTTGCGCTGCCTCTCCGGGACCGGCTCCTGGCCGCTCGCCAGGCGTCGCCGGACGTCCCGGACGGTTCCCACGGAGATGCCGGCCTGCCGGGAGATCTCCCGCAGGGAGGCCGACGGATTCTCCCGGATCATCTCCGCCGCGGCGACACGTCCGGCCGCCGTGCTCGACGGGCGGGCCCGGCCGTCACAGCCGATGCGCACGTCGGCCCGTGCGCCCTCCTGGCCCGTCTGCCGACGGATCGTTCCGACACTCCGGGCGCTCAGGCCACTCGTCCTGGCGATGGCCCGGTCGGACCAGTCGGGGTGGTAGCGGAGTATGCGCAGCGCCGCCTGCTTCCGCTCCTCGCGTGACAGCGGGAGACCGTGCTGCGCGTTGGACTCCACGGCGACCATGAACGCCGCGCAGTCGTCACCGTCGAACCACTCGGCGGCGAGGGTGTGTTGACCGCGCAGTTTCACCGCGTGCACCCGGTGCATGCCATCCACCACACGCATCGTCTCCCGATGCACCAGGATCGGCTGGAAATCGGCGTCACTCTCCGCCAGCCGTCGCACGTGCTCGAGATTGATGCCGAAGCGCGGGGAATCGGCCTGACGCAGGGATCTCACCGCGATCTGGAAGCTGCCTTCCGGGCGGCAGCCTGGTTCTTCCGACATGGATTTCTCCTGGAGACGAACGACTGAGGAGTGCGGAGCTACGCGTGCGAATAGCTGGGCCGCATCGCGCGCAGGCTCACCACCGACAGCAGGAGTGCCACGACGGAGGCGCAGATGATGGCCGTCGGCACTGACAGGTGGGACGTGGCAACGGCGATGTAGGCACCCGACAGCGGGAGGCCGAGCAGGGAGAGAATCATCGTGATCGAAATGGTCAGTGCGTAATTCTCGGACGGCATGGCCGCGTTGCGGACCACTCGCGCATGCACCGAGAAGGCCACCAGGGGGCCTGCCACCAGACAGAACGACAGGGCGAGGACCGGCACACCGGTGGAGAAGGCGAGCAGAAGCGGACTGGCCGGAATAATCAGGGCCGCGGCGACACCCAGCGGTTCGACCAGTTCCTTCTCCGCGATCTTCGAACTCGAGAGGAAATAGACGAACGATACGAGGGCCGCGAGGCCGTACACGCTCCCGAGGTACACCTCGGACTGCCCCTCGATGTGCAGAACCAGATCGGGAAGGGCCGTGTACATGAGCCCGAAGGCGAAGTTCGTCGACATCATGAGAATGCCGAGCCAGCGCAGCGTGACGCTGGTGCCGACGAACCTGAACGCGTCCTTGATCGCCTTGAAGGTGTTGCCCACGGACACCTGGCTGCGGTGCTCGTCGTGAGGCATGGCCCGGGCGAGCAGCAGGAGCAGCAGATAGCTCACTGCGGAGATGAGGAAGAGCAGGTGAGGGGCGACATGTACGACGATCCACGCGCCGCAGATCGGCACGATGACCTGCATCGACTGTTGGTTGAACTGGAAGAAGGAGAACGCTTTCGCCACTTCGTCCTTGCTCTTCAGGACGGTGATGTGCTTCTCGAAAGCGACATAGGCGAACAGATTGAACAGCGAGAGAATGCCGCCCACGATGATGTACGCCGCAGCGCTCTCGGAGCCCATGAGGATTCCGAAGAAGAGAAAGCACACGGCCAGTCGGATCGCGTTCGATCCCAGAAAGACGTTCCGTACGCCGTACCGGTCGACGACGATGCCCGTGAGTGGCAGCATCATAATGGTCGGTAACCACTCGACCAGAAACGAGACCCCCGAGGACTGCACACTGCCCGTGGCGCGGTACACCATCAGGGGAATGGCGAAGAGGAGAAACCGCTCAACGAAAGTCTGAAAGAGTAGATAAACCCTGAGCGACAAGAATCCTCCCCCGTGACGCCCGGAGAGTTCCTCCGTCGACGTCGACGCACAACAATACGGTTGAGCGACCTGTGGGCTGACTCAACCCGGCTGATCCTGGTCGAGCTCACAGAGGGTTGTCAACCGTGCGATCCTGAACCAAGGGAGTTTCCCTGAGCCGGGCGTGATGACCTGTCAGTGCCGATGGGGCGCGCTATACGAGCCGCAGTCGAACCCGTCCCCCTCCCTCTTCTCGGTGCGGTGTGTGCGCCTCGGCCCGCCCGCACCCGGGCCGGCCCGAACGTCACCCGGCCGCCGGGCGGCTCGGCTTCCTGGGCGCGGTGCGTGCACCTCGCCGGGCAGGGCCACGGCGGCCTCGTCACACACCCGCTTCGCGCCGGGAGGAGAGAATCCGGAACGCCTCGCTGACCGTCTCGACGACCTCGTTCGGCAGGGCGCCGTCGTCCGGCAGCTCCCTGCCCCCCGAGACCCAGATCGTGGACATGCCCAGAGCGGCGGCGGACGCGATGTCGTCCGACAGGGAGTCGCCGACCATCCACCCGCCTTCGAGCGACGTGGCGGCGCGCCGCTCGACGATCCGGAAGGCCTCCGGGTCGGGCTTGCTGACGCCCTCGTCGTGGGCGAAGCAGAGCACGTCGAAGAGGTCGCCCAGGTCGTCCCGCATCTTCGGGCGTTGCTGGTCCTCCCGGCCGTTGGTCAACAGCGCCGTGCGCCAGCCCTGTCCACGCAGCGCCCGTAGGTGCTCCGGCACCCCCTCGACCGGGCGGACGAGGCGCGGCCAGCGCTCCCAGAACAGCTGCCGGAGTTCGGACGGGCTCTCGGTGAAGCCGAAACGGTCGACGATGGCGCGGAACGTCTCCGCCGGAGACACCGGCCGTTGCTGCTCCTCCCGCAGGAAGGCCAGCCCGTCCGGCCCGAGGGCCCGCTGCTCGGTCAGCTCCACGAACCAGCGGTCGATCCCGCCGATGCTGTCCACCAGCGTGTCGTCGAGATCGAATATGACGAACTTCTTCACCCGTGATCACTCTTCCTCGGGGCGGGACGACAGCGGGAACGACGGTGCGAGCCCCGCACCGCAGCGGGGGCAGTGCGGCGGCTGGTGCGCAGCCACGTCGGTGCGAGCACGGTGGCGGCACGGCCGACCCCCCTGCGGGCGGTCGGCCGTCCGGCCGCGACGGTTCACCTCACGTCAGGCGACGTGCTTCGCGATGACGCGGGCGCACTCGACGGATTCGGTGTGGCTGGTGTCGACCTCGACGTCGTAGACGACGTCCTTGTGCACCTTCTCCGCCTGCGAGGCGGCCATCCCGGGGACCCGGTCACCGCGGGCGATCTCCCGGCCGGCAGCGACCTCCGGGTCGCACCGCACGCCGACCCAGAGCACGTCGAGCCCCTCGAGGCGCTCGCGGAGCCGGTCCTGCGAGTCCTTTCCACCGAGGAAGACGTCGTCGATGATGATCCGCCCTCCGGCCCGCGCCATCGCCGCGATGCCCGCGGTCCACGCGGACTCGGCCTCGCGGAAGTCGGAGCCGACCTCGACCTCCCCGTCCTTACCGAGCTCGACGCCCCCGTCCGACTGCATCATCCTCGCGGGCAGCGCCTCGATGAGGTCGTCCACGCCGAGGCTGATCCACGGCTGGGGGAGAAGGGACTGCAGGCAGCGGGTGATTCCGGTCTTGCCGGAGCTGGATCCGCCGTTGACAACGATGATCTGAGTCACTTGATCGGCATGCCTTCCAGGGTGATGCGTTCCATCTTGCGGACGTGTGGTGCGTAGTCGGAGACCGCGTAGTGCTGGGTCGCGAGGTTGTCCCAGATCGCGACGTCGCCCTCTTCCCAGCGGAAGCGGCACTGGAACTCCGGCCGCCAGGCCAGGCGGTGGACCAGGTCGAGGATACGGCGGCTCTCCTCGTCACCGACCCCTTCGATGCGGACGCCGGAGACCTTGTTGGAGAACAGCACCTTCTCCCCCGTCAACGGGTGCGTCATGACCAGCGGGTGCGACTGGGCGGGGAGCCTCTCCTGCATCTCGCGGAGCACGTCCTCCCTGCCTTTGAAGGCACGGCGGTAGATCTGCACCCAGTCGTGCACGACCCGCAGTTCGGCGAGCTCCGACTTCACCGAGTCGCTCAGCGAGTCGTAGGCCTTGCCCATGTTCGCCCAGCAGGTGTCCCCGCCCGTGGGCGGTATCCGCACGGCCCGAAGAACCGAGGCGAAGGGCGGTTCCTCCCGCCAGTTGAGGTCGCTGTGCCAGGAGTTCAGGTTCCCCGTGGTCTTCTCGTCGTGGTAGAGACCGGTGATCTCGGGGTACTCGGGGTACGGCTGGAACGGTGAGATGCCGGTGATCACCTCGCTCTCACCCGCCGTGCGGAAGGGGTGCACCTCCTTGTTGCCCAGTGCCCCCACCATCTGCGTGAAGGTGGCCGGGCTGAAGTGCTGGCTCTTGAAGAACACCACCTTGTGCTGCAGCAGCAGCTCCATCACGAAGTCCCGGAACCCCGGATCGGCCGCATCCATCCGGTAGTCGTCGACGACCACCCCGATGTGTGTGCCCAGCCTGGTGCGTGCCATCGCTAGTCTCCCGCCTTCGTGGTGAGTGTGTACGTGTCGACGATCCGGGCCATGCTCTGCTCCACCGAGGCCGTGGACGGGCCGCCGACCAGGAACCTGCCGCCGGTGCGCCAGACGTTGCCGCGCCCGTTCAGTACGTCGCCCACCGCGGGAACCTCGGCGCTCAGGATCGCGTCCGGCAGCTCCTCGAGCCCGGTGACGCCGAGCACGTGGACGGAGCCCTGGGCCCCCAGCGGCATGTACAGCCATCCGGAAGCGCCCGGGTCCGGCGTGTCCAGCATGGTCTTCGGGGTGATCACCTCCGACGGCCTGCCCGTGCAGGCGAGCACCGCCTCCTTGGCGAGATCGACGCCGAAGACCGTGCGCTGGTGCCACGAGATGCCGGCGCCGCCGAAGCGGTTGCCGATCTCCAGGAAGACCAGTTCGTCGTCGGGAGTGTGGAACAGCTCCATGTGGAAAGTGCTGTCCGTCAGGCCCAGCGTGTCGAGTACCAGCGCAGTGAACTCCCGCATGCGCTCGGTGAGTTCGGGGCTGTCCGAGGTCACCGCGGCGAGTGGCTGATGGCCGTGCTGGAAGTTGAAGCAGGTGTCGAGGTAGCGGGAGGTGCAGAACCAGCGCATCTCGCCGGCGCGGACGACTCCGTCGATGTGGTAGATGGGGCCCTGCACGAACTCCTCGACCTCGTGCCCCTCCTCCAGGCCGCCCTCGGCAGCGAGGGCGAGGAGCGCGTCGGCGTCGTCCAGGATGCGCACTCCGATGCTCGCACCCTGACTGCGCGGCTTGAGCACGATCGGCCCCGGTGGCACCGGTGCCAGGAAGTCCTCCAGCTCGGACCTGCCGGTTTCCGGGCCGACCGGCAGGAAGCGCGGCACGGGAACGCCCGCCGCCGCCAGTGTCTCCTTCATCGGCACCTTGTCCCGGCACAGCAACGCGGTCCGCACGTTCGTGCCGGGGAGCCCGAAGCGCTCGCGCAGCCGTGCGGCGGGGAGCGTCGTGTGCTCGTACAGCGCCACGATCGCGTCCGGTGCTCCGAACTCGGCGGACAGTTCGTCGACGAGGTCGCACATGCGGTCGTAGGCGCGGTCGTAGGTGTCCAGGTCCGCCGAGTCCGGCAGGTCCAGGAGAGCGATCCGGGCGAACCGCGACGCCAGCTCCTCGGGGAGCCGGGTCAGGCTCCCGCGCGCCATCACCGCCGTCACGTGGTCGGCGTCGAAGTCGACCGTGTGGGCCTCCGAGGCGTGGAACCCGATATGGACGACGTGCTGCTTCCCGGTGGTCACGGGCGCACCTCGATCGTCTCGTGCAGGTACAGCCGCTTGGACGTGCCCCCTCGCTCCTTCACGTACGCCACCAGCTTGTCGCTGTCGATCATCGCCGGGTGCTTCTCGTCGTACTCGACGCACATCACGGCGCCGAGCCAGGGCTCCTGCCCCATCGCGTACACGTAGACCGCGTCCGCCTGGAGCGTGTCGACGATCGCCGCGCCCTGCTCGAAGTTGCTGCCCTTGAGACGGCGGCCCGCGTCGATCCTGCGTTCCAGCTTCTCCGGGAAGAGCGGCCCGTACAGCCAGCTGACCGGGGCGCCCACGCTCTCCATCCCGATGAACACCGTGTCCACCCGGCCCACGCTCGCCGTGATCTGCGCGTACAGCTGCGGCGAGATGTTGGTGGAGTCGGCGGCGAACAGTACGCGGGTGCCGTCCAGGTCGAGGAGCCAGCCGCACTTGGTGCGGATCCTGACGTCGCCGTGCTCGCCGAGGAACGGCAGCGCGGTGATGCTGCCGCCGGGTGTGGCGAGTGATTCGAGGTCGTCGAGCTCCACCACGTCGTGGAAGCCGAGCCTTCCCAGAATCCGCTTGAGGTCGGGGTCCACCAGACTGGAGTTGGCGGACTTCGCGATGACGACCCTGCCCACCCGGTGCCGGATCTTCAGCAGGGTCTCCAGGAGCATGTGGTCCTGGTGGTTGTGCGTGATCATCACGTAGTCGATGCGTTCGGGCAGGTCGTCGAAGGTGAACCTGCCGTCGCTCTCCTGCGAGTAGCCGCTGTAGCTGATCACCGGGTCGACCAGGAACGTGGTGCCCCGGTTCCGGACGAACACGCACGCGTGGCCGACGTACTCGATGGCGTCCGGTGCGTCCTGCGTGTCGGCTGTCGGCTCGGGAGTCTCCTCGAAGAAGCTCCTGAAGGTGGCCGCGCGCTCACCGTCGAGGCCGAACTCCGCCGTGATGCGTTCCAGGTCCTTCGGGTCGAGGCCCCCGGCGAAGACCTCGTCGAGCAGGGGAGAGTCCAGCGGAACGGTGACCAGGACCTGCTCGGGCGTGTACTCCAGGACGGGCGTGGTGAGAGCGAACTGCCGGGCGTCCTGGTCGATCGTGGAGAACCGGACCTGCTGCAGTCCCGGGTCGAAGTAGGGGGAGGCGTAGAGCAGCGGCTCGATGAACCGGTAGTCGGGCGTGCGGTTGTCGCGGTTGTAGAAGAGCTCCACCCGCCCCGCCAGCGGCTCGGGCAGTCCGCGGTACGCCGGTTCCATGGATGCGCCGCTCAGTTCGGGCAGGATCTTCTGTTCCAGCTCGTCGATGGAGTCGGCGAGGTCGAGGAGCGGGGCGAACTGCTCGCGGGAGGACGCGTACCACTCCTTGACCTTCTCGTACGAACCCTCCTGCTCGTGCACGAAGGGCCCGCCCTGGAAGCGGGCCTGCTTCAGCGCGGTGCGGTGGGCCTCGGGCTTGTCCAGGAAGGATTCGACGATGTTCCGGTAGTGATTCTTCAGATACTTCGCCAGCGTCTGCGGGGGCAGCAGGTACGACCAGGCGTACCATCCGGCGACGGCCGGCTCCGCGATCACGTTCTTCTTCAACGACAGGGTCACATCAGCCTCCGAGTTCGCAGACGTAGTACTGGAAGACGCAGTCGTCCTGCCGCGCAGTGGTCTGCAGCACCCGCAGCCCTGCGCCCGCGAGGTCGATGGCATCGAGCAGGACCGGGCTGTGTCCGAGCAGCACCATCGAGCCGCCGGGACGCAGAGTGGCGACGAGCCGCGGCAGGATCTCCCGTGCCCGGGCCGTCGAGACGACCTCGGAGTTGAGGAAGCGGCTGAAGACGATCTCGGCGCTTCCCGGCTCCGGCTCGGGGTGCATCGCGTCGCCGTGGTGCACCCGGTCCAGACGCCCCTTGGCGTACTCGGTCATCTCCCGGCTCAGGTCCTGGCCTACGGTCCTGATCCGCTCCGGGTTGAGCGTCGCGAACTCGGACAGGAACCGGCCGGTCGAGCAGGCCGGGTCGTAGGCGAGGACGTCCTCGGCGAGGGCACGGAACCGCGGTCCGAACAGGTCCTTGGTGTAGCGGCGTATGTGCTCCTCGCCCATGCTCAGGTAGGCGTCGCGCTCGTCGCTGACCAGCCATCCGTCGGGTGGGCTCGTCTTCTCGCTGCCCTGCTCCCGCTGCTTGGTGAAGGGGTGGACGATCTCGGTGAGGGGCGTGATCGCGTCGAACGCCGCACGGCGCTCCGTCTCTGCGAGGGGGCGGAAGGCGACCCGCGCGTCGGCCGCCGAAGTGCGGAAGGACTCCAACTCGCCGACGACGTTGTACCAGTACACCCGGCTGCAGAACATGCCCGGCATGTCCCGCTCCAGTACGTACCCGGAGATCGTCTTGTACCCCGCGTACCAGCGCTCGCCGACCCGGAACACGAAGAGCCGCTCGGGCCTTCCGGTCAGCTCCTCGCGCAGGGAGTGGCCGTCGGCATGTCTCCAGCGGGAGAAGTCTCCTTCCTGGAGCTCCTTCCGGGCCCCGATCTCCTCCTCGAGGACTGCCGGGTCGAGGGGCTCCCCCCGGTGCCAACCCTTCTCGGTGTCCATTTCGCTACGCTCCCAGGTAGGTCTGCCGGAGTTCCCGGATGATCTGCCGGTCCGTGGCGCCGACCGATGTGGCCCATCCGGCTGCCGCGCCCAGCTGCTGCCGGAGGGCTGCCAGGATGCGGACGTCAGCGCCGCCGGATTCCGTGACGGTGCTGAGCCACTCCTCGGGGCTGACCAACGAGTCGGCGTCGAGGCCGAGTTCGGCGAGCAGTTGGTGACGGTCGTAGGTGCGGTGCACCAGAACGGAACGGGTGCCGGCGCTGTCCGAGCCGGCCGCGGCCAGCAGGTCGTCCACCACGTCGGAGACGTGGCAGACCGGGACGAGGCCCTCGAGCCGGGGCGCCGCGCCGTGCCGCAGCGAAAGCCGCAGGAGCTGGGCGAAGACATCCCGGTCCAGGAACTCGCCCTCGCGGGCGTTGTGCCCGTACACCAGGCCGGCACGCAGCACGTCGACGCCGCAGTGTTCGCTCTCCAGCGCGCCGACGTACGCCTCGGCGACGAACTTCGACTGCGAGTAGGGGTCGCCCACCGCAGCCAGCGCATCCTCGGTCAACGGCAGGAAACGTGGGCCGGCCGAGGCGGCGGAGAGGAACACGAAGCGGGAGGCGTCCCGTGCGGCCGCTGCGCGGACCAGCGCGCCGGTTGTTGCCACGCTGCCGCTCAACTGGCGTTCCAGCGGGAGCAGATGGTTGACCTCGTAGCCGCAGTGGATGACGGCGCCCCAGCGGCCGGAGCCGGCCCCGGAGCCGCCCCGGGCGAGCGCCTCGAGGTCGTCGTAGCCGAGGAACTCGATGCCGGCCAGGTCTTCGTGCGTTCGTTCGAAGCGCGCGCAGTGCCGCGTCACCAGCTGCCGCGGGTCGCTCGTCGTGACCACGGTGACGCGCCGGCCGTCGTCGAGAAGCCGGTCGAGGACGTGCCCGCCGATGAAGCCGCCGGCTCCGGTGACGGTGAACGTGTCGGCGCGGGCCGTTCCGGTCGGCCGTGCCGGGCGCAGCGCGGCGAGGGCCGCCGGCAGCTCGGCGAGCTCCGCGGCGACGGTGTCGAGCACCTGCCGCTCGGGGGAGCTCGCCGCTCCCGGCCGGCCACGCAGACCGGTGAGGAAGCCCTCGATCGTGAAGTCGTAGTTGAGCAGGTCGAAGACGGCCTGGACGGGGTCCTCGCCGTAGATCTCGCTGAGCTCCACCTGGATGCGCACCAGCGCGAGCGAGTCCGCCCCGGCGTCGAAGATGGAGACGGCGGGTTCGATCTCGGTGCCCAGGACGTTCTTCACGACCGTGCGGACGACCTCCCCGTCGTCGCCCGGCTCCGGGGCGTCGCTCGGGCCGCCGGGCCCCTCCTCCTGGGCGCGTCGTGCCAGCGCCCTCAGCGCCGCCTTGTCCGCCTTGCCGCTGTCGGTGACGGGGAGTTCCGTCAGCCCGAGCAGCACGTCCGGCATCTCCCACGCCGGAAGCAGTTCACGCAGCCACGACCTCAGCTCTTCCTCGGACCGGTCCGTCGCGGTGTGCGCCATGATCAGCGACGTGCCGTCCGCGACCAGGACGACCGAGGCGTCCGTCAACTGCGCCAGCCAACCGCCCAGTTCGGTCAGGCCGATGCGGTGGCCCAGGCGTTTCACCTGTTCGTCGAGCCGCCCCAGGTAGTACACCTCACCGTCGCGCAGTTCGACCTCGTCACCCGTGTGATAGGCGGGCGTGCCCTCGACCGTGGTGAAGGGCCCCGGTCCGTCCCCGGAGACGCCCTCGTAGCCGAGCGCCACCCCGGCGCCCAGCAGGACGAGTTCGCCCCGGCCCGCCTCGCTGTAGGTGTTGCTGCCGGGGTCGTGGATCCGGGCCGAGCAGCCGTCGATGGGCCGGCCGATCGAGGCGGTGAAGCGTGAGGGCTCGGCGACGCTGAAACAGACCGTTCCTTCGGTGGGACCGTAGGCGTTGAGGACACGGCTGTAGCGGGCGGCCGCGCGGAACTCCACCTCGGACAGGGCCTCACCGGCGAAGACGACGGTGCCGATCGCCTTGCGTGCCTCGTCGTCGAAGCGCGCGTACACCGACGGGGGCACCGTCATGATGTCGCAGGCGTTGGTCTGGAGATGGCGACCGACCGCGCTGAGCCACGAACCGCCGTCCCAGGCGGGAACGACCAACTGCGCGCCGGCGTGGACCGCGACCAGGATCTCGGCGACGGAGGCGTCGAACGACAACGAGGAGAACTGGAGCATCCGGTGGCCGGGCTTCACGCCGAACAGCCGGGTCTGGGCACGGCAGAGGTTCTCGATCCCGGCGTGGCCGACGTTCACCAGCTTGGGCCGGCCGGTCGAGCCGGACGTGAAGATGGAGTACGCGATCTCCTGCGCCGGCCACGCGACGGGCGCCGAGTCCGCCGCGTCAGCGGCCGGGGCCGCCGCCGCGGCCGGTGCGACGTCGTCGGTTCCCAGCACGCACGCGGCAGTGCCGTCCTCGCGGAGGGCGTCCAGCGAGTCCTGCGTGCAGCAGATCACGGCGTCGGGTGCGGCCAGCCGCACCGCTTCGCACATGCGTTCCGCGGGCAGGCCGGGATTGAGCGGGGTGTAGACGAGCCCCGACCGCATCACGGACAGCGCCCACACGAGCGCGTCGGCGGTGTGCTCGCCCACCACGACGACCCGTCCGCCGTCGGGGGAGAGCCGACGCAGCTGTGTCGCGCGGTCCCGGGTGGCCTCGTCGAGGTCGGCGTACGACCACGTTCGCGCGCCGGACTCCAGGGCCGTCATGGCGCCGTGCCGCGTGAGGTGGTGTGCGACGAGCTCAGGTAGATCCACGGGGAACACGTCCTTCTTCGACTTGCTGAACCAGTTGAACCCGCCGTGGCGGAACAACACGGCGGAAGGGCACCTGACGGGAGGCGGCTGCGGACGACTGCGGCGGCCCGGTCACCCGGCGTGCCCGTGCGGTCCGCCGCCGGCCCCGACGCGGTCGTCGAGCCGGCCGAGGATGTCCGTGACGACCTCGGGCGGCAGGAATCTGTTCTTGTACTGCAGCCGCAGCAGCGGGGGCCCCGGCATCGACCGGTCGGCCAGGAACTTCAGGTCGTCGAAGATGCGGTGGCTGCGTACCGGAATCCATTGCCAGAGGTCCGGTTCGGGGCGCATGAGCGTCGTGTCCGACACGACGATGCGTGGCATCCGAGCGCGGGCCAGGGCGGCGCCGAACGAGGGGAGGTCGGACAGGGAGAAGCGACCGAGGGAGTCGTGGAATTCCCGGGTCTGCCGGAAGTACTCCGGCGTGTAGTCCGCCGCCGATTCGCCGCGCACCACCAGAGGTTTGATCTCGACGAAGTATCCGCCCTTCCGCGCGAATTCCCAGCGCGAGACCGGATACTGCAGCACCAGGCCCCCGCCGATCGTCCGGAGCACGATGTCGGTGACGGCGCTGAGGAGGTCGTCGAAGGAGATGCCTCTGCGCAACGGCAGCCACTGCTCGCTGGATTCCGAGATCACGGGAATTCCCCTGCGCCCCGGTTCGGGCACGGCGCCGAGTGCCTTCTCCACCACGTCGGGGTCGGCCGGAGGCAGCGCGGCGTACCTGGCCACCAGCGCCGCGTGGTCGCGGTAGCGGGCGCCGACGCGGCGGGGCGCAGTACCCCGTAGATGGGCCCGTACCGCCTTGAGCACGGCCACCGCGTCTCCCAGGTCGACGACCAGGTGGTTCAGCTTGACGAAGACCACGTGCTCGCCGTCCGAGCGGGGCCAGCAGGCGATGAGGGCCGCCTCGTCGAGTCGCAGCGGGCGGCCGTTGTGGTAGTCCGACATCGGCTCGGCGAGCTGGTCCGTGCCGCCGTCCATGGGTGTTTCGTGGACGACGCAGGTCGCGGTCACCTCGGACTCGTCGATGCCGAGGAGATGCGCCAGCGCACTGGTGAGACCGAATGCGCGGAGCAATTCCACCACGCCGGCCGGATCGTCCGCGCGCTCCGGGTCCAGCTTGCCGATCCAGGCGGCGCACGGGTTGATGTCGCAGTCCAGGTCGAGATCGCGGAGGAAGCTGAAGAGGCCCCGCACGCTGAGCGCGTCGGGACGCAGAGAAAGGCCGGGCATCAGCGCTCAGTTCCTTCTAAGGGGCGTGCGGCAGGACTCGGTGTGCTCACGAAGTCGGGTGGCAGCTTGGAGTTTGTCGATCCGTGCGGGATTTCTCAAGGGCGTGCACATGCAGGCGGACGCGGGGTGCGGAACGTCCCGTGCAACTGCGGAATGTCTCACTTGAACGGGCGTCCGTCCGGCCGGGAAGTGCGCGGCGAACGGACGGCCGCGGGGAGCGGGCGCACCGTGGTCGCGGACGCCTCGCACCCCGCTGGCCTCAGGAGGTCACGACGGGCGGCGACGCAGGTACGCCGCGCCGGAGCGAACCCCCCAGTGGTAGGTGAGCACCCCGAACACGGCCACGGCGACGGTGTCCCACGGAGCGGGGACGATCCCCGCGCCACCGAACGTGCCGAGGCCGGAGAGGACCAGTTGCCAGGACATGAACGCGAGCAGCCACAGCCCGGTCCGCAGCTCGGTCATGATGTCGAGTTCGCGGCGGCGCAGCGCGACGAAGAGGAGGACCGCGGCCATCATCGCCGGCAGCGCCGTGCGCAGCGTCTCCCACGAGGCCCAGTAGACCAGCTCCGAGCCGACGACGAAGCCGGCCGGAGCGATCCAGCGCAGCCCGCGGACCCAGCCCGCGAGACGCTCGGGTGCCGCGACGCGGAAGGTGCCCGCGGCCACGGTGCACAGCGAGTAGGTGAGCAGCGCGAGCACCCCCACCATGCCGATGATCTCCTGCCAGCCCTCGGCGGGGAGCAGGCACACCATGCTGAGCACGAAGTTCAGCGCCAGCGCGTTCCTCGGCACCCCGGCCCGGTCCTGCACGGCGGCGAACCGCCGCGGCAGCCCGCGGTTCTTGGCCACGCCGTACGTCTCGCGGCTGCCGGCCGCGACCATCACGTACGTCGAGCCCGACGGCGAGAACACGGCGTCGGCGTAGATGAGAGTGGCGAGCCAGCCCAGGTTGAGGAGCAGGGCGAGTTCGCCGAACGGCGAGGAGAAGCTCAGCCCCGTCCAGCCCGAGCTGAGGCTGGCCTCCGGCACGGCGAGGACGAAGGCGAGCTGCAGGACGACGTTCAGCGCGACGGAGAGCACGATGGCGGTCAGCACCGCGCGGGGGATGTCCCGGCGCGGGTTGCGTGCCTCGCCCGACAGCTCGATCGGCGTGGCGAAGCCGTTGAGGGCGTAGATGATCCCCGCCCCGGCGATCGCGGTCAGTGAGGCCGACCAGCCGTAGGGCGCGAACCCGCCGCCGGCGGAGACGTTGCCGGGGTGGAAGCTCGACACGAGCAGCGCCACCACGGTGACGACCGGTATGAGGACCTTGATCACGGTGGCGACGAGGTTCAGGCGTGCGAACAGCTTGACCCCGAACCAGTTCAGCACCACGAGCACGAGCAGCAGCGCGGCGCCGACGGCCTTGCCCGACACGGACAGGGAGCCGTCCACGAACAGTCCGGGCAGGTACCGGTCCGCGTACTGCACGATCGCGGACGCCTGGGCCGCCATCGAGTTGGCGACGGCGAGCAGCACGGCCCAGCCGACGAGGGTGCCGGCGAGCGGCCCGTTGGCGATGAAGGGCCAGCGCACCAAGCCGCCGGACTCCGGGGTCCCTGAGCCCAGTTCGACGAGGACCAGTGCGATCAGCGTGAGCGCCGCGCCCGCGATGACCCATGACAGCACGGCCGCAGGGCCCGCGGCGGCGGCACCGTAGAAGGCGCCGAACAGCCAGCCGGAGCCGATGATCGCGCCGAACGCGATCCCCGTGAGGCTCCAGAATCCGAGCTCGCGCCGCAGCTTGTGGTCCTGGCCGGGCTTCGAAGGCGTGGGGGGTTCAGCCGTCATCGTCACGCGATCACCCCGTCCGCCGTGGCCCGGGCAACGGGCACGGCCGGTCGCAGAGTCGTGGGTTCCATCTCCTGGGCTCCTTGTGCCGCTCGGGCGGTGATGTCAGGTGCGGTCGGCGATGAGCGCGGCGAGGCGCTCGATCCCCAGAGCGATCTGTCGGTGCGTCAGCACGCTGTACGACAGGCGTATCTGGCGAAATCCGCCGTTACCCGCGTAGAAATGGTGAAGGGGGGTCCACAGCACACCGAAGTGGCTCGCGGAGTACTCGAGCATGGCGTCGTCCGCGCGGAAGGGAAGCGTGACCACCGCGAACATGCCGCCCTTGGGGGCGTTCCAGGACACTCCGGCGCCGCTCATGGGCCCGCCTGCGCCGAACCACTCCTCCAGGCCGGTGAGGACGGCCCGCAGATTCCCGCGGTAGACCTCGGCCTCCCGCGCGGAGGCGCGCTCCACGCTGCAGCCGTTCTCCAGCAGGTATCCGCCGATGACCGCCTGGGCGACCGTCGACGTGTTGAGGGTGAGCATGCTCTTGAGCTTGGCCAGCTCGTCGGCGAACAGGGAGCCTCCGACGACGGACTGGTCCGCCACCACATACCCCACCCGCGCTCCGGCGAAGGCGGTCTTGGCGAACGACCCGAAGTAGACCACGCGTCGCTCCGCGTCGAGGGACTTGAGCGTGGGCAGCCGTTCACCGCCCGAGTGGAACATCGAGTACGGGTTGTCCTCGAGAAGGAGGACGTCCTCGCGTGCGGCCAGGTCGAGAAGAGCGCGCCGGTCCGCCAACGGCATGCTGGCACCGCTGGGGTTGGCGAAGTCGGGCACCACGTAGACGGCGCGGGGGCGCAGCCCTTCGGCCCGGGCGCGGCGGATCTTCTCCTCCAGGTCGGCCACGTCGATGCCGTCCGGGCCCTCGCGCACGGCTCTCACGGGCATGTCGACGAGGCGTGTCGCGCCGAGGAACCCGACGTACGACGGGTACGCGGCGAAGACGACGTCGCGGGTGTCGGTCCGCAGCGCCCGGAGCACCAGGACCGTCGCCTCCTGCACGCCGGTGGTGACGACCACCGACTCGGGCTCGACGTCGAGCCCTTCGTCGTTCCGCAGGTGCCGGGCGATCAGGTGGTGGATGAACCCCTTGGTGCGCCCGTACTGGAAGAACGTGCGCCGCGTGGCCTCGGGGCTCAGACCGAGCTCGTCCGTGAGGTGGTTCTCGAAGGCGCTCATGTAGCGGCCGAGGTCGGCGACGTCGTAGAAGCCCTCGTACGGGCGCCCGGCCGCGAAGGACACGGCGTCGGGGAAGCGTCCCGCGATCTCGTTGAGCAGGGTCATGGAAGTGAGCGCGGGGTCGTTCACCGACGCGTGGAGCGGGCCGGTGGACGACCGCGTCTCCGGGGGCACGTCGGCCAGGTCGGCGGGACCACCGCTCAGACCCTCGGACATACGCGTCATGGGACGTGGGTCCTGTTCTCGTCGTGGGATCGGCTCCGGGTCAGTCGGTCAGGGCACGGGCGCGCAGTTCGACCAGGCGCTCCGGGGCTTCGAGGTCGGCCAGTACCTGTTCCTGGTCCTCACCGACGGCCACGACGTGCGCGTAGCGGGTCAGGAAGGCCTCCGGCGGGGGCGCGAGGCGCCCGCCGGGGCGCGCGGTGACGCGCGTCTCGTGGATCGTCGGACCGAACCGCTCCTCGTGCACGACGACCTCGACGACCTCGCAGGTGCGCTCGGGCGGCAGGAAGCGGATTCCGGCGAACCGGCGGAACTCCGGGGTGGTGTCGGGCTTCCGGCCGGCGGCGACGTGGGCGGCGGCGACCGTGGGGTCGACGCCGGAGGCCAGCAGACCGACGTAGGGGATCAGGTCCCCGCCGAGGCGGGCGTTGACCTCCACGAGGCGGGGGCCCTGGGGAGTGAGCTTGAACTCGGAGTGGGTGGCGCCGTCGACGTAGCCCAGCGCGCGGTGGATCTCCTGCAACTGGCCCATCAGGTCCTCGTCGCCGAGCAGTGGGTCCTGCGCGTCGACGTCGTGCCCGGTCTCCACGAAATACGGTGCGCCGCCGAGGCGCTTGCGGGCCAGGACGGTCGGCGTGACCTCTCCGCCGTGGACGACGGCGTCGATGCTGATCTCCGGCCCGGTCAGGAACTCCTCCACCAGGACGTTCTCCTCGTGGCGGGACAGGCCCAGGGCGTCCGTCCCGTCGGCGGCGGCGAAGGCGTCGGCCACCTCCCCGGCGCTGTCGACGCGCACGACCCCGGCGCTGCCGGCCATCGCGCGGGCCTTGACGATCACCGGGTACCCGATCTCCTCGGCCGCGGCGAGCGCCTCCTGCGCGTTGGTGACCGTGCGCGACGCCGGCTGGGGCACGCCGGCGGCGGTGAGTACGGAGCGCGTGGTCGCCTTGTCGCGGCAGGCGCTGACGGCCTCCGGCGGACTGCCGGGCAGGCCGAGGTCCTGAGCGAGTCGTGCGCAGAAGACGACCTGCGATTCGTCGTAGGTGAAGACCCCCACGACCGGCAGCGACGTCGTGAGCGCTTCCGCCGCCTCGCGCAGGGCCTCCGGGTCGCGGGTGTCGACCCGGGTGGCACCCTCGCAGTACGTCAGCTGCCAGGTCGCCTCCGAGGAGTCCAGGAGCCACAGCCTGTAGTGCTGGGAGACGGCGGCCAGGATGTACTCGCGGTAGGGGCGGAACCCGCTGCCCACGAGCAGCAGGACGGGAGCGGTGTCCCGAAGCGTGGCGTCGGAACGGCGGATGGCCTGTTCAGTCATGGCTTTCCTTTGCGATCACGGAGAAGGCCTGCATTCACGTAGCGCTGGGGAAACTGCTCACAGGCGGCCGCTCCGCGTATAGCACGACACACTGGAAGGCTCGTCGGATCTGGTTTCCGAATTCGCGGCGAGAGGCACCGTGAAGTGAACAAGACGTCAAGCGGACGAGATTCTTACCGGGGTGCCGAGACCCTGTCAACAGAGTTCGGAGAGAGCGTCGCACCCCCGGGAGCACGTCCGTGCGAGGAGAGAGGCAGGCGGGGCCGACCGGCGGCGTAAGTGCAGGTCGGGGCCTGGTCGAGAGGTCGCCGTGCAAGTGAGCAACAGCGCAGTTGCACAGTCGTTCGCGCATTCTGAACGACTCTTGCGCGTCGCACCGGCGTATGCGATAAAGGTCCGGGCGTTGGCTCTGACGCATCTGAATAGGGCCCAGTAGAGGGAGGCCGGCCTTGACGGATCGAATCCTGCAGATCATCGTCGATGCGATCGACGACATCAACACGATGCGCGAAGAGAAGATACCCACCGACAATGTCCTCGACCTGTGCCTCTACGGCAATGACGGGATATTCGAGTCGATGTATCTCGTGGCCTTCCTCTCGCAGGTGGAGGAAAGTCTTGAGGATGAATTCGAGGTGGAGGTCACTCTCGCTTCGGAGAAGGCCGTCTCACTCCGGGTGAGTCCGTTCAGCAGTGTCCGTCGGCTGATCGCGTTCATTGAGGAGGAGCTGCAGTTGGTCGGTGCCGACGCGGCGTGACCGCATGAAAATAATGATCACCGGCACCCGGACCGGGATCGGCAGGTCACTTGCCGAGCACTTCCTCGAGACCGGGCACGACGTCATCGGGTGCAGCAGGAAACCGTCCGCCATCGACCACCCGCGTTACGGGCACCATCAGGTCGACGTCACCGACCTCTCCCAGGTCAAGAAGATGTTCCGTGCGGTACGGAAAGAGCACGGTCACCTGGACGCGTTGATCAACAACGCGGGCACGTCCACCATGAACCACTTCATGACGACTCCGGAATCCGTCGCCAGGGACATCTTCGACGTCAACTTCTTCGCCGTCCTGAACTGTTGCCGCGAGGCCGTGAAACTGCTGCGCAAGTCGGACGAGCCGAGTGCCGCGATCCTGAACGTGAGCACGATCGCGGTGCCCTGGGCGCTGGAGGGGCATCTGGCCTACTCGGCAAGCAAGAGCGCGGTCGAGCAACTCGTCCGGGTCATGAGCAAGGAGCTGTCCGGCTTCGGTGTCCGGGTCAACGCCATCGGGCTGCCACCGGTCCGCACGGTGCTCACCCGGACGGTCGCACAGTCCCACATCGACGCACTGATCGAACGCCAGGCGATACGGCGCATGTGCACGACGTCCGACATCACAGGGCCCGTTGAATTCCTCATCGGACGGCAATCGGCTTTCGTCACCGGCGAGACGCTATTCCTTGGGGGGGTGCACTGAGTGCGGGACGAACTGATACGGCGGTTCACGAACTTCGGCACGCGAACCGCGATACTCGATCAGGCGGACGGATTCACCTACCGGGAACTCCTGGAGCGGATCCGGTACACGCAGGATGTACTGGAGAAGCACGGTGTGGCTCCGCACGACGTCGTGGTCGTGAACGGCAACTACTCGCTGGGTTCCATAGCGACCCTGCTCGCCCTGTTCCTCAACAGGAACGTCGTCGTCCCGCTGGTGACGCTCAACGAGCGGGACCTGGACACCGTCACCGAGCACTGCCGGCCCCGGTTCCTGGTGACGCCGGACGGTGCCGAACTCGGTGTCGAGGAGCTCGCGGCTCCGTCGTCCGGACCCGCCGCCATGATCGGTCGGCTCAGCGACGAGAAGGCCGCGGGACTCGTCCTGCTCAGCAGCGGCAGCACCGGCGCCCCGAAGGTCATCCTGCACAGCCTCGACGCGCTGGTCGGGGAGAAGCTGGAGAAGCGCCCCCGGCGCAGCGAAACCCCGCTGAACATCCTCATGGTGCTGATGTTCGACCACATCGGTGGCATCAACTCCCTGCTCAGCGCGCTTCTCGTCGGCAGCACCGCGGTCCTGCCGCGCGACCGCGCCCCCGAGGAGATCTGCCGGCTGATCGAGCGTCACGGCATCCGGGTACTGCCCGCGAGCCCGACGTTCCTCAATCTGATCCTCATGGGCGGCTATCACCGCACCTACGATCTCAGCAGTCTGCGGCTGGTCACCTACGGCACCGAACCGATGTCCGACGAACTGCTCAAGCGCGTCAACCGGAACTTTCCCGGAGTGCGGCTGCTCCAGACCTTCGGCACGAGCGAGACCGGGATCGCGACGACGACCAGCGAGTCGTCGAGCAGCACCTACTTCAAGATCTCGGACGCCCACGTGGAATACCGGATCGTCGACGGCGAACTCCAGCTCAAGAGCAGGACCCAGTTCCTCGGGTACCTGAACTACGGCGACGACTCGCTCACCGAGGACCACTGGTTCAGGACCGGAGATCTGGTCGAGGAGACCGCGGACGGGTACCTCAGGATCAGGGGCCGGGCGAAGGAAGTCATCAACGTCGGTGGCGAGAAACTCCTCCCGCTCGAACTGGAATCCGTGTTGCTGGGCAGTCCGCTCGTCGAGGACTGCGTGGTCTACGGCAGGCCGAACGCGATCACCGGGCAGACCGTGTGCGTGGACATCAAACCGCTGGGGGAACCGAACCGCGCGGCCCTGCGGAAGCACGTCCTCGAATTCCTCGCCGACAAGGTCGAGCCGTTCAAGATTCCTTCGAAGATCAGCGTGGTCGACTCCGTGGGGATGTCGGAACGCCTCAAGAAGGTGCGGTCGTCGTCGCGCCCCGGCAAGACCTGACCGAACCTCACGCACCCGTTCACACCGGAACGCGCGGCCGACCGGACGCGCCGTTCCTTCCGTTTGTCCCAGGGAGAACAGATGGCACGATCGAAGGTGTCGATCATCGGCGGCGGCCCCGCCGGCTGTGTTGCGGCCCTCACCTTGCAGAAGCTCGGCCACGACGTCGCGGTGTACGAGCGCACCAGGTTCCCGCGCTACCGCATCGGCGAGTCCCTGCTGCCCGGCACGATGTCGATCCTGAACCGGCTCGGACTCCAGGAGAGGATCGACGCGCAGAACTACGTGAAGAAGCCGTCCGCCACCTTCCTCTGGGGGCAGGACCAGGCGCCCTGGACCTTCTCGTTCGCGGCGCCGAAGGTCGCGCCGTGGGTGTTCGACCACGCCATCCAGGTCAAGCGGGACGAGTTCGACCAGCTCCTGCTCGACGAGGCCAGGGCGCGTGGCGTCACGGTCGTCGAGGAGGCCACCGTGACCGACGTCGACCTCTCCCGCCCCGAGGGCGTCGCCCTGACGGTCCGGCAGGGCGACGAGACGACGACCGTCGAGGGCGACTTCGTCATCGACGCGGGCGGCTCGGGCGGACCCCTGGTCCGCAAGCTCGGAGTGCGCAGGTACGACGAGTTCTACAAGAACTTCGCGGTCTGGTCGTACTTCACGATGGAGGACCCGTTCAAGGGAGACCTCAAGGGCACCACGTACTCGATCACCTTCGAGGACGGCTGGGTCTGGATGATCCCGGTCAAGGACGACCTCTACAGCGTCGGTCTCGTCGTGGACCGCTCCAAGTCCGCCGAGGTGCGGGAGATGGGCGCCGACGAGTTCTACCGGTCCACCCTGGCGAAGTGCACCCAGGCCACCGAACTCCTGGCCGGAGCGGACCAGGCCGACGAGGTCCGGATCGTGCACGACTGGTCCTACGACACCGAGGTGTTCTCCGCCGACCGCTACTTCCTCTGCGGGGACGCCGCGTGCTTCACCGACCCGCTGTTCTCCCAGGGAGTGCACCTGGCCTCGCAGTCGGCCGTCTCCGCCGCCGCGGCGATCGACCGGATCACCCGCAACGAGGAAGAACGCGACGCCGTACACGCCTGGTACAACCGCACCTACCGCGAGGCCTACGAGCAGTACCACCAGTTCCTCGCGTCCTTCTACACGTTCGCGTCCTTCACCGAGCCGGACTCCGAGTTCTGGCGCAAGCGGCGGATCACCGAGTCCGACGACGACCGCCTGAGCCGCAGGCAGTGGTTCGAGAAGCTGACCGGCGACGGGCAGGAGGAATCCGGCACCTCGGTCGCCGACTTCCGTGACCGGGCGTCCACGATGATCTCCATCGGGAAGCACCAGCGCCCCGAACTGAGCGACGACTTCTCCGAGGACGAGCTGAACGCAGCCCGGGTGCGCTGGATCAGCGACCTGACCAAGCGGCTCAACCGCATCACCCGGTTCCGGTGGACGGGCGGCAAGGTCCTGCTGAAGCCGCACTACCGGGTCGAGCCGCTCAGCTTCCGCCTCGAACAGCGGGAGATCCTCTCCAACCAGGAGGGGCTCGACATGGCGCAGTACTCCATGGACGAGGAGGTCCGGCAGGTCTTCCAGGACCTCGCGGAGGAGGAGTTCGGGTACAAGGCGCTGGTCAAGCGGCTCGGCCGGGTCGGCAAGCAGGAGCTCACCACGCAGATCGTGCTCCGGCTCATGGAGGCCGGCCTGCTCACCGGCTACGACAAGAACGGCGACCAGGTCGTCGTGCAGGGCCGGCTCCACTTCGGCGGCGTCGGCGTCGAGTACGAGGTCTGATCCCGGAACCCGCGACGTTCCGACGTTCCGGACGTTCCGATGTCCCGGCCGGTGCACGAGCCGGTGCACCGGCCGGGCGCCCCTTCCCCCGCACGGAGAGACGCGTGAAACACATCAAGCTGGGTGACCTCGAGGTGTCCCGGATCGGGCTGGGCGCCATGGGGATGTCCTTCGGCTACACCGGGTCGGGAAAGAGTGACGCCGAATCGGTCCGCGCCGTCCACCGGGCGCTGGAGCTGGGCGTCACCTTCCTCGACACGGCCGAGATCTACGGCCCGTTCACCAACGAGGAGCTCGTCGGCCGCGCGATCAGGGGGCGCCGCGACGACGTCGTGGTGGCGACGAAGTTCGGCCTCGTCTCCCACGCGGGCGGCGGCCCCGGCGTGCCCGACAGCAGCCCGGCCAACGTCCGCACCAGCGTCGAGGGCTCCTTGCGGCGCCTGGGAACCGACTACATCGATCTGTACTACCAGCATCGGGTCGACCCGGGCACACCCGTGGAGGACACCGTCGGTGCCCTTGCCGAACTGGTCGCCGAGGGGAAGGTCCGCCACATCGGTCTCTCCGAGGCCGGCGTCGGCACCATCCGCCGTGCCCACGCGGTGCACCCGGTCACCGCATTGCAGTCGGAGTACTCCCTGTGGACCCGCGACCCCGAGGCCGAGGTCCTGCCGGCGCTGCGGGAGCTGGGCATCGGCTTCGTGGCCTACTCGCCGCTCGGCCACGGGTTCCTCACCGGCGGGGTCCGTTCGACCGACGACTTCGACGACACCGACCTGCGGGCGACCAACCCCCGGTTCACGGGGGACAACTTCCGGCGCAACCAGCCCATCGCCGACGCGGTGGAGGCCGTCGCCGCCGAGGCGGGGGTGACACCGGCCCAGACCGCCCTGGCCTGGCTGCTCGCGCGGGGCGACGACGTCGTGCCCATCCCCGGCACCCGTCGCGTCACCCGGGTCGAGGAGAACACCGCGGCGGAGACGGTGGAACTGACAGCCGCCCAGCTCGCCCGCCTCGACGCCCTCCCGATGGCCGCGGGCGACCACCACACCGCCGAGCAGAGGGAACTGATGGGACTCTGAACCGTGGTTCCCCACCCCGGGCGCCGGCGAGGGCCACCGCGCGCGTCCGTCCTCGGGACACTGCCGGGATTCCTCGTGCACTCAGCCGGGTGCGCGGGGTGACGACCCCGTCATGCCGGGTGAACGTACGCCGGCCCCGTCTGCGCCCTGGTTCCGGCCCGCGGGTTGGGCCGGACGGGCCGGATCGTGCGACGATGGCGCCATGAACCGACTGGCCGACTCCCAGTCCCCGTACCTGCTCCAGCACGCCGACAACCCGGTGCACTGGTGGCACTGGAGCCAAGCGGCCTTCGACGAAGCACGGCGGCGCGACGTGCCCGTTCTGCTGTCGGTCGGATACAGCTCGTGCCACTGGTGTCATGTGATGGCGCACGAGTCCTTCGAGGACGACGAGACGGCCGCGTACCTGAACGCGCACTTCGTGTCCGTGAAGGTGGACCGCGAGGAGCGGCCCGACGTGGACGCCGTGTACATGGAGGCCGTGCAGGCCGCCACCGGGCAGGGCGGCTGGCCGATGACGGTCTTCCTCACGCCCGGGGCGGAGCCGTTCTACTTCGGCACGTACTTCCCCCCGCAGCCCCGGCACGGCATGCCGTCGTTCCGGCAGGTGCTGGACGGCGTGGCCACCGCGTGGGCCGACCGGCGCGGCGAGGTCGCCGACGTGGCGAAGCGGATCTCCGGCGAACTGGCCGGGCGGACGCTGAAGTACGACGGCCCGCAGCCTCCCGGCGAGGAGGAGATGGGCGCCGCGCTGCTGGGGCTCACCCGCGAGTTCGACGAGAAGCGCGGCGGGTTCGGCGGGGCGCCGAAGTTCCCGCCGTCCATGGCGCTGGAGTTCCTGCTGCGCCACCACGCGCGCACCGGTTCGGACGGTGCGCTGCAGATGGTCGACGCCACCTGCGAGGCGATGGCGCGCGGCGGGATCTACGACCAGCTCGGCGGCGGCTTCGCCCGCTACTCCGTGGACGCGGAGTGGGTGGTGCCGCACTTCGAGAAGATGCTGTATGACAACGCGCTGCTGTGCCGGGTGTACGCGCACCTGTGGCGGGCGACCGGCAGCGAACTGGCGCGGCGGGTCGCGCTGGAGACGGCGGACTTCATCGTGCGGGAACTCCGCACCGAGCAGGGCGGGTTCGCGTCCGCGCTGGACGCCGACAGCGACGACGGGTCCGGTGCCCACAAGGAGGGCGCGTTCTTCGTGTGGACGCCCGCGCAGCTCGCCGAGGTGCTGGGCGAGGACGACGGGGCGTTCGCGGCGGCCCGTTACGCGGTGACGGAGGGCGGCACCTTCGAGGAGGGCGCATCGGTGCTGCAACTGCCCGCGGAGGCCGAGGACGCGGGGGAGGCGGAGCGGCTCGCGTCCGTGCGGGAGCGGTTGTTCGCCGCGCGGGAGGGGCGGCCGCGTCCCGGGCGGGACGACAAGGTCGTCGCCGCGTGGAACGGTCTGGCGGTCGCGGCGCTCGCCGAGACCGGCGCGTACTTCGACCGCCCCGACCTGGTGGAGGCGGCGAGCGCGGCGGCGGACCTGCTGCTCGCGGTGCACACCGACGACCGGGGCCGGCTGGTGCGCACGTCGCGGGACGGCGTGGCCGGGCCGAGCGCGGGTGTGCTGGAGGACTACGCGGACGTCGCCGAGGGCCTGATGGCGCTGTACGCGGTGACGGGTGAGACGCCGTGGCTGGAGGTGTCCGGCACGCTGCTGGAGGCGGTGCTGCGGCACTTCACCGCCGACGACGGCACGCTGTTCGACACCGCGGACGACGCGGAGCGGCTGATCCGGCGCCCGCAGGACCCGACGGACGGCGCGACGCCGTCCGGCTGGACCGCCGCGGCGGCGGCGCTGCTGTCGTACGCGGCCCACACCGGCGAGAGCCGGTACCGGGCGGCGGCGGAACGGGCGCTGGGGGTCGTACGGGCGCTGGGGCCGCGCGCGGCGCGGTTCATCGGCTGGGGGCTGGCGGCCGGGGAGGCGCTGCTGGACGGGCCGCGGGAGGTCGCGGTCGTCGGTGAGGCGGACGATCCGGCGCGGTCCGGGCTGCACCGGGTGGCGCTGCTGGGGACGGCGCCCGGCGCGGTGGTCGCCGTGGGCGAGCCGGGCGCGGCGCAGCCGCTGCTGGCGGACCGGCCGCTGGTCGGAGGCCGCGCGGCGGCGTACGTGTGCCGCGGTTTCGTCTGTGCGGCGCCCACGACGGACCCCGACACGCTCGCCGAGGCGCTGCGCACCGGGTGAAGGGCGCCCCTGCGGCCCGCGCGGCGCGCGAGGCGCCGCGCTACCGGGGCGTCAGGACGCAGAACTCGGTGCCGTCGGGATCGGCGAGGAGGACGCGCTCCGGGGCACCCCGCTCCGGGTCGTTCTCTGCGACGTCGAGCCGGGTGGCGCCGAGGGCGAGGAGGCGGTCGACCTCCGCCTGCTGGTCGCCGCCGGCGGACGGGGCGAGGTCGAAGTGCAGCCGGTTCCTGCCGGACTGGGGGGCCACGGGTGGGCCGCCCCAGGTGATCTTCGGGCCGCCGTGCGGCGAGCGGATCGCGGTCTCCTCGTCCTGGTCCCAGACCAGGGGCCAGCCGAGCGCCTCGCTCCAGAAATAGCCGACCTGCTGGGAACCGTCGCAGGCGAGCGCTCCCACGAAGCCGCATTCGGCGAGGAAGCGGTTGCCCGACTCCAGGACGCAGAACTCGTTGCCCTCGGGGTCGGCGAGCACCACGTGGCCCTCTTCGGGGCGCTGTCCGACGTCGATGTGCCGGCCGCCGAGTTCGAGGGCTCTGGCGACCGTCTCCTGCTGCTGCTCCGGGGAGGTGCTCGTCAGGTCGAAGTGCATCCGGTTCGGGCCCGCCTTCGGCTCCTGCGAGGGGAGGAGGCGGATCCGGA
Organism: Streptomyces hazeniae; assembly: GCF_031845485.1. Taxonomy (NCBI): domain Bacteria; kingdom Bacillati; phylum Actinomycetota; class Actinomycetes; order Kitasatosporales; family Streptomycetaceae; genus Streptomyces; species Streptomyces hazeniae. The sequence goes on from NZ_JAVREQ010000018.1 coordinate 113,608, forward strand.
AGCCGGTGTCGTCGCCGTCGCCCGGCAGGAGGGTGATGCCGTCGCGGGGGTCGTCGGGGGCGGCGTCCGCCGGTTTCCAGCCCAGGACGCCGGCCCAGAAGTGTGCCAGGACGCGGGGGTCGTGGGCGTCGATGCCGAGCGCGAACAGCTGCGAGGACATGGCGTTCCGCTTCTCCGGTCCGCCGGCCTGCGGCCGCGGACCGGGTGCTGGCAGGGCGCGGCCTCCCCGGCCCCGGAGGAGGCAAACGCTAGGGAGCCGGTGTCCGGGCCGCAACGCGATTTCGGGGCCGGGCGGAGTCCTGGTGCGGGCGTCCGCTGTGGCTGCGGGCGGAGTCTCAGAGGGTGAGGCCGCGTTCGAGGACGTCGAGGGCGCGGCCGACCGGTTCCCAGAGGTCGCCGTGCATGCCGCGTTCGGCCCACAGCACCATCGCCTCCGTGAGCGCGCCGAGCATCGCGCCGGTGACGACGCGGAGTTCGAGGTCGTCCTCGGGGCGGCCGGTGCGTTCGGAGAGCACGCGGGTGAGCAGACGGCTGGTCTCCGCGTTGTGCTCGAACATCCGGGCCCGGATGGTGGGCACGTCGCGGATGAGGCGGAGTCGCTGGTGGGCCTCGGCCAGGTCCTCCTCGTAGGACTGCGCGAGCACCTCGGACAGCGCCTCGCGCAGGGCGCGGACGGGCGGCTCGGCGGCCGGGCGCCGACGGAGCGCCTCTTCGACGAGCGGGTCGTACTCGTCGGTGAGGACGATGTCCTCCTTGGTGGGGAAGTAGCGGAAGACGGTGCTGGGGGAGACCTCCGCGGCCTCGGCGATGCGGTCCACGGGCGTGGCGTCGTAGCCGTGTTCGGCGAAGAGCCGGTAGGCGGCGGCCCGGATCGTCTTGCGGGTGCGGATCTTCTTGCGCTCCCGCAGTCCGGGCCGTCGTCCGGCGGGTGGGACGGGGGCGTCGTCGGGAGGTGCGGAGGTCATGGCCTCCATTGTCACCCGGTCGGTCCGCCGTGACCGAAAACACCAGGCGCCTCCAGGGGGTCGCCCGTATGGTTTCGGTATGCAGGTGATCCAGTCGACCAAGCTCGCCAACGTCTGCTACGAGATCCGTGGCCCGGTGCTCGAGGAGGCCATGCGGCTCGAGGCGGCGGGTCATCGCATCCTCAAGCTCAACACCGGGAACCCGGCGGCGTTCGGTTTCGAGTGCCCGCCGGAGATCCTCGAGGACATGGTGCGCAACGTGGGCGACGCGCACGGCTACGGCGACGCGAAGGGGCTGCTCACGGCCCGCCGCGCGGTGATGCAGCACTACCAGACCAAGGGCATCGAGCTGTCGGTCGAGGACGTGTACCTGGGCAACGGCGTCTCCGAGCTGATCCAGATGTCGATGCAGGCGCTGCTGGACGACGGCGACGAGGTGCTGGTCCCGGCGCCGGACTATCCGCTGTGGACGGCGGCGGTGTCGCTGTCCGGCGGCACGGCCGTGCACTACCGCTGCGACGAGCAGGCCGACTGGATGCCCGACCTGGCGGACGTGGAGCGGAAGATCACCGACCGCACCAAGGCGCTGGTGATCATCAACCCGAACAACCCCACGGGCGCGGTGTACGACGAGGAGATGCTGCGGGGGCTGACCGAGATCGCCCGTCGGCACGGGCTGATCGTGTGCAGCGACGAGATCTACGACCGCATCCTGTACGACGGCGCGACGCACACGCCGACGGCCGTGGTGGCGCCCGACCTGCTGACGCTCACCTTCAACGGGCTGTCCAAGAATTACCGGGTGGCGGGCTTCCGTTCGGGCTGGCTGGCGGTGTGCGGGCCGAAGCACCACGCGCAGTCCTACATCGAGGGCCTGACGATCCTGGCCAACATGCGGCTGTGCGCCAACATGCCGGCGCAGCACGCGGTGGCGACGGCGCTGGGCGGGCGGCAGTCCATCGAGGAGCTGGTGCTGCCGGGCGGCCGGATCCTGGAGCAGCGCGACGTGGCGTACGACCTGCTGACGCAGATCCCGGGCGTGACGTGCGTGAAGCCGAAGGGTGCGCTGTACCTCTTCCCGCGGCTCGACCCGAAGGTCTTCAAGGTCAAGGACGACCGGCAGATGGTGCTGGACCTGCTGCGGGCCGAGCAGATCATGGTGGTGCACGGCACGGGCTTCAACTGGCCGGAGCCGGACCACTTCCGCATCGTGACGTTGCCCCCGGCGCAGGAGCTGGCGGACGCGGTGACCCGTATCGGTACGTTCCTGGACGGTTACGGACAGCCATGACCGGTGGGGTCCGGTGGGCCTTCCCGTGTGCACATTCCGCGAAGAGGGTCAACTTTGGACTTTGTCCAAGGTAGGATGGCTGCCTCAGTACGTCGCCAGGGAGCCCTCCATGTACGAACCGATCCGCAAGAAGTCGGTCCACTCCATGGCCGAGCCGGACGGGCCGCACCGGTCCCGTACGGAGGAGCTGGACATCCGGCTGGCCGGTCATCTCACCGCGCTGCTCACCGTGACCGACGAGTTGCGGGCGCTCACGCCGGGGCCGGCCCTCGACGACGCGGCCGAGCGTCTCGCGGAGACCGCGGCCCGGCTGCGGGGCGGCCGGGTACCGCTCCGGGCGGCGCCGACCGCACGTGACGAGGGCGAGGCACACCTCACCGCCCTGCGGCAGCGGGCGCACAACCTCGCCGGTATGGCGCTGGTCATCGCCACCTCGCGGGACGACCTGGCCGCCGCGGAACTCGCCGCCGCGTGCCTGGAGCAGCACGCCGAGGCCCTCGGCCTCGCGGAAACCGCCTGACGGCGGATTCGGAACGGCAGATGGAGCCCGGTTGAGACACGCCGGGCTACGTTGCTTGCATGAAGGCCATCACTCAGCGTGAGTTCCGCAACAGCTCCGCTGCCGTCATGGATGCGGTCGAGGCGCGCGGGACGTACCACCTCACCCGTATCGGCACCGAGGTCGCCGAGCTGCGTCCCCTACGGCACCGGCGCCGGCTCACGGCCGAGGAGCTGGTCGCGCGCCACCGCGCGCCACCGCGGGCCACCGCGCGCTGCCCCGCGTCGACCACGCCGCCATGAGGCGGGACGCTGAGGGCTTCCTCGGGGACGCGGACGAGGTCGGTGAGGACGACCCCTGGGAGCGCAGCCGTGGCTGACCGGCATCCGGCCGTACTCCGGCGGCCCGGGCCGCGAGGAGGGAGAAGCTCGGGGCGGCCGTGGCCGACTTCGACCCGCTGCCGTTCGACGACGGTGACGCCGCCTCGCGCTACGGCTCGCTGGTCTCCCTCACGCGCGCCGCGGACCGGAACCCCCGCCGCCCCCGGCGTCTGGACCTGATGATCGCCGCCGTCGCCCCTGTGAGGGGCCTGCCGCTCTTCACCCGGAACGTGGACGACTTCACGGGGCTGGACGACCTGGTGACGATCGTCGCCGTCTGAGTGCGTCCCGGCGCGGCGCCCACCGTACGCGTCCACGCTGCCCCGTTCGGGGGGACGGCTGACGGCGGCCGGGAGGCTCCCTGCGGGTGCAGGGAGCCTCCCGGCGGTTCGCGCTCAGCCCAGGCGCTGCACGAGGGCGCGGTACTCGTCCCACAGCTCCGTCGGCGTGTGGTCGCCGAAGGTGTTGAGGTGCTCGGGCACGAGTGCCGCCTCGTCGCGCCAGACGTCCTTGTCCACCGCGAGCAGGAAGTCCAGGTCCTTCTCGGACAGGTCCAGCCCGTCCCGGTCCAGGGACTCCTTCGTCGGCAGGATCCCGATGGGCGTCTCGACGCCCTCCGCGTCGCCGCGCAGGCGGCCGACGATCCACTTCAGGACGCGGCTGTTCTCGCCGAAGCCCGGCCAGACGAACGCGCCCTCGTCGTTCTTCTTGAACCAGTTGACGTAGTAGATCTTCGGCAGCTTCGCGGGGTCCGGGGCCTCGGCGCCGATCTTGACCCAGTGGGCCATGTAGTCGCCCATGTTGTAGCCGCAGAAGGGCAGCATCGCGAACGGGTCGCGGCGCAGCTCGCCGGCCTTGCCCTCGGCGGCGGCGGTCTTCTCGCTGGCCACGTTGGCGCCCAGGAAGACGCCGTGCTGCCAGCTGAAGGACTCCGTCACCAGCGGCACGGCCGTGGCGCGACGGCCGCCGAAGAGGATCGCGGAGATCGGCACGCCGCGAGGGTCCTCCCACTCCGGGGCGATGATCGGGCACTGCCCGGCCGGGGTGGCGAAGCGGGCGTTGGGGTGGGCGGCCGGGGTGCCGGACTCCGGCGTCCACTCGTTGCCCTTCCAGTCCGTGAGGCGGGCGGGCGTCTCCTCGGTCATGCCCTCCCACCAGACGTCGCCGTCGTCGGTCAGGGCGACGTTGGTGAAGACCGAGTTGCCCCACAGGGTCTTCATGGCGTTGGCGTTGGTGTGCTCGCCGGTGCCGGGGGCGACGCCGAAGAAGCCGGCCTCGGGGTTGATCGCGTACAGGCGGCCGTCCTCGCCGAACCGCATCCAGGCGATGTCGTCGCCGATGGTCTCCACCGTCCAGCCCGGGACGGTGGGCTCCAGCATGGCGAGGTTGGTCTTGCCGCAGGCGCTGGGGAACGCCGCCGCGACGTAGTGGGACTCGCCGCGCGGCGGGGTCAGCTTCAGCACCAGCATGTGCTCCGCGAGCCAGCCCTCGTCACGCGCCATGACCGAGGCGATGCGCAGTGCGTAGCACTTTTTGCCGAGCAGCGCGTTGCCGCCGTAGCCGGAGCCGAAGGACCAGATCTCGCGGTCCTCGGGGAAGTGCGAGATGTACTTGGTGTCGTTGCACGGCCACGGCACGTCCTTCTCGCCCGGTGCGAGCGGGGCGCCCAGGGTGTGCACGGCCTTGACGAAGAAACCGTCGGAGCCCAGCTCGTCCAGCACGGGCTGTCCCATGCGGGTCATGGTGCGCATGGAGACGGCGACGTAGGCGGAGTCGGTGATCTCGACGCCCAGCGCGGACAGCGGGGAGCCGAGGGGGCCCATGCAGAACGGGACGACGTACATCGTCCGGCCGCGCATCGCGCCGCGGAACAGCCCGCCCTTGCCCTTCTCGCCCTGGAAGATCTCCCGCATCTCGGCGGGCGCCTTCCAGTTGTTCGTCGGGCCGGCGTCCTCCTCCTTCGCGGAGCAGATGTACGTCCGGCCCTCCACGCGGGCGACGTCGCTCGGGTCCGACGCCGCGTAGTAGCTGTTCGGACGCTTGATCGGGTCGAGCTTCTTGAAGGTCCCCTTCTCGACGAGCTCCTCGGCGAGGCGCTCGTACTCGGCCTCCGAGCCGTCGCACCACACGACGCGGTCGGGCTCGGTGAGGGCGGCGATCTCGTCGACCCAGGCGACGAGCTCGGTGTGGTCGGTCGGGGGGCTGGTGGGGCTGGTGGGAGCCGCAGTACTGCGCGCCACGATCGCTCCAGACGGTGTGAGGGTGTGGTGGTCGTCCGGCTGCGGACGTCGCACGTGTGTCCGCCTCCGGGCTGCTCTGCAGATGTGTGCCCCTTGGGGGCGGCGGCCCGGATGCATTCGTGGCTGACGCTCATCCGGTGCCGTCTACGCTCATCTGATCATGTCTCCTCCCGTGTCATGTGTCCAGAGGGGCGCTCAGGTGAGCAATCGTGAGCAATCCCACTCCAGGTCGGCGGGCACGGCGGGGGTCCGGACCCTACGGGTGCGTAGGTAGCCTGACGGCTATGACTGCTGCCCCGACCGACGCCCTGTCCCAACCCGGCAGCGCGGCTGCCGGCACCAGAACATCCGAAAAGGGGACCGAGAATCCCGACACGGGCCCCCACCTGGCTCACATCCCGCTGAAGCCGCTGATGCGCGGCTGGCTGCACGCCGGGATGTTCCCGGCCGTGCTCATCGCCGGCACCTTCCTGACCGCGCTCGCCGACAGCAACCGGGGCCGCCTGGCCTGCGCCGTCTACACGCTCACCGCGTGCCTGCTCTTCGGCACCAGCGCCCTCTACCACCGGGGCAACTGGGGGGACCGGGCCAACGCCGTGCTGCGGCGGCTGGACCACGCGAACATCTTCCTGATCATCGCGGGGACCTACACGCCGCTGACCATCCTGCTGCTGGAGGACGGCCGCCAGGACGTCCTGCTGTGGGGCATCTGGATCGCCGCCGTCCTCGGCATCGCCTTCCGCGTCTTCTGGGTCGGCGCCCCGCGCTGGCTCTACACGCCCTGCTACCTCGCGATGGGCTGGGCCGCGGTGTTCTTCCTGCCCGAGTTCCTGCGCGCGGGCGGCATCGCCGTGCTGGTCCTGGTCGTCGTCGGCGGCCTGCTCTACAGCGCGGGCGGCATCGTCTACGGCATCAAGCGCCCGAACCCCTCACCCCGCTGGTTCGGCTTCCACGAGGTCTTCCACACCCTGACCCTCGCCGCCTTCGTCGTCCACTACGTCGGCATCTCGCTGGTCGCCTACCAGCACGCCTGACGCCCCCGGGGGCTTCGTTCCGCAGTCGTCCCCCGCGAGTCGCTGGTGCCTCCGGCGAGCCGAGCCGTGCTGGCGCCCTGCGGCCCTGCAGAGCCCCGCTCAGGGCGCGGCCGAAGGGTGGCCGTGAGCCGACTCCAACAACCGTGCTGCGCCGCGCAGGGCCGCTGTGTGCGGTGCCGCGACCGGTTGCACGGAGGCCTTCAGCCGGGCTGCGATGGCATGTACGCACTCAGGGCGCAGCGCCCCGCCGCCGGCCAGCAGCAGGCCGCGTCGTACGGCGTCGAGGGACAGTCCGGTGTGGTCGTGCCGCAGGACCTGCTTCACCATCTTCGCCACCGCCTCGCCCAGCTCCGCCGCGGTGGCACAGCCGTCGAGGTCGGTGACCCCCAAGGCCGTGCGGTACGCGTCGGTCACCGCGCCGTCGACCAGCAACGCGACTTCGGTGAGATGCGCTCCGACGTCCACCACGAGGGCCGCGCCGGGGCGGTCACCGTCTGCGGCCAGCGCCACGGCTCTCGGGCCGGGAACGGTCAACACGGCACGCGGTCGCAGTACGGCCAGCGCCGCGTGGGCCGAACTGCGATGTGCCGGGCCACCGAGCACGGGCGTGGTCAGCACGATGAGTGGACGGACGAAACGCGGAAAGGCCCGGCCCAGCAGGCGATCCAGCATGCGGGCCGCGCCTTCCGTGTCGATGATGGTCCCCCGCTGGACGGGATAGACGGCCCCGATGCCGGAAAAGGTGACGGTGGGCACGTCGAGAATGACACCCCGACCCGGCACCCATGCCCGGGTGCGGGCGCTGCCGAGGTCGAGAGCGAGTCCGGGCCGCAGACGGCTGACCGGCAGTCTCATGATCCGGCCGCGCCGGCCCCGGGTGTCGAGAAGCGGCATCCCGGTCATCGGACGGCCTCCCCGACGTGCTGGCAGTTCCCGCAGTAACGGGCCTGAGGCACCACACGCAGAAGCCGAATCCCGATGGGCCCGGCACAGCGGTGACAGCTTCCGTACCTACCCTGATTCATTCGCTCCAGCGCCGCGTTCACATCGGTGAGCACCATGCGGGCGGAGGCGGCCAACTTCACGTGCACCTCCCTCTGGGATGCGCAACGCTCCGTGCGTGCAGCATCCGCGCGGGAGGTGGCGGGCTCGCACAACTGCCACACCTGCTGCAACCGGAACTGGCGCTGTTCCTGCAGGTCTGCGCGCAGGGCAGCGAGGTCCTCGGGAGGAAGGTTCGTGCCACCGATGCTCGTGTTGCTCACGATGTCATCCACCCTTCATGGGGCGTTTCGTACTCCAGACGGGTGCGGGCGCTGGGTCGCATCTCCGTGCGCGCGGTCGCCCGCAGGTCAGCCCAGCAGGTGCTGGCAGCCGACGCAGGCTCGGACGTAGGGCAGGATCTCCAGCCGCTCGACCGGGATGGGCCGGTCGCACCGCTGGCAATCGCCGTAGCGACCCTCATCCAGGCGCTCGAAAGCCGCGTCGATCTCCTTCAGCACACGCTTCGCGGAGCTCCTCTGGGCGTTGAGCACATCGTCGGTCGCCGACGGCCGGGCATCGGCGACAGACTGAAGCTGAGCCAGGCGCGAGTTCCGCTCGTGCTGGAGTCGCTGCCGGACCTCGTGCGACGTCAGGCGCTCAGGAGAAGACTCGGGTCGGGTGCTCTCGAGAGGCATGGGCACTCCTTGTCCGTGATGAGGGCCGGTGGCCGGGCCGCCACAACCCGGCCACCGGAACTGTGAACCCATCCTGACCAGGGTCGGCGCCGTGCTCCATCGGTCCCGAAACCCATTTCGGTGGGTCCCGATGGTGTACGGGGCGAAGCATGCCGCCCTTCCCGAGCCCCTGAGATGCTGGCGGTGTCCCATCGACGGAATGCCGGTGGGCACGCCAGGCTGTGGACGCTGGTCAGCCCGATGTCATCGCCGCTCCTGCGAGGGGCCGAGCAGCCGGAATGGCCGAGGACGGTCAGGGAGTGAGAGGAGATCGGCGCCGATGTCGCTGTTCTGGAGGATCTACGGGCTCAACGCTCTGGTACTCGGCGCGGCGACCGCCCTGTTGCTCTGGGCACCGGTCACCGTGTCGGTGCCGGTGCTGCTCACAGAGGCCGCTATCCTGGTCGGCGGCCTAGCGGTGATGCTGGTGGCGAACGCTGCTCTGTTGCGGATCGGTCTGGCCCCCCTCGATCGCTTGACGCGGCTGATGACCACCGTTGATCTCCTGCGCCCGGGCCAGCGGCTCTCCGTGGCCGGGCACGGCGGAGTACCCAACCTGATCCGCACTTTCAACGACATGCTCGAACGGCTGGAAGCAGAACGTGCGGCCAGCACCGCACGCGCTCTGTCCGCCCAGGAAGGGGAGCGTCGCCGGCTCTCCCAGGAACTGCACGACGAAGTCGGCCAAAGCATGACCGCGGTCCTACTCGGTCTGAAACAGGTCGCCGACCGCGCACCGGAGCCACTGGCTGCCGAGGTCCGGCAGGCCCAGGAGACCACGCGGCAGAGTCTGGACGAGGTCCGGCGCCTTGCCCGCCGGCTGAGACCGGGCGTGTTGGAAGACCTGGGGCTGACCAGCGCTCTGACATCGCTGACGACGGATTTCGCCACCCACACCGGGCTCGAAGTCACAGGCCGGTTCGACCCGGATCTCCCGCCGTTGACCAGTGACACCGAACTCGTGCTCTACCGGATCGCCCAGGAGAGTCTCACCAATGCCGTCCGCCACTCCGATGCCCAACACATCCGGTTGACGTTGCAGCACGAGCCCGGCGAAGTGATGCTGCGTATCGAGGACGACGGCAGCGGAATCCGTCTGGAACGTGAAGGTGCCGGGATCCGCGGTATGCGGGAACGTGCGCTCCTCGTCGGCGCCACCCTGGAGATCAGCCCCGGCGAGAAGGCCGGTACCCGCGTCTCCCTGTTCGTACCCGCTACCGAGGAGAATGCCTGATCATGGCCGAAGCCACCGCCGTCCGGGTGCTGCTCGCCGACGACCACGCGCTGGTGCGTCGTGGTGTGAGGCTGATTCTCGACAGCGAGCCGGACCTCGAGGTCGTCGCGGAAGCGGGAGACGGGGCAGAGGCCCTCGAGATGGCCCGGACCCATGCCGTCGATCTTGCGATCCTCGACGTCTCGATGCCTCGCATGACCGGTCTGCAAGCAGCCCGGGAGTTGTCCGCGCAGCAGCCCGGCCTGCGCATTCTCATGCTGAGCATGTACGACAACGAGCAGTACTTCTTCCAGGCCCTGAAGTCCGGCGCCTGCGGGTACGTACTGAAGTCGGTCGCCGATCGTGACCTGCTGGCGGCGTGCCGCGCAGCGATGCGGAACGAACCCTTCGTCTACCCGGGCGCGGTCACGGCGCTGATCCGGAACTACCTCGCCCGGTCCGCCCGTGGAGAGGACACCTCGGACCAAGTCCTCACTGCCCGAGAAGAGGAAGTACTCAAACTGATCGCGGAGGGCAACTCCTCCAAGGAGATCGCCGCAACCCTGTTCATCAGTGTCAAGACGGTGCAGCGCCACCGCGCGAACCTCCTGCAGAAACTCGGAATGCGAGATCGTCTGGAACTGACCCGCTATGCCATCCGGGCGGGCTTGACCGAACCCTGAAGAACGGAAGCGCCAGACAGGGCTCTGTGGCCACGTCTGCTGGAGGAAGCTTCCACTCCCTGGACATCTCGCTGGTCACCTACCGGCACGCTTGATGCAGGCAGCGGGCGCCCGTCGCCGACCGGCGGCGCGGGCGCGCTGCTCCGGGCTACGACCGGCGGCGGGGCCCGCGGCGTTTGCCGCCCCGTGTGCCCCCGGTACCGCGGCGCCGGTTTCCCCGCGCGGGCGTGTCCTGCGCGCCGCGCGCGGAGGGGCGCTTCGGCTGGGCCGGGGGCTGCGTGCGCCCGCGCGTGCTGTTGACGGTCCGCCCCCGGACGATCCCGATGAAGTCCTCCACCCTTTCGGTGGTCGCCGCCTCCGGCCACGCCAGTGCGACACGTGACTGCGGGGCGTCCGTCACCGGCCGGTACGTGAGGTCCCTGCGGTGGTGCAGGCGGGCGAGCGACTGCGGGACGACGAGCAGGCCCACCCCCGCCGCCACCAGCTCGATCGCATCCGCCGTCGTGGCGGGCCGCTCGATCGCCGGCCGGCCGGGCAGGCGCCCCCAGTCGTCCCAGTCGAGGGTGTCGTCCCGGGGATGCAGCACGACGTCCTCGGCGAGCTCCCCGGTCCCGACCTCGTCGACCACCGTGACGACGTGATCCTTCGGGGCCACGACGACCGTCGTCTCGGTGTAGAGGGGGATCGCGCTGAAGTACGTACGGTCGACCGGCAGCCGTACGAAGCCCGCGTCGGCGCCCCCGTCCCGCAGCAGATCCGGTGCTTCGGCGGCGCTCACCGGGACGAGGGCCAGCGGAATGCCGGGCAGCCGCTCGTTCCAGATCCGCACCCACTTGGTCGGCGTCACGCCGGGCACGTACGCGACCCGGAACGGGGAGGCCGGGGAAGAGCTGGTCACGGCCGCCAGGGTACCGGTCGGGGGCCGGGGCCCGGCACGGTCTGGATACCCTGGACACCATGACGTCGCGCCAGAACACCCAGACCATGAAGCCCGCGACCGCGGCGAAGAAGCTGGGTGTGTACCTCCAGGCCACGCCCGCCGAGTTCCAGGAGGGCGTCGTCTCGCGCAGCGAGCTGAACGCGCTGCAGGCCGATCCCCCCGAGTGGCTGGTCGAACTGCGCCGCAACGGCCCGCACCCGCGTCCGGTCGTCGCGGCGAAGCTGGGCGTCTCCATCTCGGGGCTCGCCCGTGGGGGCGTCACCGAACCCCTCACCACCGAGCAGATCGAGGCGCTGAAGACGGAACAGCCCGAGTGGCTGGGCCAGGAGCGGGCCACCCAGGCCGAGGTCCGCAAGGAGTCGGCCCGCCTCAAGGAGAAGAACCGCGCGAAGCGCCAGGAGGAGCGGGACGAAGACGCCCGCTGATCCGCGAGGTGACGTGCCCGGCCCGGCTCGTCCCCCTGGCGGACCCACGAGGTCACAGCGGGAGGAGTGCCACCGATGAAGCGGCTCGCCTGGACGTTCGCGGCGGGCTTCCTGATGGTCACGGTCTCCTTCGCCGTCGTCTCCCTCCTCGTCATGGACGGCCTCGACGAGCCGATCCCGGGGTGGCTGAGCGACAGGGGAGGGCCCTGATGTGGTGGAAGCACGTGCTCGCGTTCCTCCTCGGTGCCGTGACGGCGGTGGCCTGCATCGTGCTCGGGATGTGGGCGTACACAGAACTGGCCTGACGGGGATCGCCACGCCGCGACAGGTTCGCCCCTCCCACCTTGAGCGCGGCGGAGTCGCCGTCCCGTCAGAGCGCGGTCTCCAGTTCGGCCCAGACGGTCTTGCCGACGGGGGTGCGCGGGGTGGTGCCCCAGCGGGTGGCGAGGACGTCGACGATGAGCAGGCCCCGGCCCGACTCGGCTTCGTGGCCGGCCGGGGCGGGGTGGGCAGGCGGTCGGGTCGGGTGGGCGTCCGACACCTCGATGCGGACGAGACCGCTGCTGGAGGTGTGGACGAGGTCCAGGGCGAACTCCCTTCCGGGCACGAGGCCGTGGCACACGGCGTTGGCGGCGAGTTCCGCGACGACGAGGGCGACGCTGCACGAGGCGTCCGACGTCGGCGGATGGCCCCACTTCTCCATCCCCCCGACTGCGGCCTTCCGGGCGAGCTGAGCGCCGCGCGGGGAGGAGGTGAAGCGCAGCGAGAGGGCATGCCGCTGCGGCGGGACCGGTTCGGCCCCACGGCGCGGGTCGTCGTCGGGCAGGGTGCGGGCGTTGAGCACGAGGGAGTCCGTTCCGAGGTGGGCGGAGGGTGACGTTCCGTGCTCAAGCATCGACTCCGGGTCGTATCCTCGGAAGGAGGTCAGCGCTTAACCTTCCGGCTGTAAGGAGTCGAAGTCAGCACATGGCCAAGGAAATCGACCCCACGTCATCGATGGCCGCGCTGTTCGGCAGCCGGGTCCGTAGGCTGCGCACCGCCGCGGGGCTCACGCAGGAACAGCTGGGCGCGCGCACGCATGTCGTCGGCACCCGGATCACGCAGGTGGAACGGTCCTCGGGAGCCAGGCCCACGCAGGAACTCGCCCGGGCGCTGGACGAAGTGCTGGGCGCGGACGGGCTGCTGATCGACCTCTGGCCCTACGTCTACCGCGAGGCGTTCCCCGACTGGTCGCGCAAGTTCATGGAACTCTCGGCGCGGGCGGCGAGCATCCGAGAGTACGCCGCACACGTGGTCCCCGGCCTGTTGCAGACCGAGGAGTACGCGCACGCCGTGCTGAGCGTCGGCCGCACGTTGCAGAGCGAAGAACACCTGGCGGAACGCGTCGAGGCCCGGTTGCAGCGGCAGGAACGCCTGGCGGAGCGGGACCGTCCCGAGCTGTGGGTCGTGCTGGACGAGGCGGTGCTGCGGCGTCCCGTCGGCGGCACGGACGTCATGCGGCGCCAGCTCCGGCGTCTGCGGGAGGCCGCTCGCGACAGGCGCACCACGGTCCAGGTGCTTCCCTTCCGGCAGGGTCAGCACGACTCGCTCGGCGGCTCCATGACGCTTCTGACCATGCCCGACAGAGAGGAGACCGCCTACCTGGAGGGCTCCAACTACGGCCGGCTCGTGGAGGAACCGGCAGAGGTCCAGGAGCATGCGCTCATCTACGATCGGCTGCGGGCAGCGGCCCTGCCCCCGGTTCTGTCACTCGACATGATCCGAGCCGCGATGGAGGGCACTTACCGTGGAGCGAACGTCCCGACTCGATCTGACCGGCGTCGCGTGGCGCAGCAGCAGCTACAGCAACCAGGAGGGTGGCAACTGCGTGGAGGTGGCCGACGGGCTCCCCGGCGTGGTCCCCGTTCGTGACAGCAAGGACCCGCACGGGCCTGTGGTGCTCGTGCCGTCCGTCTCGTGGGCGGTCTTCGTGGAGGGGCTGAAGTCCGGCCACTGAGCGGTGGTGTGGAAGGGGAGGCCGACGATGACGGCCTCCCCTTCGGTGCGTCCGGTGGGCTCAGGCGCGGCGGAGGACGCGGCCGGGGAGGGCGTCGGTGCGGTGGCCGTGGTGGAGGGTGAGGCGGCCGTCGAGGAGGACGTGGTGGATGCCCGTCGGAGGGGTGCGGGGCGCGGCGAAGGTGGCGCCGTCGGCGACGGTGTCGGCGTCGAGGAGGACGAGGTCGGCGCGGTAGCCCTCGCGGACCAGGCCCCGGTCGGGGAGGCGTAGCCGGGCGGCGGGGCGTCCGGTGAGGTGGGCGACGCACTCGGGCAGGGTCAGCGTGCCGGTGTCGCGGACGTAGCGGCCGAGGTAGCGGGGGAACGTGCCGTACGCGCGGGGGTGCGGCTTCGCGCCGTGCAGGATGCCGTCGCTGCCGCCCGTGTGCGCGCGGTGCCGCATGATCGCGCGGACGTTCTCCTCGTGGCCGACGTGCTGGAGGATCGTGGTGCCGAGGCGGTCGGCGAGGAGGAGGCGGCGGGCGACGGCGAACGGTTCCTCGCCGCGGTCGCGGGCGACGGCGGCGACCGTACGGCCGACGTGGGCGGCGACGGCGGGGTCGTCGGGGTGGGCGACGCCGGAGACCTCGATCGTGTCCCAGTCGACGGGCACGCCGTGGCAGCCGTCGGAGCCCGTGGTCTCCAGGGTGTGCCGGATGCGGGCGGCTTCGGTGTCGGAGCGGAGGCGGGCGAGCAGGGCGTCGGGCCCGCCCTCGTGGGCCGCGCTGGGCAGCAGCGCGGCGAGGGTCGTGCAGCCTGGGGTGTAGGGGTAGGTGTCGAGGGTGAGGTCGACGCCGTCGGCCAGGGCTGTGTCCAGGAGGGCGAGCAGGTCCGCCGCGCGGCCGGCGTTGACGCCGAAGTTCAGGGTGGCGTGGGCGAGATGCAGGGCGCAGCCCGACGCGCGGGCGACGGCGATCATCTCCGCGTAGGCGTCGAGGGCGCCCGTGCCGTACGAGCGGTGGTGCGGGCAGTGGTAGCCGCCGTGCGCGGCCACCACCCGGCACAGTTCGGTGAGTTCGGTGTCCGGGGCGTACATGCCGGGGGTGTAGGTGAGGCCGGAGGACATGCCGACGGCGCCCTCGCGCAGGCCGTCGGCGACGAGTGCGCGCATGCGGTCCAGTTCGGCGGGGGTGGCGGGGCGGTCGTCCCAGCCGACGGCGAGCATGCGGACGGTCCCGTGCGGGACGAGGTAGGCGGCGTTGACGGGGAGGCCGTCTCCGGTGGGGCCGGCGTCGAGGCGGGCGAGGTAGTCGGCGACGGTGCGCAAGGTGAAGTCGAGGGTGGCGGCGGCCGGTTCGCCGTCGGTGGTGGTGTCGCCGTTCCAGCCGGCGATGGCGCGGCGCACCTGGGGGAGGGTGCGGTCGTCGACCGGTGCGTAGGACAGGCCGTCCTGCCCGATGACCTCCAGGGTGACGCCCTGCGCGACTTTCGCGGAGTGGTCCGGGTCGCGGAGGAGGGCCAGGTCGCTGTGGGCGTGCATGTCGATGAAGCCGGGGGTGAGGGTGAGGCCGTCGGCGTCGAGGACGCGGCGGCCGGTGAGGCGGGGCGCCTCCGGGTCGCGCCGGATCTCCACGATGCGGCCCGCGGCGAGGGCGACGTCGGCGCGGTACGGCGGGGCGCCGGTGCCGTCGACGACCTGCGCGTGGCGGATGACCGTGTCCATGGGTGCCCTTCGGGGCAGGGGCCGGGCGGTGGGAAGGGCGGTCAGAAGAAGGTGCGGACGTACGAGGTGACGGCGCCGTCGACGGCGACGAGGGGGATGAGCTGCCACTTGTCGAAGATGGTGCAGGGGTGGGACATGCCGAGGCCCACCCAGTCGCCGACCTCCAGGTCGCCCGCCTCGTCCGTGGTCTCCAGCCAGGTGTGCTGGTCGGAGAGCTTGGTGACCTCGATGCCCTCGGCCGGCCGCATCGACCCGTCCCGCGTGGAGCGCACGACGCGCGCGACGGGCAGGTGCAGGTCGTGGGCGGCGTCGCGCTTGCCCGCGTTGAGGAACGCCTGCCGTTCGTCGGGCCGGGAGACGACCTGCGCCCAGAGCGTGAACGCCGCCCGCAGTTCGCCCTCCTCCGGCACCCGGTTGAACGGCGTCAGCTCCTGGTAGTGCCGGTCGTCGTGCGAGACGTAGGCGCCGGAGCGCAGCAGCTTCAGCACGGGCCGGGACAGCTTCGGGACGTCGGCGAAGACGTCCGCCACCGCGTCGAACCAGGCGCTGCCGCCCGCGCTGACGACGATCTCCTCGACGTCCGCGCGGAAGGCGCCCGCCTGGTCCAGGTCGGCGGCGAGCGTGACGAGGCGGCGCAGCCAGTCCCGCACGCGGTCGGCGTCGGCGTCGGGCACCTCGCCCTCGTAGCCGGCGACGCCGGTCAGCCGCAGCGTGGTCGCGCCGCCGACGGCACGGGCGACCTCCGCGCAGCCTTCCTCGGTGCGCACGCCGGTCCGGGCCTCGTCGCCCGCGGCCAGCTCGATCACCACGTCCAGGGGGCGCGTCGCGCCGGCGTCGCGCAGGGCGGCGTCCATCAGTTCGGCGCCGCGCACCGAGTCGACGTAGGCGACGAGCTGGAAGCCGGGGTCGGCGGTCATCTCGGCGGCGACCCAGCGCAGGGCGGCCGCGTCGACCAGTTCGTTGGCGAGGAAGACGCGTTGCACGCCGTACGCGCGGCAGACCCGTGCCTGGTGCGGGACGGCGACGGTGATGCCCCACGCGCCGTGGGCGAGCTGCCGGTCGAAGAGCTGTGGCGCCATGGAGGTCTTGCCGTGCGGGGCGAAGGCCAGTCCGTGGCGGGCGGAGAAGAGTTCGAGCTGCCGCACGTTGTGCTCGACGTCCTCGGCGGACAGGGCGAGGACCGGCGTGGTGAAGCCGTCGGTGAAGAGGTTGCGGCGTTCGGCGGAGAGCTCCCCGACGGTGCGTCCGTCGGCGTCCGGCGGCAGGCCCTTGAAGCGGTGGTCGACGACCTCGCCGGCGAGCCGGTTGAGGCGTGCGGCGGCCGTACGGTCGGCTGCGGTGGACATGGTGCGGCTCCGGCTCCGTCGACGGCTCGTGTGCACGCGTTGCATCCGCTGCAACGGTCATTGCGTCCTTCGCTACAGGTGTCTAGCATCCCGCGCAAGAACCGGTCAACGGATTCCCGCGCCGCCGCCGACCCACACCGCCGGGCAACACCGCCGGACGACGCGGCCGGGCGGGGAGAAGGAGCGCTCACTATCGTGGCCAGAACCGTGCGCGCGGACGCCGTCTGCCTGGGCGAGTCGATGGTCACGTTCCTGCCCACGACGCCGGGCCCGCTCGCCGAGGTGCCGGCCTTCGAACGGTCCATCGGCGGCGCCGAGTCCAACGTGGCCTGCACGCTCGCCCGTGCGGGGCACCCCACCCGCTGGGTCAGCCGGGTCGGCGCGGACGGGTTCGGCGACCACCTGGTGGCGGCGGTCGCCGCCGCCGGGGTCGACACGGCGCACGTCGTCCGCGACCCGGACCGGCCGACCGGCGTCTACTTCCGTACGCGCGGCGAACGGGCGACCGTGTCCGGGGAGCGGGCGGCCGGAGAGGTCGCCTACTACCGCGCGGGTTCCGCGGCCTCGGCGATGTCCCCGCGGACGGTCGGCCTGGCCGCCGCCGACGCGGGCCGCGTCCTGCACCTCACCGGCATCACGGCCGCGCTGTCCGGCGGCTGCCTCGACCTGCTGCGTACGCTCACCGCGCCCCGGCCGGGCCGCCCGACGGTCGCCTTCGACGTCAACTACCGCGTCGGCCTGTGGCGTTCGGCCGCCGACGCCCGGGTCCTGCTGGACCTCGCCCGGGGCTGCGACCTGGTGTTCGCCGGTGAGGACGAGGCGGAGGCCGCCTGGGGCGTCACCGGCGGCCCGGCCGCCGTCCGCGCGGCGCTGCCCGAACCGGCCGCCCTCGTGGTCAAGCAGGGCGCCCTCGGCGCGACGGCGTTCGGGCGCGGCGGGGCCGTGCACGTCCCGGCGCCCCACGTCGACGTGGTCGCGCACGTCGGGGCCGGGGACGCGTTCGCCGCCGGCTACCTGTCGGCGACGCTGCGCGGACTGCCCGTACGCGACCGGCTGCGGCACGGCCACCTGCTGGCGGCCGCCGCGCTCACCGTGCCCGGCGACCTGGCGGAGCCGCCCGCGCGGGAGCACGCGGACCGGCTCGCCGCCCTGCCCGACGACGCCTGGGCGCGGCTGCGCCTCGCACCGGGCTGGACCGCACAGGAGACCGCCGTCCCATGAGCCAGACCGTCGACAGAGCGCTGAGCATCCTCCCGCTGCTGGCCGAAGGGCCGGCCGGACTGGAGCAGGTCGCGCAGCGGCTCGGGGTGCACAAGTCCACGGCGCTGCGCCTGCTGCGCACGCTGCACGAGCACGGCATCGTCTACCGCACGCCGGACCAGCGCTACCGGCTCGGCGCCCGGCTGTTCGCCCTGGCCCAGCAGGCGATCGAGAACGTGGACGTGCGTGGCGTCGCCCACCCCCACCTCTCCGCCCTCAACGAGCGCACCGGTCACACCGTTCACCTCGCCGTGTACGAGGAGGACGAGGTGGTCTACGTCGACAAGGTGGACAGCCGGTACCCGGTGCGGATGTACTCCCGCATCGGCAAGCCGGTGGCCCTCACGGTCGCCGCCGTCGCCAAGCTGCTGCTCGCCGACCTGCCGGAGGCGCGGCGGCGCGCCGTCGCCGAACGGCTCGACTACCCCGCCTACACGGCCCGTTCGACCCCGGACGCGGAGGCGTTCCTGGCCGAGCTGGCGCTCGTCCGCGAGCAGGGCTGGGCCACCGACCTGGGCGGGCACGAGGAGTCCATCAACTGCGTGGCCGCGCCGGTCCGGGGCGCGGACGGGCGGGTGGTCGCCGCGATGTCGGTGTCGGCGCCGAACGTGGTGGTCTCCGCGGACGAACTGCTCACCCTGCTTCCGCTGGTACGCCGCACCGCCCGGGCGATCAGCGCCGAGTACGCCGGGCGCCCCGCCGACGAGCCGGGACCCGGCACCGCCCCTCAGGAGGAGACCACCCGATGACGACACGGCCCACCGAGAAGACCGCGCTCACGCCGCCGACCCACACCACCCCGCCCGCCCGGTTCTCGCACGGCGTGCGGAAGGGGAACATCCTCCAGGTCGCCGGGCAGGTCGGCTTCCTCCCGTCCGTTCCCGGCGAACCGCCCACCCCCGCGGGGCCGACGCTGCGCGAACAGACCCTCCAGACCTTCGCCAACGTCGCGTCGATCCTCCGGGAGGGCGGGGCGAGCTGGGACGACGCCGTCATGATCCGCGTCTACCTGACCGACACCGCGCACTTCCCCGAGTTCAACGCGCTCTACGACGCGTACTTCGCGGAGCAGGACCTGACCGGCCCGCCGGCGGCCCGTACGACGGTCTACGTCGGGCTGCCGCCGGGACTGCTGGTGGAGATCGACGCGCTGGCCGTGCTCGGCTGAGGGCACCGAGGTGCCGAGGGCACCGAGGTGCCGAGGAGTTGAGGCAGGCCGCGGGGAACTCCAGCCGACTGGTGGGTTTCGGCCACGCCCCCTTGTGGTGGACATGCTCAACCCGAAGAATGCGGCAGGCACCGCCGAACACATCTTCGGTACGGAGAGGAATCCCCCACATGAAAAGACCTCTCGTCGGCGCCCTGACCGCCGCCCTGCTCGGGGCGACCGCGTTCACGGGTCTCGCCACGACCCCCGCCGCCGCGTCCGCGCCGGACGCCGCTCCCTTCGGCAAGGCGGCCCCCACGTCCGCCGCGCCCGCCCAGGCCGAGAAGGCCCCCCAGGCCGCACCCGACTTCGCCGGCACCGTGGCGCTGAGCAACTGCTCGGGCTCCCTCGTGCGGGTCCCGCAGTCGCAGCCCACCGACCCGGCGCTGGTGCTCTCCAACGGGCACTGCCTCCAGTCCGGCATGCCGAGCCCCGGCGAGGTCGTCGTCGACCAGCCGTCCAGCCGCAGCTTCACCCTGCTGGACGCGAGCGCGAACGACGTCGCCACGCTGAACGCCACCCGGCTCAGCTACGCGACCATGACCGACACCGACGTGTCGCTGTACGAGCTCGACTCCACCTACCAGGAGATCGAGTCCCAGCACGGCATACAGCCGCTGGACATCGCGGCCGGCCACCCGACCGCCGGTACCGCCATCACGGTCGTCTCCGGCTACTGGAAGCGCACCTACAGCTGCGACATCGACGCGTTCGTGCACGAGCTGCACGAGGCCGGGTGGGTCATGAAGGACTCCATCCGCTACACCCCGGAGTGCGAGACCATCGGCGGCACCTCCGGTTCCCCGATCGTGAACGACGCCACCGGCGAGGTCGTCGGCGTCAACAACACCGGCAACACCAACGGTGGCGAGTGCACGATGAACAACCCCTGCGAGGTGGACGAGAACGGTGAGGTCACCGTCCGCCAGGGGATCAACTACGGCCAGCAGACGTACAAGATCACCGAGTGCGTCACCACCGGCAACAAGATCGACCTCGGTCTGCCGGGCTGCGAGCTTCCCAGGCCATAGGCCCGGAGCCACGGACAAGGGGCCCGCACGGACTGTTCACGGACAGTCCGCGCGGACCCCTTGTGCTGGGTCGTCGATGGCCTGTTTCATGCGCCCACACCCCTGGGGACGAGCACGGAGGCACGTGATGACCACCGAGAACAGTCCGGGCACGAAGAGCGACGGAGCCGGCGGCGCCGCCGTGCGCAAGTCGAGCTGGCGCTACATCGGGCCCGGCATGGTCGTCGCCGCGACCGGTGTCGGCGCCGGCGACCTCGTGTCCACCCTGCTGGCCGGCAGCAAGTTCGGCTACACGCTGCTGTGGGCCGCGGTCATCGGATGCATCGTCAAGATCGCACTGGCCGAGGCGGTCGGCCGCTGGCACCTCGCCACCGGCCGCACCCTCTTCGACGGCTGGCGCTCCCTCGGCGCCTGGACCACCGTCTACTTCGCGGTCTACGTCGTCGTCTGGGGCTTCGTGTACGGCGCCACCGCCATGACGACCAGCGGCCTGCCGCTGCACGCCCTCTTCCCGGACGGACCCGGGCTGAAGTTCTGGGCGATCCTCTCCGGCCTGGCCGGACTCGCCGTCGTCTGGTTCAACCGGTACGCCGTCGTCGAGAAGATCATGATGCTCTTCGTCGGCGTGATGTTCGTGGTCGTCGTCTACCTCGCGATCCGCGTCTCCCCGGACGTCCCCGCCCTCTTCTCCGGCCTGGTGCCGACCCTGCCGGACGGCTCGGTCTTCTACACCCTCGGCCTCATCGGCGGAGTCGGCGGCACCATCACCATGGCCGCCTACGGCTACTGGGTGAACGCCAAGGGCTGGACCGACTCCGGCTGGATGAAGATGATGCGCCTGGACAACCGGGTCGCCTACGTCACCACCGGCATCTTCGTCGTCGCGATGCTCATCGTCGGCGCCGAGCTGCTGCACGCCGCGAACATCGCGCTCACCGACGGCAGCGAGGGCCTGGTCGACCTCGGCGACGTCCTGGAGGAGCGCTTCGGCTCGACCACCGCCGTGCTGTTCCTGGTCGGCTTCTTCTCCGCCTCGTTCTCCTCCCTGGTCGGCGTCTGGCACGGCGTCAGCCTGCTCTTCGCCGACTTCGTCGAGCGCGTCCGGGCGGCCCGCGCCCCGAACGGCGAGCGGCCGGAGGACAGCGCGAAGCAGGTCTCGCGCGGCGAGCGCGAGAAGTCGACGCCGTTCCGCGCGTACATGCTGTGGCTGACCGTTCCGCCGATGGCGCTGCTGTGGCTGGAACAGCCCTTCGGGCTGGTCATCGCGTACGGCGTGCTGGGCGCGTTCTTCCTGCCGTTCCTCGCGGGGACGTTGCTGTGGCTGCTCAACACGGACCGCACGCCGCACGCCTGGCGCAACGGCCTGCTCAGCAACGTGATGCTGGTGGTCGGCGGGCTGCTGTTCTTCGTGCTGCTCGTGGAGAAGATCCGGTCCCTGCTCTGACGGCGCGTCCCGGGCGGCGCGGCGCGGCGGTCACGTGCTCTGCGCCGTCCCGCCGCCGGGGGCGTCCGGAGTCGTCGCGGAGCCGCGGGTGGTGGGTGGGCCGTCCGGCGGGAGGTCCGTCAGCACCCACCTCCGGCGCGGTGCGAAGCCCCGGACCGCCAGCAGCGCAGCGGGGACGGCGACCAGGGCCATGAGTCCCGCCTGACCCGTCCGGGCGTCGGCGCACAGCGCGCTCAGCTCGCCCCGGATCGTGTCGTCCGGGAGGGTCTGGGCGGCTGCGAGATCGAAGGGTTCGCGGTGCCTGCGCTCCCATTCCGTGCGGAACTCCTGGCTGCGCGGCTCCAGCCCCTCCGTCACGGTGTACGTGTGGTGGTGGCCGTCGATGCCGGAGGCGTGCCAGTCCTCCACCCAGGTGGCGCGCCAGATCATGGGCTCGCACCGGACCGAGAACGCCGGGTTGCCCGTGGGGGACGCGCTCCCCTCGAACTCGTAGGTCGGCCCGGAGAGGAGATTCCAGAACATCCAGGCGAAGAGAACCGCCGCGCCCAGGGCGGCGGTGCGCCGGCGCTTCATCCATGACATGCACGGAACAGTAGAGCCGGCCGGCCCCGGCGGAGGCGCCGGTGTCCGGGCCGAAGCCGTCCCGTTACGGGCTGCGGACACGTCGGGCCGCCCGCCGGCGTCGCGCGTCGCGGCGCCCGGCGGCCCGGTGCGGGCCGCCGGGTGGGCGGCGTCAGGCGGTCACAGGCGGCTCCAGGAGGCGCAGTCGGCGGTGTCCTCGGTGCCGCGGCAGACGGTGATGTAGGCCGTGGTGGTCGGCATCATGAACGCCCGGAGGGACACCGCGGCGGACTCCGCACCGCACACCTCGGCCTGCTTCGCGGGGAAGGCCGGCGCGAGGTCGTAGACGAACCGCGTCCACACGGAGTGGCAGCCGGTCCCCGCACCCGTCAGCTCTCCCTCGACGACCAGATCGGAGAAGATCCCGTTCGGTTCCCGCCAGCGCTCTCCCGACGCCTGGGCGCCGTCGTGCGCGACGGACCACGGGGTGCGGTCCGCGCGTGCCCCGGTGATGCTCGGCGCCTCAGCCGTGCCCGGTGCCGCGGCGGCGGAGGCGGCGGTGGGAGCCAGCAGCGGCAGGATCGCGGCGGCGATCGCCACGGGCAGAGAGCGGCGCATGAGGGGATCCTCTCCTCGCGGGTGGAAGTCGAGCATGAACCTGTCCAGTCCGGGCCGGGAACATGCCTCTCCCCGGGCGGAGTCGGCCCGGGGAGAGGCGGGGGTGACGCGGGCGTACGCCGGCTACGGCAGTCCGTGGACGTGCGGGCCGACCGCGTTCGACCACTGGTCGCCGTTCAGCGCGTCCCAGTTGGTGGACCAGGTCATCGCGCCGCGGAGCGACGGGTAGGTCTGCGAGGGCTGGAAGGAGCCGCAGTGCGTGCCCCGCGCCAGACAGTCCAGCGCGTCGTTGACCACGGACGGGTCGACGTGGCCCGATCCGGCGCCGCGCGGCGAGGCGGGCGTGCCGAGGCCGACCTGTGAGGCGTCCAGCCCGCCGCGGAGCTGGATGCAGGCGAGCGCGGTGAGGAAGTCCACCGAGCCCTGGCTGTACACCTGGCCGTCGCAGCCCAGCATCGAACCACTGTTGTAGTACTGCATGTTGACGACGGTGAGGATGTCCTTCACGTTCAGCGCCAGCGTGAAGTACTCGGTGGACGTGGACTGCATGTCCAGCGTCTGCGGTGCCATGGTGAGCACGAAGTCCGGCCCGGCGTTCGCCGCCAGGTCGCGGATCGCCTGCGTCAGGTAGGTCGAGTTGATCCCGTGTTCCAGGTCGATGTCGATGCCGTCGAAGCCGTACTCCTGCATCAGCGCCCAGGCGCTGTCGGCGAAGGCGCGGGCGGACGCGTCGTCGTTGACCGTCACGTTGCCCAGTTCGCCGCCCACGGACAGGATCACCGCCTTGCCCTCGGCCTGCTTCGCGGCGATGTCCGCCTTGAACGCGTCGTCGGACGGGGCCAGCGCGGGGTCGAGCGCGAAGGTCAGCTCGCCCGGTGTGCTGGTGGAGGAGGCGAAGGCGACGGCGATGATGTCGTACGCGTCCTGCACCTCGGTCAGTCGCTGCGTCTGCGCGCCGTTGTCGAAGTTCTGCACGTAGCCGGTGAGGGCGTGCTCGGGCACGGTGGTGCCGCCGTCCCCGCCGTCGGCGGACGTACGGGCCGTCACCGCGGCCGACTTCGCGGACTCCCCGACGCCGTTGACGGCGCTGACGCGGAAGGCGTACGAGGTCGACGGGGAGAGCCCGGCGACGGTGGCGGAGGCGCCCTCGACGGACGCGACCTTCGTCCCGTCCCGGTACACGTGGTAGGCCGTGGCGTCCGGCACCTCGGACCAGGACAGGTCGACGGAGCCGGCGGTCACGGCGCCCACGGTCAGGCCGCTCGGCACCGCCGGCACCTCCGGGTCGCCCGGGTCGCCCGGGTCACCGGGCTCGCCCGGTCCGCTGAGCGCCAGGTCGTCGGCGTGGTAGGCGCCCTGGCCGTACCAGCCGTGCAGGTAGACCGTCACCGAGGTGGTGTCCGGGCCGGTGCGGAAGGTCGTGGAGAGCTGCTTCCAGGACGGGGTGGAGCCGGTCCAGGTGGCCACGTCGGTGGTGCCGGTGCCGGTCGCGCCCAGGTAGACGTACGACCCCTGCACCCAGCCGCTCAGCGTGTAGTCCGCGTCGGGCTCGACGGCGACGACCTGGCTGCACCGGGCGTTGTCCTGCCCGGCGGGGGTCGCCGTCAGCGCGCGGGCGCCGCTGCGCGCGGGGGAGGCGGCGGCCGCACCGCTGTCGCCGGAGCAGGTCCAGCCCTCCAGGCCCGCCTCGAACCCCGCGTTGTCCAGGAGTTGGGCCGCTGCCCGGGAGCCGTCGTCCTCGGCGGGCGCGGCGCCGGCGGCGGGTCCGGTCAGCGCGGTGGCGATGAGGGCGCCGGCGGCGGCCAACGCCGCCGCCCCGGCGGTCAGTCCGCGCGACGGACGACGTCCGCGGTGTCTGCGGCTCGTTCGGGTGGTGCGTTCCACGACTGCCTCCACGGCATGGGGGACGGGGGAGAGGGTGGGGAGGAAACGCTCGAAGGGACGGTGGCCACCGTCGTCGCTGCGCCGCAGAATGGTTCAGACCAATGATCCTGTCAAGGCTTCGCGCAGCGGTCGATGCGTGAGCAGCGGCCCGGCGGGGGAGGTCTCCTCCGGGGCCGTACGCGGGTACGTGCACGTGCGACGGGCCCGGCGACGGGTTCGGCGGGTCGGTCCGACCGGGTTCGGTGGACGGTTCACTGGCGGCCGACCGCGCCGATAAGGTGTTATGTCGTCAGTAGGGTGTGCGGACGGTCGCACCGAGCGACGACGAGTCCGTGGCCGACCGCCGAGGACGGGGGGAGTGGATGTGACCACCGCACTGGCCGTCACCAGCCCCGACCACGTGCTCTCCCCGCCCGACCGGCACACCCCCGGCGCGCACGTCTTCCGGCCGCCCGAGGACCAGCCGCTCGAAGTCGCCCTGGCCCAGACCCAGTCGCTCGTCGACCAGTACGGCTATCTGGTCGTCGTCCACCCGCACACGCTGCCCACCGCATACCTGCACCGGCTGCACGCGCTGCGCGCCCTGCTGGAGAGCGACCGCATCGCGCTGCTCCCCAGCAGACTGCCGCCCCTCGGCATCGGCGTCCTGGTACGGCAGTTGCGGCAGCTCTCGCTGTGCGAGTTCAGCCCCGGCGTGCTCGGCAGCGCCGCCCGGCTGCTCACCCACTACGTGCACGCGGGCGCCCTGCTCGGGTCCGTCGCCCGGCTCGACCAGGTCCCGGTGTCGCTCACCGCACACGCCAAGTCCTGGCTGCCCGGCGCCCAGTTCGCCGTCACCACCGCTCCCGGGCCGCAGCTCGTACGGCTCGGCGCGAAGGACGCACGTCCCCTGGCCGGGCCGCAGTTCGCCACCCGCCTCACCGTCGCCCCCGGCAGCCTCGACTCCGACTGGCCGCGCAGCACCCTCGCCGCACAGTGGCGCGTCACCGACGTGCAGGAGGAACGGCTGCCCGCCGACTCCGCCGCATGGTGGGGCACCGGCAAGGTCACCGAGTTCGCCGCCGCGATCGCCGACCTGCCGGTGCTGCACCAGCTCGTCAGCTCCGTCCGCCGGGACACCTGCCGCTGGTGCGGCCTCGAACTCCTCGGCGACCGCTGCGCGTTCTGCGCCGCCGGACTCGCCCGCCCGGAGCCGGACGGACCGGCCGGCCAGGCCCCCGCTCCAGGGGTCGCGGCTCCTGGAGCACAGACCGAACTCACCGCACCGGCCTCCGTGACCGGCCACGGCCCCGGCCCCCTGGGCCCGGGCGCCCCGGCGCCGGCCGGACCCCCGCCGGCCGGCCCCGGGGACCCGTACGCCCCCGGCCCGCAGGCGGCCACCGCCGCCGACCTCCGACCAGCCGTCCACCAAGGGATCCCCCGTTCATGAACTCCCGTCAGCGCCGCGGCGTCCTCCTCATCGCCATATCCGCCCTGTGCGCACTCGGCGCCTTCGCGGGCGTCCTGGCGGTGATCCGGCAGGTGCAGTCCAAGGTCGGCCCCGAGGTCACCGCATACGAACTCAAGGCCGACGTCGCCGCCTACGAGACCATCGGCGAGGACGACGTGCGCCGCATCTCCATGCCGGAGCGCTGGCTGCCCGAGACGGCCGTCACCGACCTGGGTGACCTGCGCGGAAGGATCGCCGTCAACCCGCTTCGGCAGGGCTCGCTGCTCCAGACCGACATGATGGCCGAACGACCCGCCCTCGAAGCCGGCCAGCAGGAGATCGCCATCATGATCGACGCGGCCACCGGCGTCGCCGGGAAGATCAACCCCGGTGACGAGGTCAACGTCTACGCCACCTTCGACGGCGACCGCGACGGCGAGGAGGCCGCCGCCGACCAGTCCCGCCTGATCGTCACCCAGGCCCGGGTCATCGACGTCGGCGAACTCGCCCCCTTCGAGGACGACGACTCCCGCAGCCGCGCCGAAGAGCGCGAGGGCGTGCCCATCACCTTCGCGCTGAACACCCGGGACGCCCAGCGCATCGCGTACGCCGAGTCGTTCGCCGAGCACGTACGCCTCGCGCTGGTCGCCCCCGGCAGCGAGCCGGTCCCCGAGGACGAACGCGTCTACAGCCTCGCCGGGGACAGGTGAGCCGCCCGTGACGACCCGCATCCTCCCCGCCGTCGGCGACCCCGACGCCGCCCGCGCGCTGACCACCCTCGCCGCGCAGCTCCCCGGCGCCGAACCGATGCCGCCCGCCGCCGACGGCACCCGCCTGCTGGAGACCCTCGACCAGGTCGCCGCCGGGTCCCCCGCCGACCTGCCCGAAGTGGTCCTCGTCCACGAACTCGTCGGCCCGCGACCCGCACTGGAACTCATCCGCGACGTCGCGCTCCGCTTCCCCTCCGTCGGCGTCGTCCTCGTCACCCGCGACACCACGCCCGGTCTCTACTCCGCCGCCATGGACGCCGGCGCGCGCGGCGTCGTCGGTCTCCCCCTCGCCCACGACGAACTCGCCGCCCGCGTGGAAGCCGCCGCCACCTGGGCCGGCGGCGTGCGCCGCCACCTCGGCCACGCCACGGGCCCCGCCCCGGCCCGCGGCGTCGGCGGCACCGTCGTCTCCGTCACCGGCGCCAAGGGCGGCGTCGGCTGCACGCTCACCGCCGTGCACCTCGCCCTCGCCGCCCGCGCCTCCGGCCGGGACACCGTGCTGGTCGACATGAACCTCCAGTCCGGCGACGTCGCCTCCTTCCTCGACGTGCAGTTCCGCCGTTCCGTGGTCGACCTCGCCGGCATCGCGGACCTGACCCCGCGCGTCCTCGCCGACGCCGTCTACACCCACGACACCGGCCTCGCCCTGCTCCTCGCCCCCGCCGAGGGCGAGCGCGGCGAAGAGGTCGACGACCACGCCGCCCGCCAGGTCGTCGCGGCGCTGCGCGCCCGCTACGAGATCGTGGTCGTCGACTGTGGCACCCAGATGCACGCCGCCAACGCCGCCGCCGTCGAACTCGCCGACCGCGCGCTGCTCGTCACCACCCCCGACGTCATCGCCGTACGCGCCGCCAAGCGCATGATGCGGCTGTGGGACCGCCTCCGGGCCCGCAAGGCCGAGGACACCCTGACCGTCGTCAACCGCGCCTCCAAACACACCGAGATCCAGCCCTCCCTCATCGCCCGCATCGTCGGCACGCCGGTGGCAAGGGCCACCGTGCCCGCCGGCTTCAAGGAGCTGCACACCGCGCTGGACGCGGGCCGCATCCAGGACGTCGACGACCGCAGCTCGGTCAAGCAGGCGCTGTGGACGCTGGCCGCCGAAGTGGGCGCCGCCGCGCCGTCCCAGGGCGGCAACGGCGGTGGCAGAGGAGGCGAGGGCAAGGGCGGGCGCGCCCCCCGGCACTCCCGCGGCACGCCGGCACCGCCCGCCGTCTCCGGGGGCACACCGCCCCCCGCCGCCCTTCCGCCCGGCGCCCCCGCCGCCCCGGGCCGCTTCGGCTCCGACCGGGGCGCGGTCGCCCTGCCGGGCTGGTTCGTCCGGGCGGTCGGCCGGGTCGCGGGGGTCCCCGGAGTCCCCGGAGTCTCGGGGGTCACCGCGATCAGCCCGGTCGCCGGGGTCGCGGCACCCGGGCCCGGCACCGCCGCCGGGACGGTCGTCGCCACGCCGCCCGGAGCCGTCGCAGGCGCCGGACGGGCAGGCGCCGGACGGGCAGGCACCGGACGGGCAGGCACCGGACGGGCAGGCGCCGGACGGGCAGGCGCCGGACGGACAGGCACCGGGACCGGGTGCGCCCGAGGCCGTGCGGTCTCCCGAGCGCCGTCCCCGTCCGGCGGTGAACGTCACCGCCGGACCCCGTCGCCCGCCCCCGGCGGGCCGTCGCCCTGGGACGGGCCCTCGCCGGGCCGCCGCGTCCTCGGCCGGCTGCGCCGAGCCGTGCGCCTTGCGGCGCTCCGGGAGTCCGCGGAACGCGACCGGGGGGCGCTGACCGTCGAGTTCGCCGGGATGGCGCCCCTCGTGCTGCTGGTGCTGGCCCTGCTGTGGCAGGCGGTCCTGATCGGCCACACCTTCACCCTCGCGGGCAACGCCGCAGACGAGGGCGCCCGTGCGGCGACGGCCGCCGCGGCATACGGCGACCCGGCCGCGGCCTGCGCGGCGGCGGCCCGCGAACACCTGCCGTCGGCGTGGAACTCCGGCGCCACGGTGTCCTGTTCCCGCTCCGGCGACCTCTGGACGGCCGACGTGACCCTCCCGACCCCCGCCCTGTTCCCCGGCGCCGCGAATCTGCCCTTCACCGTCGACGGCTCCGCCGGCGCCGCCGCTGAGGCGGACTGATGCCGGGCCGCACCCGGCCCCGGCCGGCGACATCTCGGCGACCCCGCCGCTTCCCGTGCCCGGCAGGGCTCCGCGGTGCGGCCCGGCCCTCGGAGACCGGAGACGTCCCCGCCACCGGGGGAGCCCCGGGGGAGAGGGCACGCCCCGCCTCGCGCCCGGCGACCGCCCGGCGCACGGCACCTCGGCGCGATCCCCAACGGGGAGCGTCCAGCATCGAGTTCGCCGGGATGCTGCCGCTGCTCCTCCTCGTCGCCCTCGCGGCGCTCCAGCTCGGCATCGCCGGCTACGCCGTGCAGCAGGCCGGCACGGGCGCCCGCGCGGGAGCCCGTACGGCGTCACAGGCCGAGATCGCGGACCGGTGCGCGGGCACGGGCAAGGCCGCCATGAGCGGCTGGACCGCCCGCCGCTCCACGTTCGACTGCGCCCACGGCGGCGACGCCGTCACCGTCACCACGACCGTCACCATCCCGTCGGTCATCCCCGGCGTCGACGACTTCGGCTCCGCCGCCCGCTCCGTCACGATGCCCAGCGACGAGGGGAGCACCGAGTGAGCCTGCGTTCCCGCCTGTCCGGCCCCGACGGACACCCGCCCGGCACGGCGTCGCAGCCCGCGAACGGCACCGGCGCGACCGGCGCGACCGGCGCGCGCGGCGCCGAAGGCGCCGAAGCCACCGCCCGGCTCGTCCCCGCCTACCGCACCAAGCTCCTCGAGGAGATCGACCTCGCCGAGATGTCGGCGCTCACCCCCGCCGAACGCCGCTCGCGCCTCGAACGCGTCCTCGGGCACCTGATCAGCCGCGAAGGCCCCGTCCTGGCGACCGACGACCGTGACCTGCTCATCCGCCGTGTCGTGGACGAGGCGCTCGGCCTCGGCGTCCTCGAACCCCTCCTGGAGGACGCCTCCGTCACCGAGATCATGGTCAACGGCCCGGACCAGGTCTTCGTGGAACGCGCCGGCCGCGTCGCGCAGGTGCCGGTGCGGTTCGCCTCGCACGAGCAGCTCATGCAGACCATCGAGCGCATCGTCTCCACCGTGAACCGGCGCGTGGACGAGTCCAACCCCATGGTCGACGCCCGCCTCCCGACCGGCGAACGCGTCAACGTCGTCATCCCGCCGCTGTCCCTGACGGGCGCCACCCTCACCATCCGCCGCTTCCCCCGCGCCTACCGGCTCGACGAACTCGTCCGGCTCGGCACCCTGGACGACGCCATGGTCCTGCTCCTCTCCGCCTTCATCCGGGCCCGCTTCAACGTGATCGTCTCCGGCGGCACCGGCTCCGGGAAGACGACCCTGCTCAACGCCCTGTCCGGCCTCATCCCGGAGACCGAACGCATCATCACCGTCGAGGACGCCGCCGAACTCCAGCTCCAGCAGCAGCACGTCATCCGCCTGGAGACCCGCCCGCCGAACGTCGAGGGCAAGGGCCGGGTGACCGTACGCGACCTGGTGCGCAACAGCCTCCGCATGCGGCCGGACCGCATCATCGTCGGCGAGGTGCGCGGCGGCGAGACCCTCGACATGCTCCAGGCCATGTCCACCGGCCACGACGGCTCGCTCGCCACCGTGCACGCCAACAGCGCGGAGGACGCGCTGATGCGCCTCCAGACCCTCGCCTCCATGTCGGAGGTCGAGATCCCCTTCCCCGCCCTCCAGGACCAGATCAACTCCGCCGTGGACGTGCTGGTGCAGCTCGCGCGTTTCCCCGACGGCTCGCGGAAGATCGTGGAGATCTCGCTGCTCGCCTCGCACGGCCGGGAGACCTTCCAGATCGCGTCCGTGTGCCGCTTCCGCGCCCGCCCGATGACCCCGGACGGCCGGATCTTCGGCACCTTCGAGCACCTGCCCGTGACCCGCCGTGCGGCCGACCGGCTCACCATGACCGGCGAATCCGTCCCGCCCGCGTTCGGCGTCGCCGCCCCCGACAGCCGGCTCACCACCCGCGAAGCCGGCGGCGCAACAGGCTGAGGACCCACCCCCATGACCACACTCGCGCTGATCACCCTCGCCGCCGCGCTCCTGGCCTGCGTCCTCGCCGTCGCCGGGGTCCAGGCGTTCGCGTCGGGCCGCGCCCGACGGCAGGCGCTCGTCGAACGCCTCGCCGCACCCGCCGAGGGCCCCCTCCCACCGGACGGGCGGGGACGGCCGTTCACCGCCGTCGACCGTCGGCTGCGCCGCACCCGCCTCGGCCGCCGCATCCACCTGCGGCTCGCCGCCACCGGACTCGACCTCACCCCCGGCGAGTTCGCCGTCTACGCCGTCACCGGCGTCGCCGGACTGTGGATTCTCGCCGCCACGCTGCTCGCCCCCTTCTTCGGCCCCCTCGCCGGCATCCTCGGGGTCCTCGCCGCCAACGCCTTCCTCGACTGGCAGCGGCAGAAGCGCATCGAAGCCTTCATCGGCCAACTCCCCGAACTCTCCCGCATCCTCGCCAACGCCACCTCCGCCGGCCTCGCGCTGCGCACCGCCCTCGGCATGGCCGCCGAGGAGATGGACGCCCCCGCAGGCGACGAACTCACCCTCGTCGCGGGCGAACTCGCCGTCGGACGCTCCGTCGAGGACTCCCTCGGCGAACTCGCCGAACGCCTCCCGTCGCGCGAACTCGTCGTCCTCGTCACCACCCTGGTGCTCTCCCACCGCGCCGGCGGCACCATCGTCAGCTCGCTGCGCAACCTCACCGAGACGCTGGAGGAACGCAAGGAGACCCGGCGCGAGGTCCGCACCATGCTCGCCGAGGTCAACGCCACGGCGTACACCATCCCCGTGCTCGGCGTCGGCGCGATGCTGATGATGAACTCCATGTCCCCGGGCGCCCTCGACCAGGTCACCGGCACGCCCGCCGGACAGATCGCGATGATCGTCGCCGTCGGGCTGTTCGCCGTCGGATTCACCGTCATCCGCCGCCTCGGCCGGATCGAAGTCTGAGGAGTGCGCACCGTGACCTCCCTGCTCCCGCTGCTCCTCGCCCTCGCCGCAGGACTGGCCGTACTCGGCGTCCTCACCGGCATACGCCTCTACCGCGGCGAGACCAGGCTGCCGTCCGACCTCGCGCTTGCACTGGAGGTCGGTGCCACCCGCGCCAAACCGCGCCAGCAGGCCGTCGACACCCTCGGCGTCCGCCTCGCCCCGCTCGTGCTGCGGCTGATGGGACCCAAACTGCGGGACGCCAAGCGCCGACGCATCGACCAGGCCGGCAACCCCGGCGGCCTCACCCTCGACCGCTACGCCGCCCGCCGCGCCGTCTACGGGCTCTTCGGTGCCGTCATGGCGTGCATCGGCCTCGTCGCCGGCAGCCCCGTCTTCGCCCTGATCGCCCTGGCCTTCGGCTGGTTCGCCGCGGACCTCGCCCTGCGCGAGGCCATCCGCCACCGCAGGCGCGAGATCGAGCGCACGCTGCCCGACTTCCTCGACGTGCTCGCCGTCGTCGTCTCGGCCGGACTCAGCTTCCGTCAGGCCCTGGAGCGGGTCGCCGAACGCTACAAGGGGCCGTGGGCGGACGAACTCCACATCACCCTGCGGCAGATGGACATGGGGGTGAGCCGCCGCGAGGCGTTCGGTCAGCTGCGCCGCCGCAACTCCTCCGAACAGGTCGACCAGTTCGTCACCGCACTGCAGCAGGGCGAGGAACTGGGCGCCCCCATCGCCGACACGCTGATGCAGATCGCCACCGACATGCGCCGTACGGATGCGCAGAACGCCCGCCGCAAGGCCGCCAAGACGGTTCCCAAGGCGACCATCGCCACCATCGCGTTCCTGCTGCCCGGCACGCTCATCCTCATCGTCGCCACCTTCGTCCTGGGCAGCGGGACGGACTTCGGTTCGTTCCTGGGCGAATGACGAGGAGCGTGGGCGGCGTTGTGGGCGGCGGCGGTCACGCCGAGTCCATCCCGATACCCGCCGACTCTGGTGCAGATGCCACCGATCGTGACACCCTCAGCGATGGCACATCGACGGTGCGCGACAATACGACAGACCACCGAAACGACGAACCACAGCCGGAGGTGAGGACGTTGACCTTACGGGGCATCCTCACCTCGCTGAGCGGGACCGGCCGCACGAGGCCGGCCGACACCGGAGGAGACCGCCATGAGGGCCATCCGCGAGTGGGTCCGGAAGACCACCCCACACCTGAGGGGCCGCGCCGCGGACCGGGGCGTCACGTCCATCGAGTACGCGGGCATCGTCATCCTGGTCGCCGGCATCATCCTGCTGATCACCCAGCTGAACCTGGGCACTCAGATCGCAGCCGGTATCCGCGGTGCGGTGAGCGGCATCCTCTGAGTCGTGCTCTCCACGGTGACGGCGGACAGACCCTGATCCTGTACGCCGGGGTCATCGCCGGACTGCTCTTCCTCGCCCTGGCGTTCTTCGCCGTGGCCAAGGCGGGCGCCGTGCGCAACGGCGGCCAGTCGGCGGCTGACGCGGCGGCCCTCGCTGCGGCACAGGACGACCGTGACCGCTTCTTCGACGGGTTCCTCGATTCCCTCGGGGACGACGACGAGTGGCAGGACTGGCTGGACCTCACCGAGTCGCTCGACCCCGAAGGCTGCGGCGCGGCGTCGGACTTCGCCGGGCGTAACGACTCCTCGGTGACGTCCTGCGACCCGGTCCTCCGCCGAGGCGACCCCGGTTACGCCGTGACCGTCGAGACGAACTTCGACACCGGCAAGACCATCATCCCCGGAACCGGCAACAAGACCGCCACCGCCGACGCGACGGCGGTCGTCCGGCCGCAGTGCGCCTTCGACGCAGACAGCGACGACGTGGAACTGACCTGCGACGGCGAAGAGATCGAGATCGACCCCGATGACGACGACATCGACCTGGACCCAGCCGACCTGTTCGACGTGGTCCTCGTCGACTGACCACCGAGCAACGAGTGAAGGACGAGACCGAGCCATGAGCATGCGGCCAGCCCGAGCCCGCAGGGCTTCGACCGTCGTGGCCCTCACCCTGGGCACCGCACTGGCGATCGCCGGATGCAGTGGGGACAGCGAGGGCCCTCAGCCCGAGCAGTCCAGCAGCCAGGCCGGGTCGCAGGGCGGGGGGAACGACGGCGAGGCCTCCGGCGGACAGGACCAGAACCAGGTCGTCGCGGAGGTCAAAGGCGGCGACATCACCCTGCGCGTCACCTCCGCCGTCCGGGAAGAGGGCGGCTTCGTGACACTCCGAGGCACCGTCACGAATGCGGGGAGCGACGTATGGGTCGCCCCCGGCTGGCAGGGCGACGAAGCCGAACTCGCCGACAACCAGGCGTCCATGGCCGGCGCCAAGCTCGTGGACAAGGAAGGCCGCAAGCGGTACTACATCCTCCGCGACACCGAAGGACGCTGCCTCTGCACGAAGTTCACCCTCGGTGTGGAGGCCGGAAAGACCGCCGACTGGTACGCGCAGTTCCCCGCGCCGCCGGAGGGGAACGACGAGGTGGACTTCCAGATCGCCGACATGCCGCCCGCCACCGTCTCCCTCTCGGAAGGGTGAGCCCGGCCATGACCCCTCGCCCCCGCGCACGTGTCCTGCGGTCGGCCGCCTGTACCTCCGTGTCGGTCCTGGTCCTGGCAGGCGTCGGTGCCACCGGCGCGCACGCGGACCCCACCGATCCGCCGGCCCCGCCCTCGCTGCCAGGCGCCGCCAACCCGACCACGATCCCGACCGACGACCCCGCCCTGCCGGGGGAGGACGGCGGACCCGCCCCCTCGTACAGCGAGCCGCCGGACAACATCGGCGACGCCGAACCGCCGGTGGAGGTGGATCCGCAGGCCGTCGGCCTGGAGCTCGCCGACGGGGCGCGCCTCGCCCCGCCGAAGGTGCTGGACATCAAGTTCGTCACCGAGACCATGACCGGCGAGCAGCGCCGAGCCGACAGCAACACCAAGACCACCTTCACCCTCCAGGCGGAGGTGCTGTTCCCCAAGAACAGCGCGAAGCTCAACAACGAGGCGCGCGCTCGCATCGAGGACATCGCGACGGAGATCGAAGGCCAGGGCGCGACCGAGGTGAACGTCTTCGGCTTCACCGACAACCTCGGCTCGTACGCCCACGGTGAAGTTCTCTCCAAGCAGCGGGCCAACGCCGTCCAGAAGGAACTGGCCGGGGAGTTGGACCCGGGCATCACCTTCCAGGTGCGCGGCTACAGCGAGGACTACCCCATCGCGGACAACTCCTCGGAGGAGGGCCGGAAGAAGAACCGCCGCGTCGAGGTCTCCTTCGCCCGCGAGGGCTGACGCCGCGCTGCGCGGCGTCCTGGGGGTGCGGTTCAGGCGGCGGCTTCGCCGTGCCTGGGTGTGGGTGTCGTGCCGGGTGGCTGGTGTCGTGGTGGTGCGGGTGTAGGGGCGGGCTACGGGAGGGGGGTGGGGGGTGGCGGGTGCGTTCAGGGTGCTGGTGGCGGGTGTGGTGGGTG